>CALKYE010000211.1 GCA_938003765.1 uncultured Planctomycetia bacterium
TGAACAACAAGATCAAGGAAGCCCAACAGCTCCAGATCCCGTTCATGCTGATCGCGGGTGAGCGTGAGGCGCAGGATGGCACGGTCGCCGTCCGCAAGCGCGGCACGCGCGAGCAGGTGGTCATGCCCTTCGACGAGTTCCACGCGCTCATCTCCAAGCTGCGCGAGACGCGGGCGATCTCGATCGACTAGCGCTCTCGCCGTCGCCGTTGCGCGAGCGAACAACACGCGCGACCGTCGTCCCTCGCGGGCGGCGGTCGCGTTTCTGCGTCCCGCGCGCCGCGCTTGTTTCCCGCACGACGTGTCTCGACCGCGCACCGAGCGCTGGCGCTAGCTTGGCCCCATGAAGCACGATCTGACGCGTTCGCGCGAGGTGCTCGCTCGCACGCCCGCTGTGTTGCGCGTGTGGCTCGGCGGAGTGTCGGACGCCTGGGTGCGCGCGGACTATGGGCCCGGGACGTTCTCGCCGTTCGAGGTCGTGGGTCACCTGATCCACGGCGAGCGCGCCGACTGGATCGTGCGCGCGCGCTGGATCCTCGAGCGCGGATCGGAGCAGCCGTTTGCGCCCTTCGATCGCTTCGCTCACCGCCACGAAAGCGCCGGCAAGTCGCTGGACGACTTGCTCGACGAGTTCGAGAGCCTGCGCGCGAGCAATCTCGACGCACTGCGCGAGCTGGAGCTAGACGATCTCCGACTCGACGCCGTCGGGGCGCACCCCGCGCTCGGACGCGTGACGTTGCGCCAGCTCCTGGCGACGTGGGTGGTCCACGATCTCAATCACCTTGCGCAGATTGCTCGCGCCATGGCCTTCCAGTACCGCGACGAAGTCGGGCCCTGGCGCGAGTACCTGCCGATCTTGCCGCGCTGATCGGCGCCGCCCCTTGAGCGTCAGCGCTGCGTCGCGTCGAGCAGTCGCACCTTCACGGTTCGGCCCTTCACTTTGCCCTGGGAGAGCTTCTTGAGCGCGAGCGGCGCGATCGAGCGCTCGACCGCGACGTACAGCGAGTGCTCGTTGACGTGGATCTTCCCGACCTGGGAAGCGCTGAATCCGGCGCTGCCGGTCAGGGCGCCGAGCACGTCACCCGCGCGCATCTTCTCGCGCCGGCCGCCGAGGATCTGGAGCGTGGCCATGGGTGGTTGGAACGGCGCGCGGACGCCGGTGCGGCGCGCGGGGAGGTTCGCCCACTCGAACTTCACGCCGTGCGCCTCTTCGATGCGCTCGACGAGAGCCAGCTCGCGACGGCTCGCGAGGCTGAAGGCCCAGCCTTCGGCGTCGACGCGTCCCGTGCGGCCGATGCGGTGCGTGTGGACCTTCGGATCGGGCGTGATGTCGACGTTGATCACGGCTTCGAGTTGAGCGATGTCGAGCCCGCGCGCGGCGACGTCGGTCGCGACGAGCACGGAGCAACTGCGGTTGGCGAACTGGATCAGCACCTGGTCGCGCTCGATCTGCTCGAGCTCGCCGTGCAGCGCCAAGGCGACGAATCCAGCGGCCTCGAGCGATCCCAACAGATCGCGACACTGCTCGCGCGTGTTGCAGAAGGCGAGCGTGCTCACCGGTCGGTGCTTGTCTAGCAGCAGCGCAACCGCGTCGAGGCGCTGGTCTTCGTCGACCTTGTAGAACACCTGGCGAATCTTGGTCGGGGCGTGCTGCTCGAGCAGCTTCACCTCCGCGGGCTCGCGCAGGAACTGGCGGCTCAACTGCGCAATGCCGTCGGGGTAGGTGGCGGAGAACAACAGCGTCTGGCGCCTGGCGGGGCAGGCGCGCGCGAGCGTCACGATGTCGTCGAAGAAGCCCATCTCGAGCATGCGGTCGGCCTCGTCGAACACCAGCGTGTTGAGCGCGGACAGCTTCAGGCTCTCGCGCCGCACCAGGTCGAGCAGTCGCCCGGGCGTGCCGACTACGACGTGGGCGCCGTACGTGAGGCTGGTCATCTGCGCGCGCGCGGGCGTTCCGCCGCACAGCGTGACGACTTTGAGGTTCTCCTCCGTGCGCGCGAGGCGCCGCAACTCCTGCGCGACCTGCTCGGCGAGCTCGCGCGTCGGGCACAAGACGAGCGCCTGCACGTTCGTGTTGCGCAGGTCGAGCTTCGAGAGCAGCACCAAGCCGAAGGCCGCCGTCTTCCCGCTCCCGGTCTTGGCCTGTGCGATCAAGTCGCGCCCGGCGAGTCCGAGCGGCAAGCTCGCCGCTTGGATCGGCGTCATCGCTCGATAGCCCAGCTGCTCCAGATTCGCCAAGTAGGCCGGGGAGAGCGGGAGCGAGCTGAACTGCGGTTCTGAGGTGGGCTGTTCCATGGAGAGCGCTGCACGGTACGGCGTGCGGGCCCGTATTCGTCGCGCGTCCTCGACTCGACGCGCGGGTTGGGGCGGTCAAGGGGCCGGACGACGTCGCGCGGCGCTCGGCGACGCGGATCTCACTCGTGACTCGGGCGGGGCAGTGCGCCGACGAGCGCGTCGACCGTGGCCGCGCTCGAGACGAGCTCGCGATAGCCGAAGTCGCGGCGCGCGGGCGTCATGTCGTAGGAATGCGACGTGCCGAGCTGCAGCGCGACGAAGCGCGTGAGCGGCGGCTCGCTGGCGCGGCCTGTCAGTTTCCAGAGCGCCTCGCACGTCGCGCCGATTGCGTACGCGCTGCGCAGCGACAGCGAGCGGCGCACCGGCGGCAGATCGAAGCGCGCGAGCAGCGCGTCGATCCACGGCCACAGCTTCACGGGCTCTTCTTGGCCGATGAAGTACGCGCAGCCAGCGTGCGGCGCGCCCGGCTCGAGCGCGTCGGCGGCGAGCAGGTGGGCGTGCGCGGCGTTGTCGACCGCGCACAGCGTGACTTCGTTCGAGCCGTCGCCGACGCGCATGAGCTTGCCGGCGCGAGCGCGAGCGAGAAGTCGCGGGATCAAGTGCGGATCGCCGGGTCCGAAGATCAGGTGCGGGCGCAGCGCCGTCGTCGCCAGTCCCCAGCGACCGTTCGCGGCGAGCGCGAGCTTCTCGGCGAGCGCCTTCGTCTCGGGATACGCGCACAGGTAGCGCTCGGGGTAGGGCAGATCGTTCGACGCGCGCACGTGGTCCGCGCCGCCGAAGCACACGCTCGGACTGCTGGTGAACACGAGCTTGCGCACGCGCCGCACTTCGCAGGCGGCGACGACGTTCTCCGTTCCGGTGACGTTGCTCGCGACGTACTCGGCGCGCGGGCCCCACACGCCGGTCTTCGCGGCGACGTGGAACACGCAGTCGACGCCCTTGAACGCGTTGCGGAGCGCTTCGCGATCTGAAAGATCGAGCGAGACCACGCGGGCGCCGAGTCGCTCGAGCTCCGGCGCCGGCCGACGCGTTCCGGCGAGCACCTCGTCGCCGCGTTGGCGCAGCGCTCGCACGATCGCGCTGCCCAGGAATCCGTTGGCGCCGGTGACGAGCGCTTTCACCGCGGGACCTCTGCGAACAGGCCTTCGCCGAGAGAGAGCTGCGCAGCGACGCTGCGGAACGCCGCAGCCGGCGCGAGGAGCACCGCGATGACGCGAACGCTCATCGCAGTTGCTCCGCCGCCCAGAGCTTGAGCGCGCCGCGATCGATCTTGGCGTTGTGACGGACGTCGACCGGCAGCGCGCGCTGGAACAGCACGTGTTCGACGCGTGCGCCGAGCGGATGGTCTGCGCCGACCGAACGGATCTGCGCTGCGAGAGCATCGCGGTGCGCTTGCGACGCAGGCCATGCGTCCTGGTGCGGCTCAACGACGAGCACGGGTCGCTCCCGCCCGCGCTCGCCGAGGCCCACGAGCGCGCACCGTGCGACGCTGGCGTGCGCGCGGAAGACGTTCTCAACTGCGACGGGGCCGAACACGCCCAGCTCGGTCTCGAGTCGATGCGACTTGCGGCCCTGAAACCAGATCGCGCCGCTCTCGTCCATGCGCACGAGGTCGCCCATGCGATGCCAGGTGCGCTCACCTTGGCGGATCTTCGACGCGGCCGTGTGGCCGGGCTCGAACGCGTACTCGCGCGTGACCTGCGGGCCGCTGACGATCAGTTCGCCGAGTTCGCCGAGCGCGACGAGCAACTCCTCGCGCCAGATCGGGATGGGCTCGTCGGAAATGGCGATGACGCGCGCCTCGCAACCCGGGCCCGGCCGCCCGACGAAGTTGCCTGCGCCGCGCGCGGAGCGTTCGCGCTGCGCGAGGATCTCGGCGCCGCTCGCGCTCGACACGGGAAGCGCTTCCGTCGCTCCGTAGGGCGTGTGCACGTCTCCATCGGGCAGCATCGAGCGGCACGCCTCGATCATGCCCGGGTGCACGGGCGCTCCCGCGATCATCAGGCGCTCGAGTCCGCTCAGCTTCACGCCGCTGCGCGCGCACCACGGGGCGACGCGCCGCCAGATGGCGGGGGAGCCGAAGCACTGCACGGCGCGGTGCGCCTGGATCGCGAGCACGACCTCTTCCGGTTCGGCGCGCGCCGGGCGCGAGAAGTCGATGCGCGGGAGCACGGTCGTGAGCCCGAGCGCCGGCCCGAACAGCGCGAACGGGGCGAAGCACGCGACGTCGACGTCGCCCTCGCGCATGCCGTACAGCTCGCGCAGCGCGGCGGTCTGCGCCATGCACATCGCGTGCGTGTACACGACGCCCTTCGCGGGACCGGTGCTGCCCGACGTGAACAGGATCGCGGCGGGCTCGTCGGAGAACGTGGGGGCGGTTTCGAACGCGCCCTCGTCCTCGTCGATGATTTTGTTGAGCGGCGTGCCGCCGAGCGCGAGGCGATCGGTGGTCAAAGTCACGTCGACGGAGCGGAACGCGTCGCCCATGAAGAGCTTGAGCAGGCACGCGGCCGTCGTGCCGACGAAGCCGCGCGGAGCGATGCGCTGCACGCAGGCGAGCACGCCCGCACGACCCATCGCCGGATCGATCAACGCGGGGACTGCGCCGGCGCGCATCAGTGCGAAGAGCAGCGCGACCCACTCGGCCCCGGGCTTCACGAACACCAGCACGCGGTCGCCGCGCGCGAGTCCGGCCCGTAGCACCGCGTGAGCGATGAGGTCGATGCGCCGCTCGAGCTGCGCGTAGCGGGTCGTGCGCCAGCCGCCGCGGGCCGCTTCGATCAACGCGACCTGCTCGGGCGCGCGTCGCGCCTGGGCCCGCACGAGTTCGGAGACGTTCGCGAGGGCGCTCACGGCCGGAGCGGGTGCGCGGAGAGGAACTCTTGCATCCAGCGCTCGACGTTGGCCGGCTCGTCCTCGGTGACCCAGTGGCCGGCCTGCTCCGCGACGTGCACGCGCGCCTTGGGGAAGCGCGCACGCCACTGCTCGAGGTACCAGGGCGTGAAGCACCAGTCGCGCAGGCCCCAGATCACGCACATGGGCTTGTCCGTGAGCTGCGCGAGTCCCTGCTCGATGCGCTCGAGCGTGGCGTAGCTCTTGTGCGAGCGCGACAGCGGGATGTCCTCGACGAAGCGGTGCGTCGCGATGCGCTCGCGCCAATTCGAGTACGGCGCGAGCATGCCCTTGGCCGCTTCGCCGCGCAGCCCGCCGGGCTGTTCGGTCGCCATCACGCGCGCCGCGCCGGCGAAGGCGTTGAAGCCGCGCACGGCGAGCTCGCCGAGGATCGGAGTGCGGCAGACGCGGATGCGCAGCGGCGCTTTGCCGCCGGTGAAGGCCGCGGTGTTCATCACCACCAGGCGCGCGATGCGTTCGGGCGCGCGGGTCGCGAGCCCCATGCCGATCGCTCCGCCCCAGTCGTGCATGACCAGCGTGATGTTGCGCAGATCGAGCCGCTCGACGAGCGCGAGCAGGTTCGTCACGTGCTGCTCGAGCGTGTAGTCGTACTCCTGAGGCTTGTCGGACCAACCGCAGCCGATGTGGTCCGGCGCGACGCAGCGCTGCTGGGTGGAGAAGCGCGCGATGAGGCGCCTCCACAGGAACGACCAGGTGGGATTGCCGTGCACGAACAGGAGCGGCTCCGCGTCGCGCGGGCCCTCGTCGACGTAGTGCAGCGCGAGTTCGCCCAGCGCGAGGAAGCGCGGCTCGAAGGGGTACTCGCGTGCGAACGGGCGAGTGCGTTCGACGGCGCGCCGGGAGCGGTCCAGCGTGGCGCTCATCCGTGCTCCTCGGCCGCGCTCGAGATGGGCGAGCGCACGGTGAGCCACACGGGCTCGGGGCCGTCCACGCAGCTCACCGAGACGACGAACTGGGGCTCGATCAACTGGTGCACGGTGCGGCGCACTCCGTCGCACTCCACTCCGAGCGCGTCGGGCCCGTCGAGCGACGTGATGCGGCACTGATCGAGCTTGCCCAGGCCCGCTCCGAGTTCCTTGAGCACGGCTTCCTTCGCGGTCCAAGCGCGCAGGAACATCTGAGGCGTGAGCTCGCCGAGCAGCGCCAGCTCGCCCGCGCTCAACACGCGCTCGACGATCTCGGCGCGCGCGTCGCGTTGCTGCTCGATGTCGACGCCGACGCGGAGCTCGCTCACGACGCCGGCCACGAACTGCGCGCAGTGGCTCACCGACCAGTTCCAGCCCTGGTAGGGGAGCGGAACGTCGGCGGCGTCCTTCTCGAAGCGCAGCGGCGGAGCGAGCGCGGCCTGGGCCGAGAGCCGCGCGGCGCGGCGAGCGTGCTCGGACTGGAGCAGCACTCGCGGCCGGCCGACTCGCGGCTCGCTGGGCAGCGGCGCCGTCACGACGAACAGCTTCGGCGCAGGGCTCACGGCGCGGGCGGCGCCTGCGAGAAGCGGCGCACGATCTCACGGTCGAAGAAGTTGAAGCCCATGCCGGCGTCGACGACCAGCCCTTGGCCGTTGATGCCGCTCGAGCGCTCGGAGAGCAGGAACGCGGCCGTGTTCGCGACCTCCGCGGTCGAGAGCGCGCGGTGGCGCAGCGTCGCGCCCTCGGCGTACAGGTAGTTGTCCATGTAGCCCGGGATGCCGGCCGAGGCCGAGGTCTTCAGCGGACCGGCCTTCACGGCGTTGAAGCGCACTCCGCGGTCCGCGAACGACTTGGCGAGGAACACCACCGCGGCGTCGAGCGCTGCTTTGACCGGCGCCATGTAGCCGTAGCTCTCGGCCGCCATCGTCGTGGTCGAGATCGAGATCGTCACGACCGAAGCGGGGCGCGCGAAGTGCGGCTTGAAGGCGTTGGCGAGCGCGACCAGCGAGAAGCAGGAGACGTCGACGGCCTGGAGGAAGTCCTCGCGCGCGGTTTCGTCGAACGGAACCAGTCCGCGCGAGTAATTGGCGAAGGCGATCGAGTGCACCAGGCCGTGCAGCGGTCCGTGCGCGGCGCCGATGGCGGCCGCAGCGGCGTCGATCTCGGCCTGACGCTCGACGTCGCAGACGTAGACCGGCGCCGGTGCGAGCAGCGCTTCGAGCTCGGTCTTGCGCGCGTCGCTGCGCACCATGTGGATCGGCTTCGCGCCGGCTTCGCACAGCGCCTTGTGCGTGAACCAGGCCACGCTCTTGCGGTTGGCGACGCCGGTGACGACGACCGTCTTGCCCGCCAGCCCCAGGAAGTCGCTCGGCGTGCTCATGCGGCGCCGCCGCCGGTGACCGCGACGACGAGCTTGGCGCGCAGCACCGTCTCGCCGCCGCAAGTGATCTTCACGTCGACGTAGCGCGCCGGACCGACGCGCTCATCGAGCTTCACTTCGCATTGCAGCGTCTCGCCCGGCCGCACCATGCGCTTGAAGCGCGCGTCGGCGATCTTCGTCAGCACCGGAGTCGCGCCTTCGCTGCGCGGATCGTTCGCGAACAGGATGGCCGAGCTCTGCGCCGCCATCTCGCACAGCAGCACGCCCGGCAGGATCGGATTGCCGGGGTAGTGGCCGCGGAAGAAGGGCGCGTCTTCCTTCGCGCGCCACTGCGTGAGCACGCGCTGCTCGTCGCGCTCGAGCACGGCGTCGACGAACAGGAACGGATCGCGGTGGGGGAGCACCGCGTGAACGGCGTCGAGCTGGGCCTTGGAAGTCACGAGCGCGCCTCGAGGAGCGAGTGGAGTTGGCTGTCGACCTTGTTGGCCGTGATCACGCCGTAGTTCGCCGCTCCCAGCCAACCCGACATGATGATCCCGACCGATCCGGAGTGGTGCAGGCCTTCGACGTGCTGCGGCAGCTCCATGCTGTACTTCAGGCCTTCGAACTTGGTGCCGAAGGACGCGCCGCGCCAATGCTGCGTGTAGAACTCGAAGGTGCGCGGCGTGGCGGCCTCGATGTGGTCGAGCTTGCCGCGGATGTCGGGCGCGTAGCGCTCCAGGCAGGCAAGAGTGTCGGCGATCAGGCGCTCCTTCTCGCGCGCGTACGCGGCCTCGTCCAGCTCGGCCCAGTCCGCCCAGTTGGCGTTGGTCGAGCTGACGATGGCGTAGCGCTCCGAGCCCGGCCGCGTCTTGGGGTAGTAGAACGAGAACGTGCGCGACTCGCCGTGCAGGTCGCACAGCGCGCCAGAGTCGAACGTCGGCCGCGTCGAGGTGAAGAGCAGGTCGGTGATCCACGGGATCGACTCGCCCTCGCGCACGCCCATGTACACCTGGCAGCTCGAGTTGTTGAGGCGCACCGCGCGCGCGCCCGCGACGAACTCGGTCGGGAAGTGCTGCTCGCCGACCAGGTTCAGGATCGTGTGCTTGAGGTTGGCGTTGGAGATCACCGCGCGCGCGCCGAGCATGCGCCCGTCGACGAGCACGCCCGCGACGCGGCCCTGCTCGACCACGATGCGTTCGACCTGCGCGCTGTTGAACAGCTCGACGCCGTTGCGCTCGAGCTCGGCCTTCATGGCCTTCACCAGCCAGTCCGTGCCGCCCGAGAACGTGTACACGCCCTTCGACATGAAGTTCGAGAACACGATCGCGTAGGTGATCGCGGGATCGTCGAGCGTCGAGCCGTTGGCGTACGCGATCGGCTCGAGCAACAGGCGGTGCACGTCGTTGCGGCCGGGGAAGAAGCGCTCGAAGACGTCGGCGACCGTGTCGGTCGGATCGTCGTAGAAGTTCAAGCCCCGCAGGTAGTCGAAGAACTCCTGCACGCGCTCGCGCGACTGGCCGAACACGCTGACCAGCTTGTCGGTGAAGTCCTCGCGTGTGAACGTGGTGTCGAACTGGAACTGCGGGTTGTCGAAGCGGATGCCGTCGAGCTGGACGATGCGGCTGGCGATCTCGCTGGTCCAGTAGCGCCGGCAGGTCTTGACCATCCCGACCGGGAAGCCGTGCAGCGAGATGTCGAAGGTGTGGCCGCCGCGGCGTTTGAACCACGTCGCCATGCCGCCGAAGTTGTAGTGCTGCTCGAGCAGCGCGACCTTGTAGCCGAGCTTGCCGAGCACGTTCGCGGCGGTCAGTCCGGCGAGTCCGCTGCCGACCACGATCAAGTCGTAGGAGCTCCTGGCCTGGGCGACCGAACTCGTCGCGCGCGGCTTCTTGCCGTCGCTGGAGCCCCTGTAGTAGCGACGCTCGCTCATCGGGATTCCTGGGGCGCGAGCAAGGTTCGATTGGCGATCAGGATCCCGGACAGCAACGTGCCCACGATGCCGACCAGTCCCTGGTCCGTTCCGATCACGTGCAGGCCGCGCACGTCGCTCGCTCCGTCGCGCAGTTTGCGCGGACTGCCGTACACCGCGCCGCCGCGCTTGCCGGTGTAGCGTTCGATCGTGAGCGGAGTGAACGTGTCGCTCCAGCGCGCGTGCAGCCGCGTATCGGGGCCGAAGTTCGCGATGACGCGCTGCACCTCGTCGTACACGCGCGACTTCTCCTGCGCGTAGCTCTCGGAAGTCAGCTCCTTCCAGCGCGCGTAGTTCGCCATCACCGTGGCTCGCACGTAGCCCTCCTCGAGCGGCGTCCGGCTCGCGTAGTTGTTCGGGCAGGTGAGCACGCCGCTGCGCAGGTCGACCAGGCCCTCGGGGCAGGCGTACTCGAAGCGCTCGCCGTCGTTGAAGAACGTGATCGTCGCCTCGTGGCCCAGCTCGCGCGGCTCGCAGTCGAGCACGGTGGTGGTCTCCACGAACGTCAGTCGGCCGACGTCGCGCTCGTCCGTCTCCAGGCCGCACAGCTCGCGCGTCTCGACCAGGCCCGCCGAGCTCAGCACGCACTCGCACTCGAGCTGCTCACCGTCGTCGAGCTCGACTCCGCGCGCGACGCCGTTCTCGATCACGATGCGCTTGACGCCGGTTCGAGTGCGCAGCTCTCCGCCCTCGGCGGCGAGGCGTTCGCGCAAGACGTCGAGCACGCGCTTCACGCCGCCCTCCGGCCGCGCCATGCCTTCGACGTGGATGCTGCGGAACAGCACGCCGTAGTCGTTCC
>CALKYE010000212.1 GCA_938003765.1 uncultured Planctomycetia bacterium
ATCGGCGCGCCCTCGGGGAAGTTCATGCGCTCGTCGCGCTCGGCGACCGCGCCTTCGTCGAGCGCTCGTTCGACGCGCCGCGCGTGATAGAGCCCGTCGGGATCGCGCGAGAACCAGCCGGCGCCGCCCGGGTGCTCGTGGCGCAGGCCCGGCACGCTGCGCGGGGCCCAGGCGAGCGCGGCGACGGCGCTGAGCACGAGCCACAGAACCCAACGAGGGGCGGCGGTGCGCGGAGCGGATTCGTCGGTCGAGGTCACCCTAGCGAGAGACTATCGCCGGGCGGCGCGCGACGCTCCGTCCCACCTGACGCGGCTGCGCGGGACAAGCGCCGTCGAAGGCGCGCAACGTGCGGAGAGCGAGCTCGCGTGCGGGGCCCGCGTTCAAAGCTCGACGCTCGCGCCGCTCTGCACCGCCGCCTCGGGCACCGCGACCGTTCCGATGCGCGCGCCGATGCGCCAGTTCGCGCTCCCGCGCGGAACCGCGTCGCCGTTCGGGCCCTCCGTCGAGTACGGCATGCGCAGCCGCGCGACGCCGTCGGCGCCGATCTGCGCTTCGCCGATCCAGGTCAGCTTGTGGCGCGCTTGCGGGTACTCCAGCTCGAGCTCGACGCGCACGTTCTCGCCGCTCGCTCCGCGCGCGATCAGCTCGGCTCCAGTGACGCGCTCCCAGATCCATCCGACCGGCACGGGCGCGTTCGTGTGACGCACCGGCGGCGGCGCGGCGAGCACGCTCGGCGAGACGTGGACGAGCCGCAGGAAGTCGAGGCTCGGTCCGACGAGCGAGCGCGTGGCGAGGTCGGCGAGCCGGCCGTTCATCATCAAGCGCCCCGCGAGCGTGGGGAAGAAGCGCTGCGAGACGAACACCGGGCCACGCTCGGGGATCAGGAGGTACGAGCGACGCTCCTCGGGGCGCAGCAGGCGCAGCATGACCTCGAGGTCCTTGCTGAAGTCGCCGGTGATGAGCACGTGGCGCGCGCGGCGGCGCTCGAGCAGCGACTCGGCGGCGCGCGGGTCCTCCTCGAGGAAGAAACGCCACGGATCGAGATAGCTGTCCTCGCCGACGTAGCTGCCGAAGTTGGTTCCCACCGAGGCGCGCTGCGACACCCACTCCAGCGCGTGTCCGTGGTCCCAGCTCGCGAGCACGGCTTCGAGTTCGCGACCGCGCGTGTGGTTCGCGAGCCACTCGTACAGCTCGCGCTTGGCGCGCAGTTCTCCGCGCGCCGCGTCGTCCGCCGCATCCCACGGGTGCGTGAGCCGCAGCGGCGTGCGCGCGACGGTGGGGGACTGCAATGCGAGGGCGAGTGCTGCTCCAGCGAGCGCGCCGAGCGCTGCTCGCTCGCGCCACAGTCGCGCGCTCCAGTCTGCGATGGCGAACGCCGTCGCGAGCGCCAGCGGCGGCGCCAGGGCCTCGGCGAAGCGCTGCTGCGTGAGCGCTTGCGCGGTGAGCGGAACGATCAGGAGCGCGAGGAACGCGAGCTCCAAGCGCGAGCGGCGCCAGCTCTCGCGCGCGATCCACAGCGCTGCGAGCGGAGCGAGGGCGAGTCCGAAGCCCAAGGCGCTCGCGCAGGCGCTCCAGCCGCCGATCGGGCCCCAGCCGAGCGGCTGCGACTCGCTGATGAAGGCCATGAAGGTGTTGTTGCGGCTCGCCCACGCGAAGCCTTCGCGCACCGAGCGCGCGAGCGCGAAGTCGCCGAACGCAAGCGCTGCGAACATCGCGAGCAGCGCTGCGCCCACGATCCACGGCCAGCGGCGGCGCAGCGTCTCGTCCTGCGCTCGCGCGACCAGCGGCGCGAACACGAGCGCGCCGAGCAGCGGGTGCGCGAGGTGCAGCCAGGAGAGGTTGACCATCATCCAGGGCTGTTCGGACTTCCACGGGCTCGCGAAGACCGCCGGTGCGAGCGTGAGCGCCCACGCGACGTGCAGCGCAAGTCCGAGCGCCGCGAGGCCCGCTCGCGCGCGGCGGGCATGGGCGAACAGTGCGAGGCCGAGCGCGAGCTCGAGCAGCGTGGCGTACACGAGCGCGCCGACCCACGAGCCGATGAGCACGCCGCACAAGGCGCCCAACGCCGCGCCGCGTCGCACACAGCCGCGTGGATCGTCGAGGCGCTCGGCTTCGAGCGCACGGAACGCAACGAGCAGCAGCGCGGTGAACAGCAGCGTGACCCAGGCGTGGTGATCGCCGTTGCCCACGCCGCTGTACGCGATGGATGCGCCGCACCAGGCGTGCGACATCCCCGCGAGCGCCGCTCCGAAGCAGCGCACTCCGCTCGCGCGTCCGCGCAGCAGGCGCCACGCGGCGAGCGCGCACAGCACGCTCGTGAGCGAGCCGAAGATCCACGGCAGCGACGCGACGCGCTGCTCGATGTGATGCGCGCGCGCGGGCTCGTGCTCGGGAGCGAACGGCGCGCTCGCGGCCCACGTGACGAAGGTGTAGTACGGCGGCCAGGGGATGGCCGCGCCGCGAGGGAAGTCGAGCCAGGCGTCGCTGCTCGCGGGCGGGAGCCCCTCGTCGAGCGCGCGCTGCGTTCGACGCATGTGGTACAGCGAGTCGGGATCGGGCGACGTCCAGCCCTTGTGCGGCTCGTACGGCGCGCGTGGCACGCGCTGGTCGTGCACGCTGCGCGCCCACAGTGCGGCGAACGCGACGACGGCTGCGATCAGGAGCAGCGCGATGCGGGGTCGGCGCGACATGGGCGCGGCATGCTACGGGCCTGTGGGCTCGCGCTGAAACGTGCGCGGGACCGGCGCTACACTCGCGCGCTTGCCGAGCCGCTGCCAGCGTGCTCGGCGCCTCGTCTCACGCCAACGTCTGGACTGTCCCCATGCATCGATTCGCCGCGCTGTTCCTGCTCCCGCTGGCCTCTTGCATCTTCGTCGCGCACGACCACGACGCGCACCACCAACACGAGGCGCCCCGCGCCGCGCGCGCGGCCGAGCCCAAGGCTGTCGCGGCGCCCGCGACGACGGCGGCGTCGCGCGACATCCTTCCCTACAAGGCCACCGAGACGACGCTGGCCAACGGACTCAAGGTGATCGTCGTGCCGACCGGCATGCCGAACCTGGTCTCGCTGCAGATCCCGGTGCAGACCGGCTCGCGCAATGAAGTGGAAGCCGGCAAGACCGGCTTCGCTCACTTCTTCGAGCACATGATGTTCCGCGGCACGGCCAAGTACCCGCCGTCGAAGTACGAGGCGGTCGTCACCAAGGCGGGCGCGCGTCAGAACGCGTACACCACCGACGACTTCACCAACTACCACATCACGTTCGCGAAGGAGGATCTCGATCAGATCCTCGAGATCGAGGCCGATCGCTTCCAGAACCTCGCGTACACCGAGGAGCAGTTCCGCACGGAGTCGCGCGCGGTGCTCGGCGAGTACAACAAGAACAGCGCGAACCCGTTCCAGAAGCTGTTCGAGGTGATGCAGGACACGGCGTACACGACGCACACCTACAAGCACACCACGATGGGCTTCCTGGCCGACATCGAGGTCATGCCCGACCAGATGGAGTACGCCAAGGTGTTCTTCGACCGCTGGTACCGGCCGGAGTACGCGACGGTCGTGCTGGTCGGCGACGTCGACCCTGCGACGGCGATCCCGATGGTCGAGAAGCACTTCGGCTCGTGGAAGCGCGGCTCGTACCGCATCGACGTGCCGCAGGAGCCTCCGCAGACCTCGCCCAAGTACGCGCACGTGCCCTGGGCCGTTCCCACGCAGCCGATCGTCGCGGTGTCGTTCCACGGTCCCGCGTTCAGCGAGACCCAGAAGGACGCGGTCGCGTTGGACCTGCTGCTGGAGCTGTACTTCGGCTCGACTTCGGCGCTCTACAAGCGGCTCGTGCTCGACGAGCAAGTCGTCGACGGCCTGTTCTACGACAGCCCCGGCAGCCAGGATCCGTCGCTCGCCAGCGTCATGGCGCAGCTGCGCGAGGAGAAGGACGCGCTGTACGTGCGCGATCAGATCCTGCTCACGCTCGCCGAAGCGCGCAGCGCGCCCGTCGATCCGGCGCGGCTCGCGGAGGCCAAGGCGAACAACCGCTACGGCACGGCTCGCTCGCTCGACAACACCGACGCCATCGCGGGGCGACTGGCGCGCTACGTGCGCTTCCGCCGCTCGTACGACACGTTCAACGCGCTGTACCGCCTGTACGACTCGGTCGAGCCGGCCGACGCGCTCGCCGCGGGCCGCAAGTACCTGCGCACCGAGAGCATGGTCGTGACCACGCTCTCGCACGGAGAGCTCGACCCCAAGGTGAAGCAGAACCTCGCCGTGCCGGAGCTGCGCGCGCCTGCGCCTGCGTCCTCGCCGATCGTGGCGCTGGCGTCTCCGAGTCGCCAGCTCGACCTGCGTCTGCAGTTCCTGGTCGGCTCCGCCGCTGACCCGGCGGGCAAGGAAGGCCTGGCCTCGATCGCCGCCGCGATGATCTCGAACGCGGGCAGCGCCGAGCGCAAGCTCGACGAGATCCAGAAGGTGCTGTTCCCGATCGCCGGCGGCTTCGGCGCGTTCGTCGACCGCGAGATGACCACGTTCTCGGGCTCGATCCACGCCGACAACCTCGCGACGTACTTCGACGTGGTGCTGCCGCAACTCGTCGCGCCCGGCATGCGCGAGGAGGACTTCGCGCGCGTCAAGGCGCAGGCCAAGACGGCGCTGGTCCAGGCGCTGCGCACGAACAACGACGAGGAGCTGGGCAAGGAAGCGCTGCAGAGCGCGCTCTTCGCGGGTTCGCGCTACGCGCATCCCGCGCAGGGCACGGTGGCCGGTCTCGACGCCATCACGCTCGACGACGTGAAGGCCTTCGTCGCGCAGAACTACACGCAGTCGAACCTCGTCATCGGGTTCGCCGGCGCGCTCGAGGACGGGTCGCGCGAGCGGCTCCAGCGCGAGCTCGGCAAGCTGCCCGCCGGCGCGCCGCGCGCTTCGGAGCGACCGGTCGCGCATCGTCCCACCGGGCTGGAGGTGGACATCATCGCCAAGGAGACGCGCGCCACCGCGATCTCGCTCGGAGCGCCGATCGACGTCGTGCGCGGCCACGAGGACTTCGCGGCGCTGTACCTCGCGCGGACCTGGCTGGGCGAGCACCGCTCGTCGATGAGCCACCTCTACCAGCGCATCCGCGAGGTGCGCGGCATGAACTACGGCGACTACGCCTACATCGAGGCCTTCCGCAACGGCGGAGCGCAGTTCTTCGCGAGCCCCAATCAGGCGCGCCGCGCGCAACTGTTCGAGATCTGGATCCGCCCGGTCAAGCCCGAGCACGCGCACCACGCGCTGCGCATCGCGCTGTTCGAACTCGACAAGCTGATCCAGAACGGGCTCTCGCAGGCCGACTTCGAGGCGACGCGCGAGTACCTGATGAAGAACGTGTTCCTCGCCGTGGCGAGCCAGGGTCAGGCGCTCGGCGCGAAGCTCGACAGCCGCTTCTACGGCATCGACGAGTACACCGCCTACATGCGCGGGGAGCTCTCGAAGCTCACGCTCGAGCGCGTCAACGCCGCCATCCGTCGCCACCTCTCGTCGAAGGACCTGCGCGTGGTGTTCGTCACCAAGGACGCGGAGGGCCTGAAGCAGGCGCTGCTCTCCGACGCGCCGTCGGCGATGACCTACGAGTCCGAGAAGCCGCGCGAGTTGCTCGAGGAGGACGCGCTCATCGGCGCGCGCAAGCTGTCGATCCGGCCGGAGGCCCTGCGCATCGTTCCGGTCGAAGACGTGTTCGCGCGCTGAGCGCGAGCGTCATGCACGCGCTCCTCGTCGCTGCGCTGCTCGCACTGGCGCCGCTCGTCCCCTCGCCGCTGGCGACGGGTGCGAGCGGCGCCGATCGACTCGACGAGCTGATCGCCGCTTCGCGCTCGATCGAGACTTTCAGCGCGCGCTACTCGCTGAGCTTCGAGCTCAACCCCGGCGTGACGGTCCCGCGGCCGCCCGACGGAACGATCCGCATCGATCAGGCCGGAACGCAGTGCGTGCGCGTCGAGCGCACCGCGGGCGATGAGGTGCTGCTGATGTGGTGCAACGCTTCGACCATGGCGACGCAGATGCGCTCGTCCGCCGGCGAGCGCTTCGGGCGGCTCGACGTGGGCGCGTTCAATGCGCAAGCCGCGCAGCTTCGCCAGCGGCTCCAGGAGCTGTTTCCGGGGGGCTCGCGCGACGAGTCGCAGCCCGGCTGGGCGGGCCCTGTCGCCGTGTTCGGCTGGTCGTTCAACGACCAGGCGCGGCGCGCGAACTTCGAGGTCAACGTCGCCACCTCGGGCGCCGTGGTCTCACCGCTCGGCTGGCTCGACACGCTGCGCGCCAAGGACAGCGCGCTCGTCCCGGACGGCGAGCGTTTGCGCTTCGAAAGCGACGACGGCCACTTCCGCGGCGCGCTCCGTGCGCTCGACGGCGTGCTCGAGACGCTGGTCGGGGAGAGCCCCAACGGGCGCTTCACGCTCGCGCTCCAGAGCTTCACGCGCGAGCCGGCCGATCCCGAGTTGTTCGAACCGCCTGCGCTTGCGCCGCCGGGCGCGCGCGATGTTTCGAGCGAGCTGCGGCGCAGCGTGCTGGGCTTGCTGCACCTGCGCTTGCGAGTCGGCGCCTATCGCGCCGTCGCGCGCTGCGAGCGCCTCGACGAGGCCTGCGCTGCGAACGCGAGCGGCTGGCTGACGAGCTTTCACGAGTTCGTGATCCACAGCAACCTGGCGCCGTGGTTCGAGTTGCTCGACAAGCGTCGCACGACGCTGGTCGAGCGCTTGAAGGCCTATGCGGCGAGCGGGCGCACCAAGAGCCAGGTCGAAGAGCAACGCCAGCGCGAGTTGGCGACGCTGGGCAAGGGCCTCGACGAGATCGCCAAGACCTTCGACGAGTTCGTCAAGCCCCTGGCGGTGTCCGGCGCGCCCAGGCACGCGCAGGAGCTCCACGAACTCGAGAAGCGCTCCTTCGCCGCGGCCTTCGATCGGCTCGTGCGGCGCAAGGTCCTGTCGGAGTTCGAGGCCGCGACCAAGCTCGAGTGAGCTCGGGCCGCGATCGCGCAGCGCGCGCGGTCGCAGCGCGCCGACGCTGCGCAGGTCAGTGGTGCACGCCAGGCGCTTCGTGGCCGGTCATCTCGACCCACTTCTCGTAGTCGGAGTGGAACACGAGCGGCT
>CALKYE010000213.1 GCA_938003765.1 uncultured Planctomycetia bacterium
CGCGCCGATCGCGCACGAGCTTGGCCGCGAAGAACTCGCCGGCCTTGTAGCTCGAGCGCACCAGCGGACCCGAGGCGACGTACAGGAAGCCGAGCTTCTCGCCGAGCATCTGCAGATCGAGGAAGCGCTCGGGGGTGACCCACTCGCGGACGGGCGCGTGCTGCGGCGTCGGGCGCAGGTACTGGCCGAGCGTGAGCAGCTCGACGCCCGCGTCGCGCAGGCGCTGCATCGACTCGACGACCTCGTCGTGGGTCTCTCCCAGGCCGAGCATGATCGACGACTTCGTGATCACGCGCGGCAGCTCGCGCTTGGCGCCGCGCAGCGTCTCGAGCGAGCGCTCGAACGAGCAGCGCGGGTCGCGGATCTTGCGCTGCAGACGATCGACGACCTCGACGTTGTGCGCGAGCACGTCGGGCGCAGCCTCCATCAAGGTCGCCAGGTCGCGGCCCTGGTAGTCGGGGATCAGCGTCTCCACCACCGTGCGCGGCGCGCGCGCGCGGATCTCGCGGAGACAGCTCGCGTAGTGCGCGCTCCCGCCGTCGGGCAAGTCGTCGCGATCGACCGAAGTGATCACGACGTAGCCCAGGTTCATCGCGGCGATGGCCTGGCCGACGTGCGCGGGCTCATCGGGGTCGGGCGGCGCCGCCTTCATCACGGTCTTGACCGCGCAGAAGCGACAGCGGCGCGTGCACTCGTCGCCCAGCACCATGATCGTCATGGTCGCGTTGTCGCCCTTCCAGCACTCGCCGATGTTGGGGCAACGCGCCTCCTGGCACACGGTGTTGAGCTTGAGCTCCTGCGTGAGCGTCTTGAGCTTCGCGTAGCCCTCTCCGCCCGGCAGAGGCACCTTGAGCCACTGCGGCTTGGGGCTGCGAATCGGAATCTGCGGCGCCTTGGAGGGCGCGTCGGCGTCGGGTTTGGGCGTGTCGCTCATGGTCCGTGCAGTTCCGCAATCTAGCACAGGAAGCGCGGACGCTTCGGGCAGCGACGCACTGCGCCCCAGCGAGCACTCCGGGCGTGTTCGACGCTCCATCGCGGCCCCGGCGCGAGGCCCGACGACCGTTCCGTGCGCGTCGATCCGAGGCGAGCGCCCCTGGCGCAACGCGCGCACGCCGGCCTTCGAACGTCGGACGCGATTACGATTCCCCACCGATGTTGGCGGCCCTGCTTCTCGCGCTCGCGCACCGCACACAGGCGCCGGAAGTCGTGCGCGCGTTGCGCCTCGACCTCGAAGAGCAGGTGAGCGCCGGCGCGCCGCTGCGCTTCGAGCACGTCACCAGCCGCCGCGGGCAACTCTCGGTATGGGCCGAGAGCGACGAGCTCGATCTCGTGCTGCGCGTCGAGCGCGACCGCGGCGGCGTGCTCGAGGACGACGACACCGGCGGTGCGCGCAATCCGTGGCTGCGGATTCCCTGCGACGCGCCCGGAGAGCGCGTGGTGATCGAGGTGCGCGCCAAGGACCCCGCTGCGGCCGGCGCGCTGACACTGCGCGTTCGCGAATTGACGGAGACCGCGGAGAGCGAGCAGGCGCAGCGCAACGCGCAACTCTGCTTGAGCGAGGCCGACCGGCTCGACGGCGAAGGCCGTCGGATCGAAGCGCTCCGAGCGCTGGCGAGCCAGATCGAGAGCTGCTGCGAGCTGGCGCTCCGACAGGAGTGCGCGAGTCTGCACGTGTCGCTGATGCAGCTGGGTCGGCGCTGCGCCGAATGGAGCGACTTCGCGAGCTTCTCGCGGGCCAGCTTCGCGCGCCGCGAGGCGATGCGCGAGCTGTACCCGAGCACGAGCGAAGCCTGGAGCGAGATCCAACTGTGCGTGTGCCAGGCGCTCCGCAACGGGGCCGGCGGTCCGAGCATGGTCGCCGAGTGCGAAGAGGCGCTGCGACTGGCGTTGGTCAGTTTCCCGGCCGGCCACCCGAACATCCCCATCGTGCGCATCACGGTGGCGCAGGCCCAAGCCGCCGTTCGCGAGCTCGAGCGCGCGGCCGAGCTGTACCGACAGTCCATCGCCGAAGCGGAAGCCATCGAGGGCTTCGACGAGGTCCGCCTCGCGCTGTTCCGGAGCGACTTCGGCGCGCTGCTGCGCGAGTTGGGCGAGCTGCCGACGGCGCTGGAACTGCAGCGCGCGGCGCTCGCGGCGATCGAACGCGCCCTCCCGCCCGACCACGATCTCTCGCTGGGCGTGCTCAACAACCTCGCGGCGGTGTTGAATGCGATGGGAGAGAACTCGCGCTCGCTCGAGGTCCACGAGCGCCGCTGCGCCGCGCTCGCACTGCGACTGCCGCTCGACAACATCGAGCACATCCACGCCCGCGGCAACCGCGCCGTCGTGCGCCTCGCGCTGGGCGACGCCGCGCGAGCTGCGAGTGAGCTGGAGGAGGTCACCGCCTCGCTGGAGCGCAGCACCCACGCGGACAGCGAGCACGCCGACCAGTTGACCGTCAACCTCGCGGAGGCCTGGATCGCGGTCGGCCGCGCAGACGAAGCGCTCGAACGCGTCGACCGTCAGATCGAGCGCCGCGCGCAGGCTGGACGACGCGATGCGAGCATGTCGTGGCGACTGACGGGGACGAGAGCGCACGCGCTGCGTTCGCTCGGGCGCCAGCGCGAGGCGCTCGCGGTCGCCGAGGAGTCGCTGCGTTTGGCGGAGCGAGCGTTTCCGTTCGAGAACCCCGACCTCGCCGAGACGCGGCAGCGGGTCGCGGCGCTGCGGTTGATGACGGGTGAGCGCGCGGGCGCCCGCGAGCTCGCTGAAGCGGCTGCGCAACAGACGCGCGCCTACCTCGCGCGTTGCGCCGCGCTGTTCACGATGCACGACGCCGAGCGAGCGCAGCGGCACTGGTCGCGCCTGATCTCCGACGGTGTCACGCTGCTCGACGCTACGAGCTCAACGGACAACGCCGCCGCGAACGATCAGGCGGTGTTCGAGCTGTGCGAGAGCGCGCGCGCCATCGGCGCCGGCCTGTTGCGCGCGTGGCGCGTGCGCGGTCAGTCCGCGCCTTCGCAACACGAGAAGCTGCGCCGCGAGGCGCTGAGCGCGGCGCGCGAAGTCGCGAGCCTCGCCGAACGGTCCATCGCGCCCGAGCAGCTCGACGCCGCGATCGAGGTTCGCCGACGCGCGGAGCAAGCGCTGCGGCTCGCGCTCGCCAACGAGTCGGGCTCGCTGAGCGGCGTCGGATCCGGCGCCAGCTCGTGGGCGCGCTCGCTCGCTCCCGACGAAGCACTGGTGACGTATTGGCGACTCGACCAGCGCGAGCTGTCGGCCCAGCCCTTCGCGCCTCGGCATCCGCGCCTCAACGCGTTCGTGCTGCGCAGCGACGGAAGCGTGCGGCGGCGCGACCTCGGCGAGCTGGCGCCGATCGCCGAGGCCTGCCGCGCGTGGAACACGGCCGCACGCGAGCAACGGGAAGACCTGGCCGCGTGCGGCGCTCGCCTGACGGAGCTCCTGATCGATCCGTTGCGCCCCGCGCTCGCCGGCGCCTCGCGTTGGCGCGTGGCGCTCGACGACGCGCTGCACACGCTCGCGCTCGACGCGCTGCCGTTCGACGAGTCCGCGCTGCTCGGGGATCGCGTCCGAGTGGTGATCGTCGGCTCGGCCGAGTCAGGTGCGCTCGCGTCCAGTGCGCCGGACGCGCCGCGCAAGCTGGTCGCGCTGGGCGGCGTCGACTACGAGTCGAGCGAGGACGACGAGGCGGAAGACGAACGGGCCGACGACGGCGCGCCGAGCGTTGCGGTCGCGAGCGCGCGCTTCGCTGGACTCACGCGACCCACGTTCGCGCCGCTGTGGGAGACCCAGGATGAGATCGACGGCGTCGCCGCCCTGTTCGCGCGCGCTCACGGAAGCGGACGCACGGCAGGCGCCGCGACGCGCGAGGTGCTGAGCGAGCGCGACGCGACGCGCGCCAACTTCCTCCGCGCGCTCGGCGGCGCGACCCACCTGCACGTCGCCACGCACGGCTTCTTCGCGCTCGAGCGCGCGCAGCCGGCCGCTGGCGCGCAGGTCCTCGCCCAACGCTCTCCGCTCACGCTGTGCGGACTCGCGCTCGCCGGCGCCAACGACCCGGACAGCCGCGACGGCCTGCTCACGGCCGATGAACTCGCGCTGCTCGACCTGCGCGCGTGCGAACTCGTCGTCTTGTCCGCGTGCGACACGAACGTCGGCGTCGCGAGTTCCGGCCAGGGCGTCGCCTCGTTCCAGAAGGCGCTGCACGCGGCGGGCGCTCGCCACGTCGTGACTTCGCTGTGGAAGGTCGACGACGCCGCGGCGCGCGAGCTGATGCTGGCCTTCTACGAAGGCCTGTGGAGCGAGCGGCTCGACGTCGAGCGGGCGCTGTGGCGCGCCAAGAGCCGGTTGCGCGAGCGTCGCGCGCCCGTGCGCGACTGGGCCGGGTGGGTGCTCAGCTCGCAGTGAACGTTCACTGCGCAGCGGTCGTGAAGCGGAACTCCACTGGCTCGAGCGACACGCCCGCTTCGCTCATGAACGCGGAGAAGCGCTCGCCGTTGAGTGAGAAGCGGTACTCGCGTCCGGGCTCGAGCTTGACCGGCACGCGCAAGCGCTTGCGCTCGGAGTCGTACGAGAGCTTGCCGACGATCTCGGGCTGATCCTCGCGACGCCCGACGATGGACCAGCTCTTGTCGCGCATCGGTCGATCGAACTCGAACCACAGCTCCGTGAGTCGCGGGTCGACGGAGTCGGCGCCGTTGAGCGGCGTGCTCCCGACGAGCTTGGGCGCGACCGCGCTCGGCTCGGGCAAGGTCGCCGCGTAGGTGGTGAAGAACTCGACCACCTTGGGCATGAAGCCCTCGAAGTCGGGCCACGCATCGCGCTGCGTCTCGTACTCGTGGAGCAGGCGCGCGAGGTCCGCGGTCCACACGAAGTGGCGCTTGTGTTCGCTCTCGAGCTGTTGGCGCTCCGCGTCCTCGCCCTCGAGCGCCGAACGGCAGCGCACCACGCACGCTCGCACCAGCGACTCGTACAGCACTGTGCGACCGTTGCCGTAGCCCTGCGGCTTCATCTTCGCGCCGCAACTCGCGTAGATGCGCTCCGCCGCCGCGCGCAGCTTCGGCTCGTGTCGATCGACGAACGGATTGGTGTACGTGTGGCACAGCTCGTGGACGTAGAGCGGCAAGTAGCTGTCGTCGAACACCGGCAGGCCCTCCGCGTCGAACTTCCAACAGCCGAAGACCGGAGTGACCTGTTCGGCGACGCCCGGCAGCCGCACGCCGACGCCGTAGTTGCCGCCGCCGCAGAGCAGGCCCGCGATCGCGACGTACTGCGCGCCGGGCTTCGCGCCGAAGAAGTCGTCGAACCAGGTCAGCGCGCGGCTGCGGCTGAGCGTGGCCGACAGTCGTTGCTCGACCTGGGCGAAGAAGTCCTTTTCGGACTCCATGAAGGCGGCGAACTCGGAGCGCGCAGCGAAGTCGCGCAGCTCTTCGAGGAAGCGCTCGGTCAGCGCGCGCTCCCAGCGTCCATCGAGGCGCTCGGGACGCGGATCGAGAGGCGCGATCAGCGTCAGGCGCTCGAGTCCGTCCAGGTGAACCGCGAGGCTGGGGATCGCGTCGTACGAGACTCCGTGCTGCGCGCGGAGCGTTCGCAGCGTGGCCACGGCCGCGTGCTCCCGCACGGAGCTCAGCCGCTGCTCCACGCGCTCCGCGTAAGGCGAGCGCGACACGGGCATGTCGAACTCCGCGAAGTCCGCGAGGCGCGCCACGGCGCTGACCAGCTCCAGGCGCGGATCGACGCGGACGCTGAGCTGCGCGCGCGCGGACGACGACGCCAGCGCGAGCCACGCGAAGAGAAACAAGAACCAGACGGAACGGAGGACCTTCATCGGCGCTTGCCCACTGAAATCAGGGACCTGCACGGAGCGGGGTGAGCGAGGGGAGCGTAGCTGACGTCCCCCGCCCCAACCGACCGGGGTAGTCCCTCCCGTCCCCCAACAGGCGCCCTCCCGCGCGCTGCGTCGCCCAGTTCGCCCTCCACCACCGTCACGAGTCACCCTCCATGAACCAACGCATCGCCATCGCAATCGCCGCCGCCGCGCTCTCGGGTGCGGCCGCCGCACAGACGCTCGAAGTCGTCTACTGCGAGATCCCCACCAGCGCCAAGTCCGTCGTGCCCGGCGCGCTCAACCTCGCGGGAACGCCGACCGCGACCAACTTCCGCTCGATCGAAACCTTCATCCTCAGCCCGGACGCGTCGACGTGGGTCCTGTCCGGACGCACGCAGCAGGGCAACCTCGAGGAGATCATCCTGCTCAAGGGCAGCGGCGTGAGCGGCTCCATGTTCATCCAAGAGGGCCAGCCCGTGCCCGCCGGCGCCCCCGGTGAGCTGGTCGAGTTCCTCGGAAGCGGCCTGGGACGCTTCAACAACCTCAACCAGTTCGCGATGTCGCTGCGCGCCCGCGGCGGCGTCGCGAGCGTGTTCCAGAAGGTGCTCGTGTGGAACGGCGCGAGCTGGTCGATTCCCACGCAGATGGGCGACCTCTACACCGGACTGGTCGACATCATCGCCAATCCCAGCGGCGACGAGACCGTCGGCAACTCGGTCGGCTCGATCCACCTGCTCGACGACGGCCGCGTCGGCGCCCAGGACTCGAGCATCGGCAACATCTCCACCACCAAGCGCCCGGCGATCTTCTACGACCGCGCGATGTTCCATCAGACCAACGAAACGTCGGTGACGACGCTCAACGGGCTGGGCACGGTGAATTGGGACACGCTCGACTCGAACAGCTTCTACACCTCGCCGGATGGCGCGCACTGGATCGCCGGGGGCGAGATCGTCGGCGGCACGAGCGGCATCGACGTGCTCGTGTACGACGGTCAGGTCGTGATCGAAGTGGGTCAGCTCGTGCCGGGCTCCGGCATCACCTGCGGCGCGATCTTCGATCAACAGATCGCCGCCAACGGCGACTGGTTCGCGCGCGGCCGCGACAACTCGGGCACGGCAACCAGCGCGCCCGACTGGGCCGTGCGCAACGGAGTGCTGATCGCGCAGACCGGTGATCCGATCTCCGGCTCGGAGAACCTCGGCGACACGTTCTTCGCGTTCAACGGCAACTCCGCGGGCGACTGGGTGCTGGTGTCCAACACCGACAACGCCAACGCGGCCGCCAACGAAGTGCTGATCTGGAACGGCGCCGTGATCGCGCGCGAAGGCGATCCGGTCGACGTCGACGGCAACGGCATGTTCGACGACGGCGCGTTCCTCGGCCGCGGCAACTCGGCGCTGGCGTGCTTCCAGGCCAACGACGTGGCGCTGAGCGACACCAACGTCCTCTACTTCATCGCCTCGCTGAACGACGGCTTCGGCTCGGACCTCGGCTCGCTGCCGTCGTTCGGCACGCCCGACGCGCTGTTCCGCGTCGCGCTCGTTCCGCAGTGCGGCACGGCGACGGCCTACTGCACCGCCGGCACGACTTCGAACGGCTGCGTTGCGTCGATCTCGGGCAGTGGCACGCCCAGCGCGAGCGCGAGCTCGGGCTTCACGATCTCGGTCGCGAACGTCGAAGGCCAGCGCGCCGGACTCTTGTTCTACGGCGTCAACGGCCCGGTGGCGGCGACGTGGGGTGCGGGCGGCGCGAGCTTCCTGTGCGTGAAGAACCCGACGCAACGCATGGGCTCGCAGTTGAGCGGCGGAACCTTCGGCGCGTGCGACGGCAGCTTCAGTCAGGACTGGAACGCCTACCGCTTCAACAACCCCGGCTCGCTCGGCAACCCGTTCTCGGGCGGCGACGTGGTCTGGGCGCAGGCCTGGTTCCGCGACCCGCCGGCCGTGAAGACCACCAACCTCTCGGACGGTCT
>CALKYE010000214.1 GCA_938003765.1 uncultured Planctomycetia bacterium
CGGCGCCTCGAGCCCGCTCGTCGGCATCGGCGAGGTCGAGCTGTACGAGGAGTGAGGCGTTCGCGTTCCGCGCGGCGGCTGTGTTCGTGCCGACGAGGCGCTAGAGAGTCACGCAAGCGGCTTGGAGAGCGAGTCGGGGCGGGCGCTGCGCCGCGAGTGGAGCCTCAGGGCGCAAACTCCAGGGCCACCTCGTTGCTGCCGTCGAGTTCAACGTTGAAGTGCTTGGCCTGGCGCAGGTCCATCATCGCGGAGATCCGCACCGCGAACTGCCCCACGCCGAGTCCGGACACAAGCACTTCCGACTCGCCTTGCGAGTTCACGTCGCGCCAGTACTTGGGCTCAACCTCCGAGCTGACGACGACGTAGATGCGCGGAGGCGACGCGCCGGCGTTCGTTCGAACTCTCACTCGCACGCTGGCGCCCGAACTAAGTTCGAGCGGCGCGAGCGTCGTCACACCGTCGCCGATCTCGACGTCTCGCAGCTCGACGGGCGCGAAGCGCGGGCCAGCGTCGATCCACAGGTTCCAGCGGCCGGGCGCGAGGTCCGCCGTGCGAGCGAACGAGTCCGCGATCGGCGCGAAGATCCACTGTGTCGGCGACGTTCCGCTCGCGCTCGACCAGGCCCCGACTCGCAGGTGCTTGACGCGCGCATCTGTCAGATTCGCGGTCGGAATGCGCAGCTCACGTCCCGCCGCCAGCTTCAGTGTCACACCCGTCAGGCCCGTGCGCGTGCTCAGGACGCTTCCCTCGGCGGGCGCGAGCCACGGGTGCCACGGCCGCAGCGTGACCTCGCGGTCGCCCGGGATCTGGACTTTGAAGGCGCCGTCGGCGCTCACGCGCGCGCCGGACGGCGGAGCGGCGCCCGGGAGTTCGCGGCGCGGATCCGAGTTCGAATCGAGACCGTCGACGAGCACCACGGCGCTCGTCACCGATTCGCCAGCCGGGACCTCGACCCGTCCCGTCACCCACTGGACGTTGACGACGTCGAGAACTACTCGCGCTTGCGGTACGCCTGCGAGCAGCTCGGCCTCGTTCGACGCGACGCCGGTCCGCTTGTCGAGCGCGCGCCAGCGTCCGGGCCGCAGGCCAGCGACGCGAAAACTGCCCCGCGGCCCGTTCGGCGAGCGCAGTGCACTGAACATGCCCAGCTCACGGTCCGGTCCCCAGGCGCCGGACTTCTCGTCGAGACGCTCGACGAGCACCTCGACCTGCTGCGCGGGATCGCGGCGCAGCTCGATCCACAGCTCGCCCGCGGGCGTCAACTCGACCTCGGCGAGCGCCTCGGAGCCATCCGCTGGCGGCGCGATCTTCACGTTCGCGGGCGAGTAGCCGACAGCGGAGATCACGACGGTGGCAAGTTCGCCTTGCGGCGGCGCGACCAACTCGAAACGCAGTTCGCCGCGCTCAGGAAGCTCCTCGAGCGCAGGTGGAGCGCAGCGAAGCCGCGAGGGGAGTTGCGGCGCGCCGTCGATGAGCACACGAACGCTGGCGAGGAACGTCGAGGGGAGCGAGACCTCCAGTCGCGCGTCACCCTGCTCGAGGTTCACGCTGCCGGCGCGGATGGCGCTCTGGCGAGCGCTCGGCGGCTGGACGAACACATCCGCGAGCTCTCCGTACAGTCCGGTGAGCTGGGCGCGCCCTTCGCCGTCGGTCCGCACGTAATCGCACAGCGGATTGTTGCCCTGGTTGCGCGCGATGACGGCCGCACCGAGAACCGCAGCGCCGCCGGCGTCGCGAACCCAGACCTCGACCGTGCGGGGCCGACGGAAGGCGATCGCCTCTCCGTCGTCGGACTTGGGGTCGATCCAGGCTTGCGCCAACGCGCCGTCGGGCGCCTGCGCCAGGAGGCCGCCGTCGCTCTCGAGTGCGTCGACCACGAGCTTTCCGTCCTGGATGCGCCCCGGGGGCAGCTCCAACCCTTCTCGTCCGAAGTCGGCGCCCGGCGCCCAGCGCAAGGCGATCGGCGCGCCCTCGGGCGGCGCGGGGACCTCGCCCGCGACGATCGGCCAGCGCACCGTGCGACCTCCGAGCCTTCGAAGAGCAACTCGCGCGACGGGCTCCTTGCTCGAGAGCGACACCGCGCCATTGCGCCGGTCGTAGGGATCGGGTCGTGAGCGATAGCCGTCGGCTTCGACGGCGATCTGGAACCGTCCGCTGCTCGGCAGGCGCTCGACGCGGGCGCGGCCGTTCTCGTCGGTGACGAGCGGATCGCGCTCGAGCGCCACGACGGTTATGTACTCCTGGCGCGACATCGGGTCGATGTCGAAGCTCGCTGCGACCGCGAGTGACTCGCTGACGAGGATTCGCGCGCCAGGCACGGGCGCTTCGCTCGACGCGTCGACGACCTCGACGTCGTAGCTCTGCGTCGGAACGAGCTCGATCGAGAGCGACTCATCGTGCGGCAGGTACGCGCTCGAGACCCCCGAGAGCTCCTCGAGCGCTGCCGAGATGCGCAGCAAGCCAGGCGGGAGCGAAGCGAGCCTCGCCACGCCGTTCGAATCGGCAGTCCCGCGCGCGAGCACGATGGGCGAGACGCCGCTACTGAGCACTTCGACGCGCGCGCCACGAGCGGGGACTCCGCTCTGCGTCACGTTCACCGTGAGCGAGCACGACGCCTGGAGGACCAACACTCCGAGGTCCACGGTCGGCGGGCCATCTTCCGCGGGCGGCGGTGTGTATCCGCGCGGTGGCCCAAGGCCGGGCAGCGGGCAGGTGCGCGCCGCCACGGCTCCCTCAGGACTGCGAACGAGCAGCGTGACGCGCTTGCCGACCAGCGCGTCCCGCGGCGTTCGAAGCGGGATCTCGAAGCTGCCATCGGACGACGTCGCTCCGCTCCACGACGGCGCGCTCGCTATGCGCAACTCGAGCGCTGCGTTTTCGACCGGGATGCGGCGCTCGTCGACCGCGCGACCGATCCAGCGACCCGTCAAGCCGAGCGCTTCGCCCGCGTTCGCAGGCAGCTCGCCCGCCTCGGGCGCTGGACTGTCCGCTGTCGCCGCGCGCGCGACCGGGTTCGAGCTCTCGGCGCGCGCCTCGACTGCGAGTGTCGCCGCGTTCTCCTCCGCCGCTCGATCTGCGCGGTCGGCGGCCGCGGGATCTCCGCGCTCGACCGACCGCAGTTTCCACAGGGCGCCGGCGATCACGAGCAACGCCGCGATCCCAGCTCCAGCCAGCAGTTTGTGCTTCATGGCGACGACGTCCGGACCCCAACGGCCAGCGCGGCTCAGGGTTCACGCTTCCTGGCAGGCCGTGCAGCACTACCGCTGCTAGTCACGCTATCGGAGCGGGCGCGGCGGTCCCGCCCGGCGGCGCGCAGTGGCTCGCCGGGCGGAAGGACGATGTTCGCGCGCCGGCCTACGGGCCCAGCGTCACCCACCAGGCGTCTGTGAGGAGCGTCGCCGGCGTGAAGCTCGGTTCGCGCAGCCAGCCCTGGAAGCACA
>CALKYE010000215.1 GCA_938003765.1 uncultured Planctomycetia bacterium
GCGAGTTCGGGACCGGTGCCGTCGCCGCGAATGAGTGTGACCGGGTGGCGCATGGAATCAGAGAGGCTGGGTGTGAGGGGCCAGATCGGTGGAGAAGGCGTTGCGCGCGCACAGCGCCCGCAAGGGGAAAACACCGATGATAGCGGGGCGCAGGTCGCTCGCCCACTGCGTTGCGGCCGGCCCGGCGCCGGCCGACGCGCTCACAGATTGCCCAGCGTGATCGCGCCCGTGGGACAGTTGCGGGCGCAGGCGTGGTCGCGGGTGCACTCGTAGTTGTGCGGCTTGCGCACCGTCGCGCGCGCCGGACCGGCCACGAAGGCGTCGGTCTCGCACACCGCTTCGCACATGCCACAGGCGATGCACGTCGACGGATCGATGCGCACCGTGACGTAGTCGCGCGGGGCGACGGGACAGGAGAGTCCCTCGAGCGGCTCGCAGCGCACCAGTTCACGCGTCGCAGCGTGGGAGCTGAGCACCTTGAGCGCCTCCTCCTCGCCGCGCCGCACGATGTCGGGCACGTCGTTGAAGTCGAAGCGCGAGAGGTGCGCCACCTTGGGCTGGATCAGCGCCGTGCGGTAGTCGACGTGCATGTGCAGCGCCTGCTCCACCAGCACGTCCTCCGCGATCTCGAAGGCGCGCAGCATCGTGTTGATCACGCGGTTCTTGTAGGCCGGCGGCTTGAAGTGCGACTTCACCGACAGGTCGACGGCGATGATCACGTCGGGCGAGAGCGACTTGGCGAAGCGCAGCGGCACGGAATCGACGATCCCGCCGTCCATGTAGCTGTAGCCGTCCTTCTCGAACGGCTCGAAGATGCCCGGCAGCGCGCACGAGCTGTAGACCGCGTCGACCAGCGACAAGTCGTCGAAACCCGGCAGGCCCCAGAACACCGCGCCCGCCGTCTCGAGGCGCACCGCGTTGCAGTAGAACGGCGTCGAGAGGTCGCGGAACGACTTGTTGGGCAACAGCTCCTCGAGCCGCTGGCGAAAGCGCTCGCCCTGGTAGAGGCTGGGCGCGCGCACGCCCTGGAGCATGAACTTGAGCGTGTTGAGCCGGAAGTAATCGCCTTTGTGGAGCTCGCCGATCAGGCCTTCGATCTCCTCGATCGAGCGCCCGGCCGCGGCGGCGGCGCCGATCAGCGAACCGATGCTGGTGCCGACGATCGCGTCCGCCCACAGACCCAACTTGCGCAGCGCGCGCAGCACGCCGATGTGCGCCATGCCGCGCATTCCGCCGCCTCCGAGCACCAGCACGATGCGGGGACGGGCGACGCCGCTGCGGCTGGGAATCGGGGGCGGGTCGTGTCGGCGGTGCACGGTGACGGAGAAGGTTGTGAGCATCGACCGGGCCCGGCGCGCGCTTGAACCGCCGTCAGCGCGCCGTCCCAGCGCTCGCACAACGACATCTCTCGCGCCAGGGGCTTGAGTGTCGCAGCGTCGATAGAGACGCTAGCCCCATGGCACGACCGTCGAGTTGGAGCGCGCTGAGTCACACCTCGGTCTCCGAGTTGCGGCGGCTGCAGGACGAGCAACTGGCGCGCTACGTGCGCGAGGAGCTCTACCCGTTCTCGCGCCACTACCGGCGCATCTTCGACGAGGCGGGCCTCGACCCGCGTCGCGTGCGCGGAGTCGCGGACCTCGCGCGCCTGCCGTTCACGACCAAGCAGGACCTGCTGCGCGCGCAGACCACGCCGGAGAATCGCTACGACTTCGTGCTGCAGCCGAGTCCGGAGCTGATCAAGCAGCACTGGCCCTTCTCGCGCAAGCTCGCGCTGGTGCTGGGCGGCGCCGGCGCACGCGAGTCGCTGCGCTACCGCTACACGCCGAACTTCCTGACCTTCACCACCGGCCGCTCGAGCGAACCTGTCGGCTTCGCCTACACGCCGCACGATCTCGACGTGCTCAGCGAAGGCATCGCGCGCATGTTCGACATCGTGAACGTCGTCACGCCGCAGGAGCGCGTCGTCAACCTGTTCCCGTTCGCGCCGCACCTGGCGTTCTGGGCGGTCACGCTCGGCGGGTTCAAGACCGGTCGACTCGTGGTGCCCTCGGGCGGCGGCAAGGTGATGGGCACCGACGGCAGCTTGCGACTGTTCGACCGCCTCAGCCCGACCGCGATCGTCGGCACACCTGGCTTCACGTACCACCTGCTGCGCCGCGGCAACGAGTTGGGCACGAGCTTCCAGAACGTGCGCACGGTCGTGCTCGGCGCCGAGAAGACTCCGCCGGGCCTGAAGGACAAGATGCTCGAGTGCCTGCGCGCCGGCGGCGCCAAGGACGTGAAGATCGTCGGCACCTACGGCTTCACCGAAGCGCGCATGGCCTGGGCCGAGTGCCCCACCGCCGACAACAGCTCGAGCGGCTACCACCTCTACCCCGACCTCGCGGTGTTCGAGGTCGTCGACCCCGCGACCGGCGAACCGATGCCCGACGGCGAGTCGGGAGAGATCGTGTTCAGCACCATCACGGGCCACGGCACGTGCGTGATGCGCTACCGCACCGGCGACGTGTGCGAGGGCGGCATCCAGTGGGGCCGTTGCCCCCACTGCGGCCGTACGTTGCCGCGCATCGCTTCCGAGCTGCGCCGCGCGAGCGAGAAGCACGCGCTGAACCTGACCAAGATCAAGGGCACGCTGGTCGACCTGTCGCAGATGGGCTCGACCCTGATGGAGATGCGCGAGGTCGAGGAGTGGCAGGTGGTGATCTCCAAGCGCAACGACGATCCGTTCGAGGTCGACCAGCTCGAGGTGCGCGTCGCGCCGCGCAAGGACGTCGACGTCGACAAGCTCACGCGCGACATCCACACGCGCCTGCTCAACGCGACTGAAGTCGCTCCGAACAAGATCACCGTGCACGCGCTCGACGAAATGCTCACGCTGCTCGGCATGGAGACCGCGATGAAGGAGCAGCGCTACCTCGATCGGAGACCGAAGTAGCCCCATGGCGCGCGCCCTCCGCAACGACATCGTGATCGCCGCCGGCGTGCGCACCGCGCAGGTCAAAGCCGGGGGCGCGTTCAAGCGCGAGGACGCCGGCCGCCTGGGCGCAGCCGTCACGCGCGAGTTGCTCGCTCGCACCGGCATCGACGCGGCGGCGCTCGACGAAGTGATCTTTGGCTGCGTCGGCCAGCCCACCACCCAGGTCAACGTCGCGCGCGTGATCGCCGTGCGCGCCGGCGTGCCGCAGCGCGTGCCCGCGCACACCGTCGGCCGCAACTGCGCCAGCGGCATGCAGGCGGTGACGAGCGCCGTGCTGCAGATCGAAGCGGGCCGCGGCGAGCTGTTCGTGTGCGGTGGCGTCGAAGTGATGAGCGCCTACCCGCTCAGTTACGGCCCCGAGATGACCGCCATGTTCGAGCGCCTCTCACGCGCGCGAACGCTCGGCGCGCGGCTCGCTGCGATCGCAAGCTTCCGCCCGTGGCACCTCAAGCCGCGCGTGGCGCTGATCGAAGGGCTCACCGACCCGACCTGCGGGTTGATCATGGGCCGCACGGCCGAGTTGCTGGCGCGCGACTGGTCCATCACGCGCGAGCAGGGCGACGCGCTCGCGCTCGAGAGCCACTTGCGCGCCGAGCGTGCGCGCAAGTCGGGCCGCTTCGCACGCGAGATCGTCGGTGTGATGCCGCAGGGCGCGCGCGAGGGCGACGCCAGCGTGCTCGCCGACGACGGAATCCGCGAGGGTCAGACGCTCGAGGCGCTGGCCAAGCTCAAGCCCTACTTCGAGAAGCCCGACGGCGTCGTGACCGTGGGCAACTCGTCGCAGCTCACCGACGGCGCCTGCGCGCTGCTCGTCACGACCGCCGCGCGCGCGAAGTCGTTGGGTCTCACACCGCTCGCGCGCATCAAGAGCTTCGCCTGGGCCGGCTGCGAGCCCGCGCGCATGGGACTGGGCCCCGTGTATGCCAGCGCCGCCGCGCTCGACGACGCGGGCTGCGCGTTGAGCGACATCGGCGTGATCGAACTCAACGAGGCCTTCGCGCATCAGGTGCTCGCCTGCGCGCGCGCGTTCGAGAGCGCCGAGTTTTGCGCACGCGAACTCGGCCGCGCGAGCGCCGTGGGCGCGCTCGACCTCGCCAAGACCAACGTCAACGGCGGCGCGATCGCGCTCGGCCATCCGGTCGGCGTCACGGGCGCGCGGCTGTTGCTCACGCTGGCGCACGAGCTGCGCGAGTCGAATCGCGAGCTCGGCCTGGCGACGCTGTGCATCGGCGGCGGTCAGGGCGGCGCGGTGGTCCTGGAGCGAGTCGCAGCATGAGCGCCCTCGACCTCAGCTTGCTCGAGTCGATGCCGACTCCCGAGGGCGCGCCCGGCCCCGGCGGCTGCGTGCGCATCGAGCGACCCGAGCCGGGCTTGGCCGTGCTCGTGATCGATCCGCCGCATCGCAAGCTCGCGGTGTTCGACCGCCCGCTGATGCGCGACCTCGCCGCGGCGCTCGACGAACTCGCGCGCGACAGCGGGCTGAAGGCGCTGGTCGTCACGGGCAAGTCCCCCACCGCGTTCGTCGCCGGCGCCGACATCGACGTGATCGAGGCCATCGACGATGCGCAGCGCGCCACCGCGCTAGCGCGCTTCGGCCAACAGCTCTTCCAGCGCCTCGCGGACCTGCGGGCGTTCAAGGTCGCCGCGGTCGGCGGACCCGTGCCGGGCGGCGCGTTCGAGCTCTCGCTGTGCTGCGATCGGATCGTGCTCGCGGAACACCCCTCGTCGCGCATCGGCCTGCCCGAGACGCAGCTCGGCATCCTGCCGGGTTGGGGCGGTTGCCAACGACTCCCGCGCCGCGTCGGGACGCCCGCCGCGCTGGAAGCGATCCTCACCGGAAAGCTCTACGTCGCGCGGCAAGCGCTGAAGCTCGGCCTCGTCGATCGCCTGGCCGCGCCGGAGAACCTCCGCCGCGTCGCCTGCGACATCGCGCTGCGCCGCACGAGTTGCGCGCGCCGCGAGCGCGGCCTGTGGAGCGTGCTCGTCGACCGCAATCCGCTCGCGCGCGCCATCGTGGCGAGCCAGGCGCGCAAGGGCGTGATGGCCAAGACGCGCGGCCGCTACCCCGCGCCGCTCGCCGCGCTCGAGCTGGTCGTCGCCGCGCCGACGACAGCGCTCGCCACGGGCCTCGAACGCGAGGCCCAAGCGCTCGGCAAGCTGGCCGTGACGCCGGTGTGCAAGAGCCTGATCTCGATCTTCCGCGGGACCGAGGACGCGAAGAAGCTCGGGCGCCTGCCCGGCGGCGGCGAAGCGCGGACCATCGCGCGCGCCGGCGTGATCGGAGGCGGCGTCATGGGCGGCGCGATCGCGAGCCTGATGGCCGAACGCGGCGTCGACACGCGCCTCGCGGACTTGGCGCGCAAGGCGGTCGACAGCGCGCTGGTCGAGCACGCGCGCGCGATCCAAGGTTCGCTGCGCAAGCGCCGTCTGCAGCCGCACGAGGCCAACGCCGCGCTCGACCGGCTCGAGGGCTCGACGAGCCTCGACGGATTCGCGCGCAGCGGACTGGTCGTCGAGGCCGTGGCCGAGAAGCTCGAGATCAAGCGCAGCGTGTTCGCCACGCTCGCCAAGCAACTGGCGCCCGACGCGATCCTCGCCAGCAACACCTCGTCGCTCTCGATCGACGCCATCGCCGAGGGCTTGCCCCATCCCGAACGCGTCGTCGGCATGCACTTCTTCAACCCGGTGCGCCTGATGCCGCTGGTCGAGATCGTGCGCGGCGCGCACACCAGCGACGAGACCGTCGCCGCGACCGCCAAGCTCGCCCTGCGCCTGGGCAAGACGCCGGTCGTCGTGCGCGACGTCGCCGGGTTCCTCGTGAACCGCGTGCTCGGCCCGTACCTCGACGAGGCGGTGCGCCTGTACGAGCTCGGCGTCGCGCCCCAGACGATCGAGCGCGCGGCGCTCGACTTCGGCCTGCCGATGGGCCCGCTCGAGCTGCTCGACGAGGTGGGTCTCGACATCGCCGCGCACGCCGCGCAGTCGCTCGAGAGCGCGTACGGCGAGCGCATGAAGTCCAGCCGCCTCGTCGCTCAACTCGTGGCCGTCGGCCTGAAGGGCAAGAAATCCGGCGCGGGCTTCTTCCTCTACACGAGCGATCCGAAGTCCGGCCGGCCGCGCAAGGGCGAATTCAACCCGCGCGTCGCCGAGGCCGCGCGCCCGCACGGATCGAGCACGCTGACCTTCGACGACGTGCGCGATCGCCTGGGCCTCGCGCTGGTGAACGAATCGGCGCTCTGCCTGCAGGAGCAGGTCGTCGCGAGCGAGCGCGAGCTCGACCTCGCCACGGTGTTCGGCATGGGCTTCCCGCCGTTCCACGGCGGCGCCATGCGCTACGTGGCGCTGCGCGGCGCGCGAGAGATCGTCGAGCGCCTGCGTCGACTCAGCGACGCGCCGGACGTGCGCTCGCGCGACGGCGCGCGCCAGCGCTTCGAGCCGTGCTCGCTCCTGATCGAGCGCGCGAAGTAGCGACGTCGCTACCGCGCGGCGCCTTGGCAGGTTGGAGCGCGCGCGCTGCACGCCTCAGTCAGCGCGCAATCGATCGTCGCGCTCACGCCGCCGCTTCGAAGTCGCCAGCTCGCGCCGAGCGCGACGCTAGAGCACCGACGAGATCCCGCTGCGGCTCGCAGGGCGCAGTGCGGGAAGCGGCTGCACCTCTTCGTGCGGCTCGCCGTGCTCGTCCTCGTATTCGTGCTGAGCCGCGATGGCGGCCTCGAGCTGCTCGCGCCGCAGCGCGGCGGAGCGGCGCAGGAACACGACCATCGCGCCGATCAGCGCGCCGCCCGCGAGGGCGATGAGCGTGATCTTCAGTCGCTGCGGTCCGATCGGATCCTTGGGCGTGCGGGCGGGATCGAGGACCGCGAAGGCGACGTCGGGCTGAACCTTGGCGAGCATCACGCGCTGAAGCTCGACTTCAAGCAGCCGCGCGAGCGCCTGCTGCACCGTGGCGGCGCCGGTCTGCTTCGACTGCGACTTCAGGTGCTCGACGTTGCGCTCGGCGTCGGCCAGCGCCTGGGCGCGCAGCGTGTCGTTCAGATCCTTCACCAACGCATCGGCCCACTCGCGCGCGAGCACGGGGTCGGTCCAGGTCACGCTGAGCGTGGTCACGCCCGAGCGCGGGTCGCTGTCGACCGCGAGCACGTCGCTGGTGAAGAAGCTCACCGCGTCGCGCAGGTCGGGCGCTTCCGCGCGAGCCTCGGAGATCCAGCGCCGCGCGCTGACGTCCCAGAACTCCGCGAACAGGACCGGCAGGAGTTCGTGCTGTTCGATGAACTGCTCGGCGAAGCGCTCGGAGCGCAGCGTGAGCAGCGGCACCTGCGGCGTCGCGAACAGGCCGCGCGAGAGCGGCGCGGCTGCGGGATCTCCGCTGGGCGAGATCGTCGGTTGCGCCTGGATCGGATCCACCGCGAGCAGCACGGCGCGCGCCTGGTACCAGTCGGGCTGCAGGAACGACCACGTCGCGGCGACGGCGCCGAACAGCAGAGCGAAGGCCGCGATGGACCACTTGGCGGCCCAAGCGGCTTCCCAGATCTCCCAGAAGCTGACGCCCTCGTCCTCGGAGGCGCGCCAGTGCGAAAGCGGCGAAGGATTCTGTGGGCTCATGCGCACGCGCTCTGGCGCGGCCGACCCGGAGGCGCCGGGGGCTCGCACACGAACGAGTTGGTCGAGAGAGTGAACGTTGGAAGCGCCTGGGCCCATGCCTTTCGCATAGGCGCGAAAGTGCTCAGGGCAGAACGTCGAATCCTACCGGCCCGAGAACGGCCGTGCCGTTGAGCGGGTCGAAAACCACGCCGGCCCAGTCGACGCGCGATCCCACCAAGCCCAGCGCCAGCGCTCCGTCCGGGCTGAACGAGGCCTCTGCGCGGCCTTGGCGGGTGAGCAGGCCGAAGGTGCGCGAAAACGTTGCTGAGTTGAACGACGTGTAGGAGAGGTTGAGCAGCGGGCTCGCGTTGAGCGGCAACTGCGCGCCGGCGAAGGGCAGCCCCGGCTGGGTTCCGCCGGTCGACGCGAGCAGCATGTAGGGCCGGCGCGAGCGGCTGGCGCCCAGGTTGACCCACAGCGGCACGCTGCTGCGCGCTGCGGCCGCCGAGTAGGTGTCGACGCCGACATGCAGCGGCGCGAGCGCATCGACGCGCAGTTCGAACTCCGGGTGCAGGCGCACGGGCGCAACACCGTCGTTCACCACGACGCGCCAGCGGTCGAGTCCGCTCGCTGCGCCCGCGCGCAGGCTGAACGAGTACGACCCGTCGCCGTGGTCCACGATCGCGCTCGGCGTCGTGACCGAGGGAGCGCCCGAGACTTGCGTGAGGGTCAGCGCTGCTCCGCCGCTCGCGAGCGGATGGCCGTCGACGTCGCGCAGGCGCACCGTGACGGTGGTGCTCGACAGTCCGTCGGCGACGAGCGACTGCGCCGGCGCCGTCACCGTGCTGAGCAAGTGATCCGGCCGCCCGACCAGGTTGGCGCGCCAGACCGTGTACTGCTGCTGCATCTGCAGCACCGGGTCGACGTCGACGCCCGAGCCGATGATGTTGAACGCGAGATAGAACTGCCCCGCGGCGCAGCCCGTGCCTTGCGTGCACTGTGCGCCACCGGTGTCGCCCAAGCGCGACGAGAGGAAGAAGCCGACGTGCGCGCTCTTGAACGGAGCGGGCGGCGGCAGCGGCGGGCAAGGCGCGACGCCGCCGGGGCACGAGCAGCGTCCGTCGCCGCCCCACGCGCGCGCGGCCTCCATCGCAGCCATCACGCGCTGCGTCATGTCGCCGGGCGTGTTGAGCAGCGCGAGCTCCGCCATCAGCACCGGCTCGTCGCCCGCGAGCAAGTTGCCCTGGATCGCGTAGCGGATGTCGCCAGCAATGCCGGTCACGCCGGGCAGGGCCGGACCGACGAAGGTCCCGCTGAACGTCACCGGCGCGTCGTCCATGTTGACGATGCCGAGCTGGCGCGAGTTGATCGTGGGATCGCTCAGCAGCGAGTTGAGGATCTCCTGCGGCGACAGGCCCGCCCCCAGACCGTTCCACATCGCCGGTCGGTAGACGAAGCCCGAGTCGACCAGGCTCTGCGAGCAGCCGCCGCCGATACCGACCTTCATCACGGGCAACGCTTGGCGCAGGTTGAAGCTCGCCAGACACGTCGCGCCGGCGATGGTCACTTCGCGCGTGCGGGTGTTGCAGACGATGATCGACCAGGTGGACTGCGCCGGCGCTGTCGCGGTGGCGACGGCGGCGGCGAGGAGGAAGGCGCGGGAGAGCGTTCGCATGGCGCGCTTCATCGTATGCGCGCCCGCCAGAACCCGCGCGAGCGAACGCGGCTCAGCGCAGCGCCTGTTCGAGCGCGGTGGCGCGGTCCGTGCGCTCGTCGCGGTGCTTGACGATCAACGCGCACGCGATGGACAGGCCGAGCGATGCGGCCCAAGCGGCCGTTTCGCTGGGCGCGCTGATGCTGCGGGCGCCGGGGACCACCACGGCGTTCTCGGGGATCTCGAGCGGCGCTTCGCGGCTGCCCCGCAGCTCGCGGCGCTCGACGAGGTCGAACACCGGCGTGCTGGCCGAGAGCACGACGCCGCTCGCGAGCACGGCCCCGCGCCGCACGAGCACGCCCTCGTACACGCCGCAGTTGCCGCCGATGAACACGTCGTCCTCCACGATCACCGGGCGCGCGCCCGCGGGCTCGAGCACGCCGCCGATTTGCGCCGCCGCCGAGACGTGCACGCGCTTGCCGATCTGCGCGCACGAGCCGATCA
>CALKYE010000216.1 GCA_938003765.1 uncultured Planctomycetia bacterium
TTCGTCCGTTCCGAGTTGGCGCCGCAGAGGATTCGTTGGCGTGACATCGGCGTGCGACGTCGCCTGGAGTCGCCAACTCGTCGAGAGAGCTCGCGAAGCTCCGTGACACTGAGAAGGGGATGACCGCTCTGGCGACACCAGGGAGGACACCGGCGGAACGGGCGACGGCGGCGCAGCCGGCCGTCGTGTCGCGCCACGACTCTGCGCTGTGATGGCGGGAAGCCTTGGCTTGATGCTGGCGCCCGATAGCGCGGGCCGCGCCCCTCGCTCGCTAGAGCGTCTTCGTGCGCTCGGCGAGATCGTTTGCGCCTTCCAGCCAGCGGTCGTCACGGTGAGCGCGCCTCAGCGCACGATCGAGAGCCGACCGCGGCGCGGGCTCGAACATCGCCCAGCGCCGCCGCTCGAGCCGCGCAACTCAGTCGCACTCGCCGAACACACCGATCGCACGGTCCTTGCGCACGCGGTCGCCGCGCAGGTAACAGCCGTTCATCGCGACCCACACTCCCGAGGGCAGCGCCTGAGCGAACGCGAGCGCGCTGCCGAGGTTGAACAGGCCGTCGGAGCTGCCGAAGGCGTAGGGAACCATCGCGCCCGTCAACACGATCGTCTTGTCGAGCGCAGCGGTGTGGAGCGCGCGCGCGGTGAGCTCCATCGTGTCCGTTCCGTGCGTGATGACGATGCGCGACTCGGGCGCAGCGCGACAGGCGGCGAGGATGCACGCGCGGTGCTCGTCGGTCATCTCGAGGCTGTCGATCAGCATCAGCGTCTCGATCTCGACCTGGAGCCGGCTGCGACCGAGCGCGAGCATCTCCGGCACGTGCGTCGTCCCGAACCGCAGCTTGCCTTCGAGCTCGTCGTAGTTCTTGTCGAAGGTCCCGCCTGTGACGAGGATGCGCAGCGCAGCAGCGTTCATGCCCTCATGATCGCCGCGCGAAGGGCGGCGCGCCATGGCGGCGGAGCGTCGTCGCGCGAAGGCGCCGCCGAGCTCAATCGTGGATCGGCCCGAAAGTCCACTCGAGCGCGTTGCGGTCGGGGTCGAGCACCTCGAACACCCACACCTCGCGACCCTCGAGCTTGGTGGGCGGGTTCTTCACCACCGCGCCCAGCTCCCGCGCGACCGCCGCGCGTTGCTCGAGCTCCTCGCGCGACGCGCAGGCGAACCCGATGTGCTCATGACTGCGCGTCTGGCGCGGGACCCACGCGTGGAACAACTTGAGGAGCCAGCTCACGCGCCGGGGCTCGATCAACACGATGCGAAAGCCGCTGTGGCCCTCGGGCTCGAGCGTCGCGATCTCGCTGCGCCAGCGGTCGGCGTGCTGCTCCCGGCGCATCAGTCGGGCCGGCGCCATGCGCTCGTAGAACGCGATCGAACGCGCGAGGTCTGCAACTCGGAAGGCGACGTGGTCACAATGGGGCATGGCTCTGCGCCAAGCGTACTGCGCCGCGCCCGTTCGCCTCGGCGCACGCCGCGGGCGTTCCGATCGAGACAGGCAACCGAGCTGGAACTCACCCCCATGGCAAGTCCTCGCACCAACTGGCTCGGAACCCTCCTCCTGACGCTCGGCGCGTCGTTGCTCGCGAGCTGCTCGAGCACGCGCGTCGACCTCGCCGCGTGGCGCGCGAGTCAGGTGGCCGCGCCGCTCGTCGCGCCGGATGTCGCCTCCGAGCTCGACGCCCTCGAGCGTCGGCGCAACGAACGCGACTTGCGCGGCGCACGTCAGCTCGCCCTCGCCCTCGCGGCGGCCGTCCCCGGCGACGCTCGCGTGCTCAGCGCGGCCTCGCGCGCGGAAAGCGACGCCATGACGTTCTTCTCGGCCGAGGATCGCAAGGCGCGGGACCATGCAGCGGCGAGCGCGCTGGACTACGCGGAACGCGCAGAGGCGGCGGGCGCGAGTTCGGCCGCGGCGCTCGGACAGCTCGCGTGGGCGCTCGGCACGACCACGCACCTGCAGCCGATGTTCGAACGCGCCGGCCACGCGTCGCGAACGGTTCGGGCCGCGGAGCGCGCGCTGGAGGCCGACGCGGAGCAGACCACCGCCCACGCGACGCTCGCGCTGGTCCACCTGCGTCTCGAGACGTTGCCGTGGATCGCCTCGGTCATGGCCTTCGGCGCTCCGAAGTCGAGCCTGAAGGAGGCGGAGCAGCACGCGCGGCGCGCCTGCGAACTCGAGCCGAGCCGCGAGAATCGCCAGATCCTCGCCAAGGTCCTCATCGCGCGCGGACAGCGCGACCAAGCCCGCGCGCTGCTCGACCTCGCGCTCGCGGCCCCCGCGCAGCATCCGCGCGACGACGCGCTCGAGCCGGCGCTGCGGACCCTGCGGCGCTCACTAGACTGAGCGGATGCTCACGCCGACTTCGCTGCTCGCGGCCGCGCTGCTCCCGCTGGCGACCACGCCGCAGGACGCCAAGCCCACGAACCCGGTCCAGGAGAGCCACGCGCGCATGGTGGCGACGCTGGCCACTCTGCGCGACGAAGCGTTGCGCTCCAATCCGTTCTTCGGCTTCGCGGCCGTCGAGCAATCGCGCAGCGCGCTCGCCGCGCTCCCCGCGGGCGAGAAGCCCAAACAGCGTTGGCAACTGCTGCGCGACATGGGCTTCCACCTGCTGCGGCTGGGCAGCGTCGAGGACGCCATCCGCGTCTATGACCAGGCGCGCGAGATCGTTCAGAAGCACCCGAAGATGTTCTCGCCGGGCGAAGCGGCGGACACCGCGTTCGAGCTGGGCCTGGCGTGCTTCCGCTTGGGCGAGACCGCCAACTGCGTCGCGCAGCACTGCGAGGCGAGCTGCATCTTCCCGATCCAAGGCGGCGGCGTTCACCAGGACAAGAACGGCTCGACCAAGGCCATCGCGCTGTTCGAGTGGATGCTGCAGCACAAGCCGGAACACGCCGGCGCGCGTTGGCTGCTCAACCTCGCCGCGATGACGCTCGGCGAGCACCCCGAACGCGTCCCCGAGAAGCACCGCTTGGACTTCAAGCGACTGGAGAGCGACGGCGAGTTCCCGCGCTTCGTCGACGTCGCGCGCGCGAAGGGCTTGGGCGAACCCACTCTGGCGGGCGGAGTGATCGCCGACGACTTCGACGGCGACGGCGTGCTCGACCTGGTGAACTGCAACTGGGGAGCGCACGAGCAACTTCGCTTCTGGAAGGGCGCGCCCGACGGCGGCTACGTGGAGCGCACCAGCGAAGCGGGCTTGGAGGGCATCCTCGGCGGCCTGCACCTCACGCACGCGGACTTCGACAACGACGGCGACCTCGACCTGTTCGTGCTGCGCGGCGCGTGGATGCGCCAGCACGGGCGCTGGCCCAATTCACTGTTGCGCAACGAGGGAGGCGCGCGCTTCGTCGACGTCACGCATGCGCTGGGCATGGTCGAGCCCATGCTCCCGACGCAGGTGGCCGCGTGGGCCGACTACGACCGCGACGGCGACCTCGACCTGTTCGTCGGCAACGAAGCGAGTCCCGAGCAGCCCGCGCCGTGCCAACTGTGGCGCAACGACGGCGCGCGTTTCGTCGACGTCGCGGCGAGCGCGGGCGTCACGAATGAGCGCTACACCAAGGGCGCGGCGTGGGGCGACGTCGACGGCGACGGCCTGCCCGACCTGTACGTCTCGAACAACGGACAAGCCAACCGGCTCTATCGCAACAAGGGCGACGGCACGTTCGAGGACGTCGCCGCCAAGGCCGGTGTCGAGCTTCCGATCGCGAGCTTCTCGACCTGGTTCTTCGACTACGACAACGACGGCGCGCTCGACCTGTTCGTCGCGAGCTACTACCCGTTCCTCGAGCCGTACGTCGCGTGGGTGGCCGGCGCGGGCGGCGGCTTCGAGCCGCAGGCCTTGTACAAGGGCGACGGGCGCGGCGGATTCCGCAACGTGACGCTCGAGGTCGGACTGGCGCGCCCCAATTGCACGATGGGCTCGAACTTCGGCGACCTCGACAACGACGGGTTCGACGACATCTACCTCGCCACGGGATATCCCAACTACGAGGGGCTGATGCCGAACCTCACGCTGCACAACCGCGGCGGCAAGCGCTTCGCCGACGTCAGCGCGGCGTCGGGCATGGGGCATCTGCAGAAGGGCCACGGCGTCGCCGTGTTCGACTGCGACCGCGATGGCGACCTCGACGTGCTCGAGGACCTCGGCGGCGCCTTCCCCGGCGACGGCTTCGCGAGCGCGCTGTTCGAGAACCCCGGCAACGCCAACCAGTGGCTGGAGCTGACGCTCGAGGGCCGTCGCTCCAACCGCAGCGCGATCGGCGCGCGAGTGCGCGTCGACGTGCGCGAGGGCGACAGCACGCGCTCGATCCACCGCATGGTCTCGTGCGGCTCGAGCTTCGGCGGGAATCCGCTCACGCTGCACTTCGGCCTGGGCGGCGCGCAGCGCGTCGAAGCGCTCGAAGTGCAGTGGCCGGCGACCGGCGAGCGCCAGACGTTTCAGAACGTCGCCGCGAAGCGCCGCGTGAAGCTGATCGAAGGCGAGAGCGAGCTGCGCTGAGCGCCGCGCGCCCCGGAGGGCCGCGGGAGCGAACTCAGGGCAGGATCGCGATGCGCAGCGCGTCGCTCGAGTTGAACGAGCCCGCGGGATTGCCCGGATCGCGGCTGAACCACTGAACGTGGACGACCGCGCCCGTCACGAGCGCGGGATCGACGCCCGACGCGATGCGCGCGTTGAAGTCGAACGTGAAGGCGCCGCTGCAGTCGATTCCCGTCGCGTTGCCGCCCGAATGCTGCGGCGCGGTGCGCACGAGCGGCGGCGCGACGCACAAGAGGCCGCCGAGGAAGGGCTGCGCCGCCGGGCCGCTGACTCCGTACACCAGCGCGCCGGACTTCTGATTGAGCGCCTGCGAGAGCGTGACGTGGAAGCCCGAGCCCGCGCTCGCGCTGGGAAGGCCGGTCCAACCGATGGCCGGCGCGCAACCGGCGCTGGACACGCGCGAGGTGCAGTAGGCGAGCACCGGCGGCGGCGTGTAGTCGATCACCAGCTTGGGGCGCTCCGCGTCGAGCGCGGCCTCGCGCGAGCCGAGCACCTTGGTCGTGTTCGAGACGGTCTCGACGTCGAGCTTGAGCAGCCAACCGAAGTTGCTCGCGGGTTGATCGAGCCAGCTCTGCACGTCCGCGACCGTGAGCGCCGTCGACGGCCAGGTGTAGGTGGCGAAGCTGTCGAGCACGAGCTGCGCGCTGACGGAGGAATCGAAGTCCCCGCCGGGGCTCGTCCACAGCGCTGCGGGGAAGAACGTGTTCAGCCAGGTCGCGTCGCCGGGCTCGGCCGGCGCGCCCTGACCGCTGGTCGTGTTCGAAGCGCCCTCGCCCCAATCCTGGAGCACGCGGTGCAGCTCGACCGTGCGCGCGCCCGTGTTGCCGCTGGTGTTGGCGAGCACGAGCTGCGCCGAGTTGACCGTCGAACCGGGCGGCAGCGCCGCGGCGACGTCGAAGCGCAGAACAGCGCGGCGAATCGGCGCCGTCGAGGCGCCTCCGGCGCGCCCGACGATCAGCACCGGCCCGGAGCCGTTGGCGATGGCGCCAGCGGGGTCGCTGAACAACGTGCCGTCGCGCGAGGCGACCAGCGTGGCGAGCTCGGCGTGCGCGAGCGGGGCGAGCGCGAGAACGCTCGTCAGGGTCAAGGTGCGGATCATGGATGCGAAGACTGGGGCAGTGACGAGCGAACCCGGAAAGCCTATCCCATGTTCGCGCGCGCCGCTGGACGCTCGCGCTCCACGCGACCCACCCGCTCCACTCCGCCATGCAAGCGCTTCGACAGGCCCTGGTCCGCTCCACGTTGTTCACGCTCCTCGCGAGCTCCGGACTGCTGATGCCCGTGGCGGCAGGTCTGGCCGCGCTGGCGCTTTCGAGCTGCGCTGCGACCGCTCCGCGCCGAGCGTGCGCGCTCGAAGATCTGGTCAGCGCCGGTGAAGTCGCCGCGCTGCGCGAGTGTTGCGGCGAAGACCTGGTCGTGTTCGACGTGCGCGAGCGCGCCGAGTACGACGCGGGACACCTCGACGGAGCGCTCGCGCTCCCCTACGCGCAGTGGGAGCAGCTCAGCCTCAGCGCGGAGAGCGGATTGACGCACGAACAGGCCTGGATCGAGCGCATCGGTTCGCTCGGCGTCGACTCGAACGACTGCGTGCTCGTCTACGACGGCGGCAAGATGACGCAGGCGGCTCGAGTGTGGTTCGTGCTGCAGCACTTCGGCGTCGAGAACGTCGCAGTGATCGACGGCGGACACCCGGCGCTCCAACGAGCGGCCGCCGAAGGCAAGTGCGCGTTGAGCACGGCGAGCACGACCCGTGCGCCGGCGAAGTTCACCCCGGGAGCGCGAGGCGCGATCGGGTTGATCGAGCGCGAGGCGCTCAAGCGTTCGATCGAGCGCGGCGAGGCGCAGGTGCTCGACGTGCGCACTCGCGCCGAGTTCCTCGGCGAGGACCTGCGCAAGAACGCGCGCGGCGGCCACCTGCCGACCGCGATCAACCTGCCGCACCAGCAATTGCTCGACGAGCGCGGCCAGCTCCTGCCGACGCACGAGCTCGAGCGCCTGCTGCGCGAAGCCGGTTGCGAGCGTGGCCGTCCGCTCGTGACGCACTGCGACGGCGGCGGACGCGCGGCGCTGGCGGCGCTCGCCGCGGCGCGAGCCGGCTACGGGCCCGTGCTCAACTACTACCTGAGCTTCGGCGACTGGGCGAAGGACTCGAGCTGCCCCGTGGTGAAGGACTGAGAGCTCCAGGAGCGAGCGGAGACGCGAACGTCGGCGCATCGCTCGACGGCGCGATTGGCGCGGCTCTAGTCCCCGATCGAACGGCGGCGCGCTTCGAACAGCTCGCGCACCTTGTCCGGGCCGTCGACCTCGAGCGCGATCGACTTGAGGAAGCCGTCGTGGATGTCGTAGACGAGCCCGTGGAGCAGCGGACGGCGGCCGCGCTTCCACGCGTTCTGCACGACCGGCGTGCGCGCGAGGTTGTAGACCTGCCGCAACACGTTGAGGTCGACGACGCGCTTGAAGCGCTCGTCTTCGCCGGGCGACGCTTCGAGCTCGCTCGCGTGGCGACGGACCGTGTCGCGCACGCCCGCGAGCCAGTAGTCCACCAGGCCGTAGCTCTCGGTCCCCATCGCGGCCTTCACGCCGCCGCACTGGTAGTGCCCGCAGACGATGACGTGCTTCACGTCGAGGACCTCGATCGCGTACTGCAGCACCGAGAGCAGGTTCAGGTCGGCGCTGACGACCTGATTGGCGATGTTGCGGTGCACGAACATCTCGCCCGGCGAGACGCCGGTCAGCGTCTCGATCGGCACGCGGCTGTCCGCGCAACCGATGAACAGGAAGTGCGGCTCCTGCTTGCCCGCGCGGCGCTTGAAGAAGTCCGGGTCCGCGCTGGTGACCTCTTCGACGATCTTGCGGTTGTTGTCGAACAGGCGCTTGAGGTTTTCCACGTGCGTGAGGCCCTGGGTTTTCAGTGATGGGTTGCGCCGGGGAGATCGAGCCCCACCAGGCGCAGATCGATCTTGCGCAGCAGCGCCGTCTCGCGGAAGTCGCTGATCAGCTCGAGCACGTCGTGGTGGACGTGTCGGCACTGCGAGCCGTCGAGTTCGATGCGACTGCCCGGCTCGAGGCGCTCGAACAACTTCGCGAGCGTGGCCTTGCTGAGGAAGGAGACCTGCTCGTTCAGCCGCACGCGCGTGAGCACGGCGCCCTTGGGGCTGACGATCTCGTAGCAGGGCTGCCGCGAGTGCTCGAACAGGATGAACAACAGACCCAGGGCCAGGCCGATGCCGATGCCGACCAGCAGATCCGTCAGCAGGATCGCCACGATCGTGAGCGCGAAGGGCAGGAACTGAGACGAGCCCTGACGCCACATGCTCGACCAGATCTTGGGGTGCGCCAGCTTGAAGCCGGTGAAGATCAGGATCGCCGCGAGCGACGCCAGCGGGATGTGGTTGAGTAGCGCCGGGATCGACACGACCGCTGCGGCGAGCAGGAGGCCGTGCAGGATCGCCGAGAGCTTGGTGCGCGCGCCCGCGTCGACATTGGCGGCGCTGCGCACGATGACGCCCGTGACGGGCAGGCCGCCGATGAGGCCCGAGACGATGTTCCCCGCGCCCTGCGCGAAGAGCTCGCGATTGGCCGGGGCCTCGCGTTTGTACGGGTCGAGTCGATCGGTCGCCTCAAGGCTGAGCAGCGACTCGAGACTGGCCACCACGCCGAGCGTGACGCCCACGCGCCACGTATCCCCGCGCGAGAGCGCGCTCCAGTCGGGGAACGCGAAGTAGTCCGCGTAGTCCGCCAACTGCGCGGGGATCGGCAGCGTGACCAGGTGAGAGGCGTCGAGCTTCCACGCCGGTTGCGCCGCGGCGCACGCGATGTCGAGCGCGACGCCCAGGAGCACCACGGTCAACTGCGCGGGAAGCAGGCGCACGTTCTTGAGCGGCGTCTTGTCCCAGACGAACAGCAGCGCCAACCCGACCAGACTGATCAGCACGGCGCCGGGCTCGAGCCGCTGCAGCGCGTGGAGCACCGCGGTGAAGGTGTTCTCGGCGTTGGCCTGGAGGAACGTCTCGTCGCCCTCGAAGTCGACGTCGTAGCCGACCGCGTGCGGGATCTGCTTGAGCACCAGGATCAAGCCGATCGCCGCGAGCATCCCCTTGATGACCGACGAGGGGAAGTAGTAGCCCAGCACGCCGGCTCGCATCACGGCCAGCACCAACTGCACGGCGCCGCCGATCACGACCGCGGCGAGGAACGCCTGGAAGGAGCCCAAGCTCGCGATCGCCGCGACGACGATCGCGGTCAAGCCGGCGGCGGGCCCGGAGACCATCAGATGGGATCCGCTGAGCGATCCCACCAGCACGCCGCCGACCACACCCGCGATCACGCCGGCGAACAGCGGCGCGCCCGAGGCCAGCGCAATGCCCAGGCACAGCGGCAGCGCCACGAGGAACACGACGATCGACGCGGGCAAGTCGTTGCGCCAGCTCGCGGCCATCTCCGGCAAGCGACGCACGGCGGCGACGACGTCACGTTCCGCAGGTCGAGGCGCCTGCGTCAGGCGTCGGACGACTCCATCGATCCAACTCAAGTGCCGTACTCTCCAGTAACTGAGGGGCGAATGCGCGCAGGAACAGCGAACTCGCCGCAGTGTCGCTTGCGGCTGAAACGGCTGGCTTCGGCGTGGGGCGGTATCGTGGCGTCGAGCGCTCGCATTGCAAGCCGCACGGGAGCGCGCCGCCAGTCTCGCGCGTCAGAACTTCAGGCTAAGGACACAAAGCGAACGACAGCGCGTCGGACAGACCGGCCCCGAACGAGGCCGCGGAATCGCGATACCAGTACTGCGCGAAGACCATGCGCCCGACCAGCAGGTTCGCGTCCGCGCCACTGGCCCGCCAGGCGCTGAAATCGAACGCCAAGGACCCGTCGCAGGCGCTCGCGCCCGCGCCGGCCGAAACGCGGGGCGGCGTTCGACGGCTCGGAGAGGCGACGCAGCGCCGTCCTCCGAGGAACGGCCAGTCCGCGGCCGCGAACGAGTACAGCAGCACTCCCGTGCGCTGCGCGGGGATGTTGGAGCAGTTCACGAGGAACGGCGCGCTCGACGATGCGCTGGGCGAGCCACTCGATCCGACAGCCGGGACGCAGCCCTGCGCGCTGATCTTGGCCGTGCAGTAGGTGCTCGGCGTCGGGCCGCCCTGGCAACAGTCGGGGGTCAGCTTCGACACGGCGCGCGTCGAGAGCCCCGCCGCGTCCGTCACGGTGAGCTCGACCTCGTACCAGTACACGTCGCCGTCGCAGCCCACCGGCGTGATGACGGTCGAGCTCACGCACTGAGTGTCGATCGGCTCGGGGTGGCTGTGCGTGTCGTGGAACAGCGTCGTGCGCCACGCGCAGCTCAGCTCGGAGCCGCTGTGTTCCGCGTCGACGACCTGCGCGTCGAGCGCGATCGTCTGGCTCTGTGGCGTGATCGGGTAGCTGGATCCGTCGAGCGGGCTGGTGATCACGACGCTCGGCGGAGTGTTGTCGGTGGAGACGAGCGCGCTGGCGACCTGCACGCCGCCGCTCGGATCGCTCACCTTGAGGGTGACGTCGTAGCGCCGCGGAGCCGTGCCGCTCGCGAGGCTCGCGAACACGCGCAGCTCCGCCACGCTGATGAACTTCGACGAGCCGCCGGGAACGCCGACCAGGCGCACGTGCGTCGCGCTGACCGGCGCGAAGTCGAGCTGGAAGGTCTCGAAGCTCACGCCGTTCGAGCCGGCGTAGAGCGGCGTGACGCTGAGTCCGCTGACGTTGCTCCAACTCACGCCGTCGCCGACCTGCACGCCCAACGTCTGGAACCAGCCGCCGTTGAAGAAGTGCCGGCCCTCTTGGAACACGATGCGCTGCAGCACGCGCGGCGCGGGCAACGCGTAGCCAATCCAGTCGAGCGCGCCCTGGTCGCCGGAGTGGAACGTGTCGTACTGACGCTGACTGTTCGCGCCGCCGACCGCCGGTCGATCGCCGTCGCGAATGACCTCCGGATCGAGATTCCCGCCGCCCTGCGGCAGCGGTGGAACGAGCTCGAACACTCGCGCGATGATCGTTCCCTGCGAGGTCACGTCCTCGATGTGCTCGTAGACGTGCGTCGGGTTCGCCTCAGCGCTGGTGGCGCCGTCGCCGAAGTCCCACAGGTAGCTCAAGGGCTGCCCTTCGGGATCGAACGAGCCGGCGCTCGAGAACGTCACGCTCAGCGGCGTGGGCCCGAAGCTCTGCGAGGGAGAGGCGACGGCGGTGGGGATGCCGTCGGCGATCCAGCGCAGGTGACGCACGCTGGCCTGGCCGGTCGCGCCGTAGTCGATGAAGTACAGATCGCCGCTCTGCGGGTGCGCCGCGAGCGCGACCACCGCGCCGCCGCCGGTTCCGAATTGCCGCACGACGCGCGCTTGGAGGTTGGAGTCGAACTCGACGCTGCGGATCCAACCGTCGACGAAGTCCGCGACGAACAGCGTGTCGCGCCACGGCGCGGGGTAGTTCGGGCTCGCGCACCAGGCGAGCGCGCCGATGCAGTCGCCGTCGAACTGCGATCCCTGCAAAGGAGAGGCGGGATGGTCGATCGGCGCAATCGCAGCGCTCACGCCGTTGAACGTCGGCGCGTTGGCGGGAGCTCCGTGCCCGTACTCGAGCAGGGGACGCACGTGCGTGAAGCGCGCCACGCTCGCGGGGATCTGCTGCTGGGCGTCGCAGGGGTTGGGCCAGCTCGGCGCGGCCAGCGAAGCCTCCGCGAGCAGGTCCTGGAAGCGGAAGTGCGGCGCGCAACCGGGGCCGGCGAGCGGATTGGGCGCGTCGAGGTTGAGCGCTGCGCTGGACGCGTAGTCGGGTTGCAGCGAGAGCCCTTCGAACATGGGCCAGCCGAAGTTCGCCGCCGCGTCCTCGCACAGCGAGAGCTCTTCGCGCAGGTTCCAGCCCACGTCGCCGACAGCGATCGGACCGGGATAGCCACTGCCGTGACCGCCGCTTCCGCCGGGCAGGCGCGCGATGCGAAACGGATTGCGCAGGCCCAACGCCCACACGCGCGAACGCGCGGCGCGCGGCGCGAGCGGATCGAAGAACGGGTTGCTCGGAAGTCCGTCGCCGCTGGCGGGATCGATGCGCAGGAGCTTGCCGCTCAACGAATCGACGAGCTGCGCGCGCCACGCGCCGACCGCTTCCTTGGGCTGGAGGATGCCTTCGGCCAGCGCCGTGTTCGAGCTGCCGGCGATGGCCTGCCCGAAGTCCGCTTCGCCGTAGCTCGCGCCGTCTCCGGTGCTGAGGAGCAGCGAACCGTCCTCGCCGAACACCAACCCACCCACTCCGTGCGATTGGTGCGTGATGGGGATACCGGTCGACTTGCTCTCGCCGATCAAGATCGTGCGCGAGAGCGGATCGATGCTGCGGAACCCGTCGCTCGAGTTCGCGGTGTAGCGCACGACGCGCGCGATGGTGTCGCGGAAGTACTCGTCGACGCTGGGCGAGTACTGCGCGGTCCCGAAGTACTCCAGGTGATGCCAGTCGACGACGTAGGCCGCGTACACGTAGCCGTTGACGAGGAAGTCCGGATCGAGCGCGAAGCCGAGCAGGCCGAAGTCGCGCCAGTCGCCGACCTCCTCGCTCAAATCGAGCAACGGCGCCGCGGCCTTCACGCCGTTCTCGACCGTCCACACGCGACCAGCCTTCTCCCACACGATCATCCGACCGTCCGCGGCGAAGGTCAGACCGACGGGCTGGACCCAGTTCGCGGCCAGCGGCGCCGCCTCGAAGTTCGGCGGCCATTGCGCGCTGGCGGCCGGAGAGAGTGAGAGGAGTGAGAGCAGGATCGCGGTGCGGCGCATGGAGAGAGGCTGCGGCGGCTGGAAAGCGCCAGGAGGCAAGATTACTGCGTCCGTCGCATTGCGGCTGGCCGCGCGGCCACGCGGCGAGTGGAAGGATCTTCCCGGGGCGCTCGAAGCGCGTCGGAGTGCGGCGTGACGCGCCGCCCGCTGCCCGCCAAGGCGCAGCGCCGACGCCACCGTGTGCGTACGCGCTCCACCGCATGTTCGTAGGGGGCGCTCTCGCGCTTCACGCCCGCGGAGACGCGCGCGACGATCGCGCGCAGTCGGCCGGCGAACACCCGGCCCACAGGAGAAACACAGCCATGATCCGCGAAGTGATCGGCGACATCCTGCTCTCGCGCGCGCAACTGATCGCCCACGGCGTCGCGCCGCACGACGACTTCAAGAACGGGCTCGCGCTCGCGCTGCGAGAACGCTTTCCCGCGCTCTACAAGGACTTCCGACACTGGTGCAAGACCAGCGCGCCCAAGCCCGGCGAGGTGTGGGTGTGGAGCGGCGTCGGCGAAGGCGGCAAGCCTGTGCACATCGCCTGCCTGCTGACCCAGGACCCGCCCGCGCACGAGGGCGCGCACCCCGGCCGCGCGAAGTCCGGCCACGTGAACAAGGCGCTGCACGCGCTGCGCAAGCTGATCGAGCGCGAGCGCTACGAGAGTGTCGCGCTCCCGCGGCTGGCGACCGGCGTCGGCGCGCTCGACTGGAACGAGGTGCGGCCGCTGATCGACGAGTCGCTGGGCGACCTGTCGAGCGCGGTGTTCGTCTACACCACCTTCCACAAGGGCGTCGCCGCGAACGAAGAGCTGGCTGCAGCCCGACGTTGAGCGGCGCCGCGCGCGGCCTCACGCGCTCGCGCGCGACTGCTGGTCGTAGAGGTCGCGGTACACGCCGCCGCTCGCGTAGAGCTGCGCGTGCGCGCCGCTCTCGACCAATCGTCCGCCCTCGAACACGAGGATGCGGTCGCAGTCCTGCACGCTGGTCAAGCGGTGCGCCACCATGATCAGCGTGCGGCCTCGCATGCGTTCGATCACGGCGTCGAGCACGAGCCGCTCGGTTCGCGGATCGAGCGCGGAGGTGGCTTCGTCGAGCACGAGCACCTGCGGGCGCGCGAGCAGCACGCGCGCGAGCGCGACGCGTTGGCGCTCGCCGCCGGACAGGCGCAGACCCGACTCCCCCACCGGTGTGTCGAGCCCCTGTGCGGACGCGTCGACGAACGCGCTGAGCTGCACGGTCGCGAGCGCGTCGCGCAACTCGGCGTCGCTCGCGTGCGGCGCCGCCAGACGCAAGTTGTCGCGCAGCGAGGTGTGGAACAGTTGCGGTTCCTGCGGCGCCACGCCGACGGCGCGCCGCAGCCGCGCCAGCGACCACTGACGCAAGTCGACGCCGTCGAGGCGCGCGACGCCGCTCGAGGGATCGAGGAAGCGCGACACGATCGCCGCCAGCGTCGACTTGCCCGAGCCCGACGCGCCGACGATCGCGATGCGCTCGCCCGGCGCGATGCGCAGCGACAGATCGCGCAGCACGCGTTGCTCGCCCCAGCGGAACTCGACGCTCTCGAGCACGAACTCGCCGCGCACTTCGGCAGGCGCGTGGGGCTTCTCGGGCTCGCGCAGGCCGCCGTCCTGGTCGATCAGCTCGTACACGCGGCGCAGCGCGGCGCGCGCGGAGTGCAGTTCGACGTTGATGTCGATCAGCAGCGAAACCGGGCGGTGCAGGCGTCCCGCGAGCGTGTAGAACGCGATCAGCGCGCCGATCGAGAGCGAACCGTCGAGCACGCGCGCGCCGCCGAACAGGAACACGAGGATCGGCGCCGCGGAGAGCATCACGTCGGCGAGCGAGACCTGCAGCGAGGCGAGCACCGAGAGCCGCAGGTGCGATCTGATCCACTCGCGCGAGATCGACACGAGCCGCTTGAGCTGCGCGCGCTGGCGGCGGAACTGCTGGATCAGCCGCACCGCGCCGATGCGCTCGTCGAGGAACTCGTACAACTGACCCACGGACTCGCGCGCGGCCTCGCTCTCGCGGCGCAGCGTCCGGTTGAGCAACCACAGCAGCGCCGCCAGCGCGGGGTACAGCAGCGCGAGCACGCCGGCGAGGCGCGCATCGAGCAGCACCAGCACGGTCCACACGCCGACGATCACGAGCACGTGCTGCGCGCCGTGCACGACGGTGTACACGGCCGCGCGCTGAAGCACGTCGACGTCGGAGGTGAGCCGCGCCAGCACGTCGCCGCGTTGCTCGCCGCTCAACTCGTAGGGCGACAGGTCCTGCACGCGCTCGTAGGCGCGGCGGCGCAGGTCGAACAGCACGCGCAGGCCGCCGTACGAGTACAGCCAGGTCGAGACGATGCGAAACGCGACGCGGAACAGCAGCGAACCCGCGAGCAGCGCCGAGAGCAGCACGAGCAACTCGTAGTCGCCGTCTCCGATGGCGTGGTCGATGACCGCGCGCAGGATCAGCGGATCGGCGAGCTCGAGCGCAACTTGCGCCAGCACGCACAGCGCGATCTGGGCCTGCAGCAGCCAGTAGGGCGCGACGTGCTCGCGCAGGAAGCGCCGGAACAAGCCGCGCTCGCTCGGAGGCGCGTCGCTCACGGAGAGCCCAGGCCGAAGGCCTCTTCGACGAGCAGCCACGCGATCGGCGCGCGCTGCGCCGTGGCGATGCGCGCGCGTCCGCGCATGCCTTCGAACAACGGACCGATGGCGCTGGGATCGTCGAGCTCGAGGCGCACGCGATAGCCGCCGGCTTCGGGCGCGTCGGCGACCTGCGCGACGCGCGCGGACACGGTTCCGTGCACGAGCCAGGGGTAGCCGCTCAGTCGCAGCCGCGCAGTCTGCCCCGACGCCACGCGAGCTCGACCGCGATCGTCGACGTGGGCGACGAAGGCCTCGACGCCCGGCAAGGCGATGCGCAACAGTTCCTCGCCCTCCGACACCGCGCGTCCTTCGAGTTCCGCGCGCGTCGGACCGAGGACGAAGCCCGCGAGCGGCGCAACGATCTCGCTCTGCGCGCGCTGCAGCTCCAGCTCCGAGCGTCGCGCCTGGAGCAACGCGAGATCCTGTTCGAGCGTGCGCGCGCGAGCGTCGAAGCCCTCGAGCTCCGCGCGCTCGAGCGCCGGCCGCTGCGCCGCATCCGCGCGCACGCCTTCGAGCTCGACCTCGCTGAGCTTGCGCGCCAGCACGGCCTCTTCGTACTCAGCCTGCTCCACCAGGCCCTGCGTGCGCAGCTCGTCGTAGCGCTTCTCCTTCGCGCGCGCCGCGTCGAGCACGAGCGCCGCAGCGCTTTGCGCGCGATCGAGCGACTGTCGCGCGGCCGGATGCAGCACGTCGAGCGCGTGGCGTCGCTCGCGTTCGAGTTGCGCCTGCAACAGCTCCAGCGCAGCGAAGCGCGCGCGCAACTCTTCGTTCGCCGGCCCCAGGAGCTGCTGGTCCAGCCGCACGAGCACCGCGCCGGCCTCGACGCGTTGACCCACCTCGCAACAAACTTGCTCGACACGTCCTGCGCGCGGCGCACGCACGGCGCGCGACGGTCCGATGAAGCTCCCCTCGCCGACGACGACGCGCTGGAGCGGGACGAGAAACGCGACCAGCACGACGCACGCTGCAAACGCAGCGGTCAAGAGCGCAACGGTGCGAAGGAGCGGCGGGCGACGGCGCATCGGTTCAGCGGCGCAAGCGGGGGCGTTCGCACTCGACAACGACGCCCAGGGCAGCGCAATGGTCGCCCTGGGCGTCGCCCAGTTCGCGCAGTCGCCGTGAGACGATGCGCGCGAACACTCCGATCAGATGCAGGACGGCGGATACTCCGAGCACTTCCAGCACATCGTGATGTAGTTCTTGCTGACGACCTCGGGCTTGGTGGGCTTGACGATGAACTTCATCGCAGGGCTCCGTTTCCTGTCGGAACGAGGGACAAAGGGGAGAACCTCGGCGGCGCTCGATCCGCAGTGAGCCGTGAGGCTCGAGGCCGAACCGCGCTCCGCTCGAACGCGATCGAGAATAGGCGCGCTCTTCGCGCACCGCAAATTGGCAGTCCACGTCAGGTTGAGTAGGGTTGGCGCAGAGAGGCGCAACGCGAGATGAGTGTGGCAGTGCTGGCGGCGAGTGGCTCGGACCTGGCGACACGCGTCGCGGCCCGCTTGGGCGCGGAGTGCCGCGTGCTCGCGCTCGACGACGCGCGCGTCTCGATCCACGGCGACGCGCTGCGCTGGAACGGCGTGGCGCTCGACGAACTGGCGGCTTTCGCCCTGGAAACACCGCTGATTCCGTGGCCGCAGCCCATCGCCGAAGGGCGTCCGGGAGAGCCCGAGAGCGACGTGCAGCGGCGAGCGATCGCCCAACGCGAACGCCGCGCGTTGCACGTGAGCGCCCTGCGCATTGCGGCGCAGCGCAAGCCCGTCGCCAACGATCCGACGCGTGCGGCCGACCTCGCGCTGTCGAGCGCGCTGGCGCTGGAGCGGCTGTCGCGCGCCGGTGTCGCGCTGCGCGAGTGGCGCGTGCGACACGCGCCCGCGGCGGAAGCTCGCACGCGCTGGTCGCTGAACGCCGAACGCGGCCTGCGGCTGGCCGAGGACGAGATCGCGCTCGACGTCGACGCTCCCATTTCCGAGACGACGCGCCACCTGGCGCTCGGCGGCGCCTGGATCGCGTCCTGCCCTGGCGGCGCGGCTGCGCCGAGTGCGCTGCGCTTCGACGCGTCCGCGGGAGATCGCGAGCTCGTCCTGCGCGCGCTCGACGCGCTGGGCCTGGTCTTCGGCTGCGTGCACGTGTGCAACGGCGCAGTCGCAGCCGTCGACGCCGCCGCCGGACTGCGCGATTGGGACCACGCGAGCGACCAACGAGTCAGCGCCGCACTTGCCGATTGGCTGACCCGCGCGGCGCACGGCCACCTGCAACCCTGCACGACCCCATGAAAGCATCGCGCTACAACCGCATCTTCCAAAGCTCGAGCGGCGCCTGGCTGGCCTTCAATTCGTGGTCGACCGCGCTGGCGGAGCTCGACGCGAAGAGCCTGGAGTTCGTGCAGGCGCTGCTAGCCGATCCGAACGGGACGCCGGTGGACGACGACGACAAGCGCGCGATGCGCGAGGCGTTGATCGACGCGCACTTCCTCGTGGAGGACGAGGTCGACGAGCTCGGCGAGCTGCAGGCGGACCTGGTGCGCGACCGCTACCGCACCGACCAGCTGTGCCTCACCATCGCCCCCACGCTCGACTGCAATTTCCGCTGCGACTACTGCTACGAGGAGCACCTCAAGGTGCACATGTCGACGCGCGTGCAGGACGCGCTGCTCGACTTCGTTCGCGCGCAGGCGCGGCGCCTCGATCACGTCGCGGTGACCTGGTACGGCGGCGAACCGCTGCTGCCCAAGGCCTACCCGGTCGTGCAGCGCCTCTCGCGCGAACTGCAGGCGTTGACGAAGGAGAACGGCGTCACGTACTCCGCCGAGATCGTCACCAACGGATTCTTCCTCGAGCGCGCGCGCATGGAGGAGCTCGCCAGCCTGGGCGTCAATCGCGTGCAGGTCACGCTCGACGGCCCGCGCCAGTCGCACGACGCGCGGCGCCACCTGATCGGCGGGCGCGGCACCTACGACCGCATCCTCGCGAACCTCGTCGAGTGCATCGACCTGGCCTCGTTCCAGGTGCGCATCAACGTCGACCGCCGCAACGCCATGAGCACCCTCGAGGTTCTCGAGGACCTCGTTCGCGCGGGCATCGGCGACAAGCTGCGCGTCTACCTCGCGCAGGTCACCGAGGAGGGGGCGGCCTGCGGCAACATCCAGGAGTTCTGCTACTCGCGCGAGGAATTCGCACGCACCGAGGTGGAGCTCTACCGCGCGGCCGCCGAGCGCAAGCTCCCGCTCGCGCGCTACCCGTTCCGCATCGCGGGCGCGTTCTGCATCGCCGACCGCATCAACGGCTGGGTGGTCTCGCCGACGGGCTCGCTGTTCAAGTGCTGGCACGACGTCACGCTGAGCCCGCAGAAGTCCGTGGGCAGCCTGCTCGATCCGCAGCAGCCGTGGCAGAAGGTCAACGAGGACCGCTGGCTGCAGTGGAACCCGCTGGTGCGCTCGGGCTGTCGCTCGTGCGGTGTCGCGCCGCTGTGCCACGGCGGCTGTCCGGTGGAGGCGATGGCGCACCCCGAGAGCGACCGCGGCTCGTGCGAGCCGTTCAAGTTCCACCTCGAGCCGCTGCTCGAGCTGCGTCACCTGCACGGCGAGGTCGCCTCCGGCGCCGTGCCTGCGCGCGACGTGAGCTGTCGATGACGCGCGTCGCCCTGATCGGTCCGCCGGAGCGCGAGGAGCTGCAGCGCCTCGCACTGCGCTTGGAGGAGCGCTCGGCCGAGGTCGTCGTCGTCGACACGCGCAAGCCGGCGCAGATCGAGCTCGCGCCCGACGGCGAGAGCGCGTGCGGCGTCAGCTTCGCGGGCGTGACCGGCGTCTACGTCATCGACCTGGGCCTGCCTCGTCCGCGCGTCGCCGACGAACAGGGTCGCATCGACCTCGCCGCGTCGCAGCGCGCGCTGGCGCATTCGCAGTCGACTTGGGCCGCGTGGCGCGTGCTGCTCGAACGCCTCTCGCGGCGCGCGGCCGTCGTGAATCCGCCGGCCAGCTACGACGTCCACGGCCTCAAGCCGCTCGAGATCGCGCAGTACCGCGAGCGCGGGTGGCGCACGCCCGAGACGTTCGCGACCGACGACGCGCGGGAGCTGGCCGCGCTCGACGCGAGCCGCGCGCCGCACGGCTGGATCCGCAAGGACCTGGTCGGCGGCTACGGCTACACCGAGCGTCTCGAACACTCCACGGCGCCCGAACGGGCTCGCGAGCAGATCGGCGAAGCCGCGCTCATGGCGCAGGAGCGCATCGAAGGCGACGCGGTGCGCGCGTTCGTGATCGCGGGGCGCATGCTCGTGGCGGCCGAGATCCTCCCGCAGGGCTACGGCGAGATCGACTCGCGCCGCGGCAGCGCGCGCGTGCGGCGCATCGAGCTCTCGGGCGAGCTGTGCGAACAGTCGAAAGCCGTCGCGGCCGCGTGGGGCATGAGCTTCGCGGGCGTCGATTGGATGCGCGGCCCCGCCGGCCGCGAATGGGTGCTGCTCGAGTGCAACTCGGCGCCGATGTTCGTCGAGTTCGAACGCCGCACCGGCGCCGACATCGGCAGCGCGCTGGCCGATCACCTCCTGCGCCGCGCGCGGCGCATCGCCTCGTGAGCGACTCAGCGACGTCGGAACCCGCCGGTCCGTACGCGACCGCGCTGCTCAATCGCCTGCGAGCGCACCTGCGCGCGGGACTCGATCCGCAGTACGAGTTCCTGGCCTTCGAATCGACGCCGTGGACGGCGCCGCGAGCCGCACTGCGCGAGTTGCGCGTCGCGCTGATCGCGACGGCCGACCTCCATCGCCGCGGTGACGCGCCGTTCGAGAGCTTGGACACGCCGCTGGGTGACACGAGCTTCCGCGAGATCGCGCACGAGCTCCAGGACAGCGAGTTGGCGCTCGACGCGCCGTACGTCGACGAGAAGTACATCCCCGACGATCCCGAGGTGGCCCTGCCGCGGCGTGCGCTCGACGAACTCGTGCGCGCCGGCGTCGTCGGGAGCGCTTCGCCGCGCCACTACAGCTTCGCCCAGGGCATCGTGCGTCCGCTCCCCGCTCTGACCGAGCGCGCGGAGCGACTGGCGCGTCTGCTTCGCGACGATGCAGTCGACGCGCTCGTGCTGCTGCCGACCTGTTCGCTGTGCGTGCAGGCCACCGCCGTCCTCGCGCGCGAGCTGGAAGCGCGCGGCTTCAGCACGGTCAACATCACCTCGCTGCCCGAGCTCACGGCGCGCGTCGGAGTTCCGCGCGCGCTGTCGACCCGCTTTCCGTTCGGCGCTCCGGCGGGCGACCCGGGCAACCACGCGCTGCACGTCGCACTGCTGCGCGAAGCGCTCGAGCTCCTCGCCAGCGCCGCTGAACCACGCACGCTGGTCGAAACGGCGCTGCGCTGGCGACGCGACGGGCGCTGAAGTCCACGCGGCGCAGTTTTGGGCCAGATCGCTGTCCAGCGGCGGCGTCAGCGGGCACTTGGAGGTCCCGCTTCCCGCGTCAGCTCTCCCCCACGCCCACGCCGCGCGCCACCTCCATGAAAAGCCTGCTCTCGACCGCCTGCTGCCTCGTGCTGCTCGCCGACTGGGTCAGCCCCGCTCCCGCCCACCTCGACGCGCGCCCGGACACGGCGAGCGAAGCGCTGGTTTGCGCGACGGAAGGCGGCCAGGACTGCAACAGCAACGGAGTCGAGGACGCAGTCGACATCGCCAGCGGGTACTCGATCGACCTCGACGGGAACGGCGTGCCCGACGAGTGCGACGCGCGCCGTCGCTGAAGCCAACGCTGAGGCCGCCGGCGCAGCCCGCGCCTCGCCCCGCGCTCGCGCTCCGCTCTCCGCTGCGCTCGTTGTGCGGCCGCGCCCCTCAGGCCGCGCGGAGGGGAGTAAGCTCGTTCCCAGTTTCGGTCCCGCGTTGGAACCCGTGAGCGGGCGACTGCGTCTGGATCCCCGAGTCCGGCGCCTGCCCGCCGCCCCGCACCACCATGAACCCGAATCACTCAAGAGCTCGCGCTTCGGCCGCCGCGCTTCTCGCGGCAGCCTTCCTGACCTCCAGCGCCGCGGGGCAGATGTCGTTCTCGGTCGACTGGCGCAGCCGCTCGCTCGCGCAGCCGTCGAGCACCGCGGGAGGCGCGCCGATCACCGAGGCCGACATCCTCGGTCCCGCTCCGGGCGCTCCGGGCATCGGTCCCTTTCCGAACGTCTCGATCCGCCTGTTGGGCGGCGCGCTCGACCTCAACAACTTCGCGAACTGCCAAGGGCACGCGCCGCTGACTCCGTGCGGCATCGAGATGGACGCGCTGTCGTCGGGTCAAGACGACGCGCTGCTCCCCGCCGCTCCGCTGACGCTCGGCCCGCGCGGCGCCGTGCCGCTGCCGCCGCGACGCGTGTGGTTCTCGGTCGACGAGTGGGCCACTGGACTGTCGAACGCCGGCGGTACGACCTACGCGCAGGTTCGCAGCGAGGGCAACAACCCGCAGCAGGTGTGGGACGCGAGCGCCGACGTGTTCGTCGACGTCAACCTCCCGCCGGGCCCCTTGGCGCCGGGCGCGGTCACTCCCGACAACGTGGGGACCATCGACGGCAACGGCGTCGCGAGCGCGTCGGGCCGCGTGTACTTCGGAGTCGGCCTGCGCGAGCCCAACAACCCGCTGGTCCACAACGGCGACAACCTCGACGCGCTCGAGCTGGGTCCGCAGATCCTGATGGCGGGCGCGCGCATCTACTTCTCGCTCGACGCGGGCTTCGCCGATCCGCTCAACGGAACGGCGAACTCAGGCACGGCGATCGCGAACGGCTTCCGCGGCGCCGATGTCGTCAGCATCCGTCCGAGCACCGGACTTCCGATCTCGCTCTACGCGCCTGCGGCGAGCCTGGGGCTGGACATCTTCGGCGGGCCGGGGAGCGATGACCTCGACGCGCTGACGCTGCGCGAGAACGGCGACGGCGTGTTCCAACCGAGCCAGACGCCCTACGACTGGGTCGGCGGCGCGCGCGACATGCTGCTGTTCTCGGTGCGGCGCGGCTCGGCGGTGATCAATCGCCCCGACAGCATCTTCGGCATCCCGATTCAGCCCGGCGACATCCTCACCACTCCGCTCCCCACGAGCCTGGGCGGCCTGTCGCCGTTCCCCGGCATCTTCATCGCGGCCGAGAACCTGGGCCTGCGCACCGCGCGCGGGATCGTCGGCCAGCACGGCGACGACCTCGATGCGCTGGAGATCACGGAGAAGCCCTGCTTCGACTGCAACGAGAACGGCGTCGAGGACGCGGTCGACATCGCGACGGGCGCCTCGTCGGACAACAACGGCAACGGCATCCCGGACGAGTGCGAGGACAAGGTCGTCGAGTTCTGCTTCTGCGGCTCGAACGCGCCTTCGCCGTGCGGCAACACCGACGTCAGCGCCGGCTGCGAGAACTCGACGGGCTCGGGCGCGGTGATGCTCACCAACATCGCCGGAAGCGGCTCGGTGAGCGTGACGGCGGACAACCTGATCTTCACGACCTCGCAGGTGCGGCCGAACGTCAACGCGATCCTGTTCATGAGCCCGGGGACCAAACCCGCGGCGCCGTTCGACGACGGAGTGCGCTGCGTGGGCAACCCGTCGTTCCGCTACGCGCTCGAGAACTCGGGCACGTCCGCCACGGTGGTGTACGGCCCGGGCTTGGCCGCTACGGCCGCGACGCGCTTCGGTCCCGCGGGAACGATCGACCCGGGTGAGTCGTGGTTCTACCAGTGCTGGTACCGCGACTCGGGCGGCCCCTGCGGCCAGAACGCGAACCTCTCGAACGCGGTCAAGGTGACCTACACGCCCTGACGTTCGAGGGCCCCAAGCAGCGCGCCCACGTCGCCTCCTCGCGGAGCGCGGCGTGGGCGCGGTTGTTTCTCAGCGCGGTCGACGACTCGAGCCGCCGCTGCGCTCTCGTCAGGGGATCAGCTCGAAGCAGATCGCGTCCGTGAGTCCGGCCGCGGTGCCGTCCGGATGAGCGGAATCGCGGTACCAGTACTGGCAGTACGCCTGGCTACCCGCCACCAGTCCGCGCGAGGCCATGTACGGCTGCGAGAAGAAGAAGTCGAACACGCCGGAGCAGTCGTCCGGCGGCGCGTTGCCGCCCGAGTTCTGGATCGGAGTGCGGATGGTCGGCGCCTGGATGCAGTTCAGACCGCCGACGAACGCGACGGGGGTCACGCGAGGCGCGAGGCCCCAGTACATCACTCCCGCCTTGTTGTTGATCAGGTTGGTGGCGGTGATGTGGAGGTTGTCCGGGCCGGAGAGCTGCGGCGTTCCCGTCGAACCGATCGTCGGCACGCAGCCTTGGCTGTTGGTCTTGGCCGTGCAGAACGTCGTGGGGTTGGTGCAGCCCGCGATCACTTGCCCGCGGATCTCACCGCCGGGGAACGAGCTCGAGTGCACGTTGATGTACGACAGACCGGCGATGTAGTTCGCCTCGTCGGCGTTCAGGTAGGCCAGCGTGCCCGACTTGTGGGGCCCCGCCGCCAGTCCGATCTTCACGCCGGCGCTCACGCCCGGCGCCGCGAAGCCGTGGATGTGCGCCGCGGTCTCGGAACCCACGAAGGGCGTGCGCGTGAACGAATAGTCGATCGAGTTCGCCACGAGGTTGAAGCGGAACCAGCCCAGTCCGCGAGCCGGGCTCGCGTTGCCCGGGACCTCCTGAACCCCATCGGCCCTCGCGACGTACGTGTAGGCCGAAGCGCTCCGCACCAGTTGCCCGCGGATCTCGCCGCCGGGGAACGCGCTCGTGTGCACGTTGAAGTAAGCCAGGCCCGCCAGGTAGCTGGCTTCGTCGGCCTCGGGGTAGGTGACGGTCCCGCTCTTCACGTCGCCGAGCGGCAGTCCGAAGCGGACGCCTGCGCTGGCGCCGGGCGCGGCGAACCCGTGCACGTGGGCCGCCGACTCGGGCGCGCTGAGCCCGGTGTAGATCAAGTCGTACGTGATCGTGTTGGCGGCGCGGTCCATGACGACGAAGCCGGTGCCCTTCGCGGGGCTCGCATTGGCAGGAACTTCCTGCGCTCCGTCGAGCGTGGCGACGAAGCAGACCTTCTGCGCCATCGCGGGCGCGGTCAACGCGCCGACCAGCGCGCAAACGGAAACCAGACTTCGAGTCGAGGACGCTGTGCGTCGACGAAAACTCTTCATGACTCCTCCTGATGGGGTGATGTAGCTCGTCTGACGAGCCGCGGAATGTGGTGCGCGACCGCTTGCAGCGCCGCCCTGCCACAGTCCGCCCGATGGGCCTGGCGCGCGCGACTCCAGACAGCGCGGACCGTGCTGGAGTTGCGCGTGAGTGTAGTCGCGTCGAGAACCCGCAGCGCGAACGGGCTGCGCGAGCGCGAAATCGGGCCGAACAAAGCATGGCCGAGTACAGTCTTGGTAGTGGCCATTTCGTCCCGGCGCTGGGCCACCCGCTCGACAGCATTGATCCCCACCCGCAATCAAGGCCTCCCCATCGTGCAGCTTCAACGCAGCGCCACCGGCGCGCTCTTCGTCTTCGCTCTCTCTGGACTCAGCCTCAACGCCAGCGCACAGCAGTTCCAGCATCAGTCCGGGCTCCTCCCCGGCGTCGCGCGCTGGTCCGAGGGCGTCGAGTGCGTCGACGTCGATCGCGATGGCGACCTGGACCTCGTGTTCGCGGACGGCGACGGCTTCAGTTCCGCCGGAACCAAGCGTCAGAACGTGCTGCTGATCAACCAGTTCGTTCCGAGCGGCGTGTTGAGCTTCACCGACGAGAGCGTCGCCCGCCTCGGCGCGCGCGTGTCGAACGCGAAGATGGTGATCAGCGGCGACGTGAACGGCGACGGTTGGGCGGACCTCCTGTACGCCAACGCCTTCGACACCGACACGCCGTTCCTCTACATCAACCAGGGCGCGAGCAATCCCGGCTTCTTCACGATGGAGAGCGCGACGCGCGGCCTCACTGCGACGCTCTCCTCGGGCGGCGCTCAATTCGCGGACGTCGACGACGACGGCGACCTCGACCTGTTGATCAACAACGGATACCTCGGCCAGAGCCGCAAGCCCAAGCTGTACCTCAACGACGGCGCCGGCTTCTTCACCGAGAACGTCGCAGCGCTGAGCGCGGCGGCCAACAAGTCCGCGCAGATGGACGTGCAGCTCGTCGACCTCGACGGCGACTGGGACCTGGACTTCTTCGGCGCGTGCCGCGCGACCAACGGCGGCGCGGCGCACTACCTGATGCTCAACGACGGCGCCGGCGTGTTCACGAACGCGCCCTCGGGCGTGCCGTCGAACTCCGGGAGCACCTACGAAGGCGAGGTCGGCGACCTCGACGGCGACAGCGACATCGACTTGTTCCTCGTGAGCTCGTCGGGCTTCGCCGAAGGCGCGATCCGCAGCAACTTCGCGCCGTCGGGCCCGCTGGGATTCACGCAGCTCGCCAGCCTCACCGACAGCAACGACGACAACGAGATCGCGCTGTTCGACTGGGACCTCGACGGCGACTGGGACGTGCTCGTGGGCTCGCTGTCGAACTCGCGCGAGACCTTCTGGCGCAACAACGGCGCGCTCTCGTTCACCAACGTCAGCGCCGCCTCGATCACCGCGCTCACGGACTCGACGCTCGACGTCGCGATCGGCGACCTGAACAACGACGGGCGCTACGACATCGTCACCGCGCAGGGTGAGTCGGGCTCGTTCGTCAACAAGGTCTACCTGAACACCGGCGGCGTCGACATCCTGCGTCCGACCGTGACCGCGTTCGGTGTGTTCACCGCCACGCCCGCGGGCGGTCCGGTGCGCGTGCACGCGAAGGTGCGCGACCAGGTGATGGACGACGGAGTCAGCTACGTGACGGGCCAGGCGCACTGGTGCGTGCGCACCGCCGCGACGCCGGCCGCGAGCGTCGTCTCGATCGATCCGGCGGGCCTGAGCCAGCCCAGCGTGAACGTGCTCAACGCGCAGGGAGTGATCTGGACCAACAACACGGGCGCGGCGCAGACGATCCAGCTCACCAGCGCGCCGCACGACTACGAGGTGATCGCGCTCGCGCCGGGCCAGTCGTTCGAGTTCGTGCTCCCGCGCGCAGCTGTGTACGGCTACACCGTTTCGCCCGCGGGCTTCGCGGGCTCGATCCAAGTGAGCGGCGCCTCGAGCAGCGTGGACATGCTCTCGATGAGCGGCGGTCAGTACAGCGCCAATCTGAACGACACCAGCGGCGGCGCGGGACTCCGCCTGTTCTACGAGCTCGAGTTCCGCGACTACCCGGGCAACCACCGCGTGACGCCGACTGCGTCGCAGGCGCTGCTCGATTGCGACGTGAGCGTGTACTGCACCGCGAAACTCAACTCGCTCAACTGCCTTCCGTCGATCGCGAGCGCTGGAACGGCCAGCGCGTCGAACGCCACGACACTGACGATCAGCGCGACCAACGTGGTCAACCTGAAGCAGGGACTGCTGTTCTACGGCTACGGTCCGGCGGCCGCGAGCTTCCAGGGCGGCACGCTGTGCGTCGCGAACCCGCTGCGGCGCACGCCGGTGCAGAACTCCGGTGGCAGCTCGTCCGGCGCCGACTGCTCCGGCGTCTACAGCTTCGACTTCAACGCCTGGATCGCGAGCGGCGCCGACGCGCAGCTCACGATCGTCGGCCAGCAGGTCAACGCGCAGTTCTGGAGCCGCGATCCCTCGGCGCCGTTCACCACGGGGCTCACCGACGCGGTGAGCTTCAAGGTCTGTCCGTGATCGACCTCGACGCGCGCTGGCTCACACCTGCGTGAGCCAGCCGCGCGTGTCCGGCGCCTTGCCGGTGACGATCTCGAGGTAGGCGCTCTGGAGGCGCTGCGTGATCGGGCCGCGCGCGCCCGATCCGATCGTCCTGCGGTCGATGGCGCGCACGGGCGTGACCTCGGCCGCGGTGCCGGTGACGAAGACCTCGTCCGCGAGGTAGAGCATCTCGCGCGGGATGCGCTCTTGGCGCACTTCGAGTCCCGCTTCCGCCGCCAGCTCGAGCACGCAGGCGCGCGTGACGCCTTCGAGGATCGACGAACCCAGCGAGGGCGTGAGCAGGCGGCCGCGCGAGACGACGAACAGGTTCGCGCCGCTGCCTTCGGAGACGTAGCCCTCGTGGTCGAGCGCGATGCCGTCGTCGAAGCCGTTGCCGCGCGCCTCGAGCAGGATGTGCATCGAGTTGAGGTAGTTGGCGGAGGCCTTGGCCATCGCCGGCAGCGTGTCGGGCGCGATGCGTCGCCAGCTCGACACCCCCATCGCGATGCCCTGCTCGTACGCCTGCGCGCCGAAGTGCGCGCCGTGTTCGATCACGATCACCGCCATCTCGACCGGACTGTTGGTCGGGTCGACGCCGAGCGCGCCGGCGCCGCGGTACACGAGCGGCCGGATGTAGCACGAGCCGAAGGCGTTGGCGCGGACGGTCTCGACGATCGCGTCACGGACCTGCGCAGCGCTCCAGCGCAGCGGGAGCTCGCTGATCCGACACGAGTCGATGAGCCTGCGAACGTGAGCGTCGAGCTGAACGATCGCAGTCCCGCGAGGCGTCGCGTAGCCGCGGATCCCCTCGAACACGCTGGTCGCGTAGTGCAGCGCGTGCGACGCAACGTGGATGTTGGCTCGCTCCCACGGAACCAGCGCGCCGTTGAACCAGACTTGGGCTTTCTCGGGGAGCTTCATCGCGTGCGGCGAATCGTGCGCCGACGCGGCCAGTCGACGATTGGCGCGGATGATAGGCTCTGCCCGCATGAACATCCAAGACGCACCGCACGGCATCAACATCGTGGTCGAGACCCACGGTGGCCGGGTGTACATCGGCCGCTTCGACAGCCTGAACGCGTTCCAGGCGCTGATGCACGACTGCGACGTGCGCGATTTCAGCTCGGGCGAGGAGCGCGAAGCCTTCATCCGCGAGACCGCGACCTACGGAATCGACGTCAAGGAGCGCGACACGATGGTCGACGTGCTCCAGGTCGCGCGCGTGCGCCTGTTGCGCGACATCCAGAAGCTCTGAGCGCATGCCGCGCAAGGCCGTTGTCCTGGCGCTCGTCGCGCTGACCGCGTGGACGGCCATCGTGCGGCTGATCGGCTGCGACTTCGGCGTGCCGCTGATGAAGGAGGCCGACACCTTCATCGTCGAGCACCTGCGCATGATCAACGAGGGCGAGGTGCGCATCGACCGCGCACAGTCCGCGCTGCAGTACCCATCCCTGCTCGCGCACCTCTCGTCGCAGTTCACGGATCGCACGCTCACGCCCACCGGCGCCGAACGCACGCTCGACGAGCACCTCGCCAGCGCGGCGACGCTGTGGACCACTGTCCGCAGGATCGTGGCCCTGGTGAGCGTCCTGATCGTTCCGGCGACCTTCCTGCTCGCGCGGAGATTCGTGACCGACGGCTGGGCGCTGTTCGCTGCGGCCCTCACGAGCTTCAGCTTGCTGCACGTGTTCTTCTCGCAGCAGGCGCGCTGCCACGGGCTGGTCGCTTCGCTCGCGGTCAGCTCGATCGTCGCGACCCTGTGGTTGCGCCGCAGTCCGAGTTGGAGCGCGTACGCGCTGGTGGCCGTGCTGGTCGCGCTCACGGCGGGTTCGTTCCACTCCGGACTGGCCGTGCTCGCGCCGCTCGTGACCGCGCAGTTGCTGCGCAAGGACGGGCGCTGGCGCGACCTGCGGCTGCTGCTGCCGCTGGCGCTCACCGCGGTCTCGTTCCGCGTCTTCTACTGGTACTACTTCGACGATGCGGCGCGCGCCGCGAAGGGCGAGAACGACGGCACGATCGAGGCCTTCACGCAGGGCATGTTCGACGGCTCGGGCTTCGTGCGCCTGGCGCGCACCGCCTGGTACTACGAGCCCGTGCTGAGCGTGCTCGCGCTGCTCGCGGTGTTGGTTCTGATCGCGACGCGCGGCCGCCGCGCGCTGGGCCAGAAGCCCGTCGACGGACGCGATGCGCTCGTGGTGCTCAGCTACGTCACGCCGTACCTCGTGCTGGCGGGCTCGTTCAGCGCGACCTACGAGCGCTTCGCACTTCCGCTCGTGCCGCACGCGGCTGTGCTCGCGGCGTGGGGACTGTCGGCGCTGTTCAGCCGCGCGGGCAACGTTCACGCGCGGCGCGCCGTCGTCGTCCTCGCGCTCACGTCGCTGGTCGTTCCGGCCGCGGCGTCGACCAAGCTGAGCTGGCTTCGCGCGCAGCCGAACACCGCCGACCGCGCGACGGCGTGGCTGCGAGCCAACGTGACCAGCCCTGCGGATCAGGCGATCTTCGCGCTGCCTCCGCTGGACTTCGGCGTGATGCGCACGGTCGACAGCCTGCGCTATCCGCCCGGCCGCGCAGCGTTCTTCACGCCCTGGACGATCTACCAGAACAAGCTGGAGGACGACGCGCGCGTCGGACCGCTGTACCGCATCTACTGGCTCTCCGCGAAGGAGGGCCACACGCGCCTTGAGAGCGACGACGAGGTCGAGGCCTACCTGCGCGCGCACGGCCCCGGTCTGTTCGTGGTCGAACGCATCCACGCCAACCAGAGCGCGGCGCGCAGCCGGATCGCGGACACGCTCGCGGCGCGCGGGCGGAGGCTCGCGCGATTCTCTCCCGACGGCGAGCGTGAGTTCACGCTCCACAAGCTCTGGGACCAGGACGTCGAGGCGCCCGATTGGCCGCATGTGACCTGGCGCGTGTTGCGCGCGGAGGCGGTGGGCCCGGTGATCGAGATCTACGAGCTGCCCTGAGCCGGCGCGGCGTGAAGCTCGCGCCGCGCGCCGTGAGCGTCAGCCCACGCGGCGGCGGAAGGGCTCGAGGAACTCGCGCGTGATCTGCTTGGCGCTCGCGAACAGACCCGAGGCCTCGCAACGCAGGTTCACCGTCGCCGAGGGAATGCCCTCAGGTCCCTCGACGCGCACCACGATGCTCGCGCGGCCGCCGAGCACTCCGCCCGAGCGCTCGCAATGCAGCTCGAGGCGCTCGAGGTCTTCGCGCGCGACGCTCCATCCCGACAGGTCGGCGACCATGTCCTTGGCCTCGGAGTACACGTCCTCACGGCGCACGGCCACGCGCATGGGCCGCAGCACGGGGTCGGAGTGCTCGTCGCTGGTCTCGAAGACAGACATGCTCGCCAGTCCGGCGCGCGCAGGCCGCGCGCCAGACCGTTCCGCGACTACTTGGGCGCAGCGGCGAGCTTGTTGAGCGCCTTCTGGAGGCGGCTCTTGCGGCGCGCGGCGGTGTTCTTGTGGATCACGCCCTCCTTGGCGGCCTTGTCGGTGCGCTTGACGGCCAGGCGCGCGGCGCTGTCGCGCTTGTCGGGCGCGGCGGTCAGCGCGGACTTCACCGCGGACTTGAGTCCGCTGCGGACGGCGCGGTTGCGGAGACGGGCCTTTTCGTTGGTGCGGACGCGCTTGGCAGCTTGCTTCGAGTGAGTCATGACTTGGCAGGGATCGATCGAGAATCGTTGGTCGCGGTGAGAGTCGCCGGCGCGCTGGCGCTAGCGGAACTGTTCCATCTTGGCGGACACGTCGCGATAGCCGATGTCCGCCTCGTAGATGCGTGCGTAGTAGGCGCGGGCGTCCGCCGCAGCGCCCTCGCCCTCGGCGATGAGCGCGAGGTTGTAGAGCACTTCCTTGGCGCGCTCGTCGACGTCGCCCAGGCCCTCGAGCGCCCGGAGGTACTCCTTCTTGGCCAAGTCGGCGAAGCCCTTGTGCTGGAAGCACTGCGCCATCGCCAGGCGCGAGTCGCGCTGCACGCGCGGATCGGCGTTGGCCTTCTGGAGTTCGGCCAGCGCGGCGTCGTACTCGCCGCGCTTCATCAGGCGCTTGCCCAGTTGGAAGCGCAGCTGCGCGTCCGTGGGGTGGATCTCCACGCGCCGGCGGTAGTCTTCGACCTCGAGGTCGGCGAGTTCGGACTCGAGCCGCTCCGCGGCGGCGGCGTCGCCTTCCTTGTCCGCTTTCGCGATGCGCTTCTTCAGCGCCTTGGAGCGCAGGTCGCCCACTCGACAAGCCAGGTCGAAGCTGTCCTTGCGGTACTGCAGCGCGCGCTCCGCCATGTCGAGAGCCGCCTCGTAGTCCTTGAGGCGCTCGTGGACGTCGGCGAGCTGCAGCATGAGCTCGGGGTCCTTGGGGGACTCGGCGTACGCGGTCTCGAGCCGATCGCGCTGCGCGGTCAGGTCCTCGGCCGACATCTGGAAGCGCTTGGTGCGCTCGAGGTCGGCGGCCTGCTCCTTGTTCTTGATCTGCTCGCGGCTGTGCTGAACTTGGTCGAAGCGACCCGCGGACAGCGCGCGCTCTGCGGCGAGGTCCTTGCGCGCCTTGAGCGCCTCCTGGTCGCGCGGATCGGCCTGCAGCGCGCGCTCGTAGTACTCGAGCGCCTTGGCGTGGTCGCCCTGGCGGTACGAGAGCGCGCCCGCGCGCTTGAGCCCCTCGGGGTTCTTGGGCGCGATCTCGGCGACGAACTCGTACACCGCGCGCGCGGACTTGGCCCAGCCAGCCGACTCGCAGCAGATGCCGAGCAGCAGGTTGCCCTCCTCGTCGAGGGGGTTGCTCGAGAGGTAGCTCTCCAAACTCTTCGCCGCGGCGGCGTGCTTCCCGGCCTTGGCCAAGGTCTTCGCCATCGCTAGCGGACCGGCGCCGGCGATGGCGCGGAACAGCTTGCCGCCCTTGGAGGCCTCAGCGCGGCGCCGGAGCGCCTGGCGCAATCCGCCGCGCGCTTCGGCGAGGTCGGGATCGAGCTCGAGCAACTGCTGGTAGACCTCGATGGCGAAGTCCCAGTTGCGGCGGCGGAGCGCCTCGTCGGCTTTCTGGAGGTGCTTGGAGTAGTCCACGAGCGGTCGGCGCGGCCGTGCGCCGACCGAAGGTCCCTGGACGGCGCAAACGAGGGGCGGAGAGTCTATCCACGCGTCGCAAACAGGTCAACGCGAGCTACATTGCACGCTTCGCGCGCCGCGCTGCTGACGCGCGTCCACGCATGTCCTCTCCCCTCGAGTTCCGCCTCACGCTCTACCCCGATCCGGTGCTGCGCAAGGTCGCCGCGCCCGTGCCCGCCTTCGACGAGGGCCTGCGCGCCACGGTCGAGGCCATGTTCGAGCTGATGTACCGCAGCAACGGGGTGGGACTGGCTGCGCCGCAGGTCGGGCTCAACCAGCGGATCCTGGTGCTCAACCCCAGCGGGGAGCGCGAGCAGAAGGACCAGGAGCTGGCGCTGGTCAACGTGACCATCCTCGATCGTTCGGGCGCGCCGAGCACCTACGAGGAGGGCTGCCTGTCGTTCCCGCAGATCTACGCCGAGGTGCGCCGCCCCGAGCGCTGCAAGGTGCGCGCGTTCACCCCGGACGGGACGCCGCTGGAGCGCGAGTTCGACGGCTTCACGAGCCGCGTGATCCAGCACGAGTACGACCACCTCGAAGGGGTGCTCCTGGTCGACCGCATGTCGCTGGCCGACAAGCAGCGCCACAAGGCGGCGCTCGAGGAGCTCGTCGAGCGCTACAAGCGCTCGCGCGCGCGCGCCGGCGCATCCCGGCCGTGAGGGTCAGCCGCCACTGGGCGGGCGTCGCAGCGAAGCGTGGCGCGGTCGTCTCGATCGGGGTGTTCGACGGGGTCCACCTGGGCCACCAGGCGATCCTCGCGGCCAACGTGGCGCGGGCCCGCGCGCTCGACGCCGAGGCGACGGTCGTCACGTTCGCCAGCCACCCCAAGCAGGTGCTGCTCGGACGCGCGCCGCGGACGTTGACGAGCCTGGACCACCGCCTGGAGCTGTTCGCCGCCGCAGGGATCGACCACACGCTGGTGCTGGAGTTCGACGAGCAACTGCGGGAGTTCTCGTCCGAGCGCTTCGCCCGCGAGATCCTGGAACAGGGGCTGGGTTCGCGCGCGTTCGTGCTGGGCTTCGACAGCAAGTTCGGACGCGATCGGCGCGGCACCCCGGAGTCGCTGCGGGCGCTGGGCTTCGACGTGACCGTCGTCGAGAAGGTGCTGATCGGCCAACGCGCCGTGTCGAGCACCGCGATCCGCGAGGCGGTCGAACTGGGAGACCTGGAGAGTGCGCGGGCGATGCTCGGGCGCGCGGTGAGCGTGCTCGGGCGCGTGGTCCATGGCGCGGCGCTCGGTCGCGAGCTGGGCTTCCCCACCGCCAACATCGACCCCGACCACGAGCTCGAGCCGCCCGGCGGCGTCTACTCCTGCTGGGTGAGGATCGTGCGCGAGCCGCGGCCGGTCCCGTCGCGTGGCGCTCAACTCCATCCGGCGGTTGCGAACATCGGCTCGCGCCCCACGGTCACGCCCGGACTGCCGGAGCGCAGTCGGCTCGAGGTTCACCTGATCGACTTCGTCGGCGACCTCTACGGCGCGACCCTCGAAGTGCAGTTCGTCGGCCGCCTGCGGGCGGAGCAGCGCTTCGAGAGCGTCGCCGCGTTGCGGGCGCAGATCGGGCGCGACGTCGAGGCGGCGCGGGCCAAGCTCTCGTCAGCCCTCGGTTGACCGCGGGCCGCGGCCTCCCCATAATCTCGCCCCCGCTGCGACCGGGCGGGGCGCGCTGTACGCGCTGGAGTGGGCAGGTAGCTCAGTCGGTAGAGCACTTGACTGAAAATCAAGGGGTCACCAGTTCAAGTCTGGTTCTGCCCACCACTCTTCAAGGCCGGGGCGGCCGAGCGAGCCCGACTGGCCGCTGTCGCCGATCGACGACGTTCGAACGCGGGCCCCAGCGCGAAGCGTCCCTCGAGGACCGCTCCCCCGGTGGCGCTCCCAACCTGAGCCGATTCGCCGCATGAACCCGTTTCAACCCTTGGTGATCCGCCGCAGCGACCCGGGCAAGCTCGAGATCGAGTGGGCGGACGGGCATCGCACGAGCTACTCCGCCGCGCAGCTCCGCGGCGTCTGTCCCTGCGCGGCGTGCGTGAACGAGGTCACGGGCAAGCGCATGCACGACCCCGCCAGCGTGCCGAGCGATCTGACGCAAGCGGACGTGCGCATGGTGGGCAACTACGCCATCGCGCTGCGCTTCAGCGACGGGCACGACACGGGCATCTTCCCGTACCGCTTCCTGCGCGACCACGACCCGCAGCTCGCCTGACAGGGGCGAGCCAGTCCCCCGCCCCAGCTCCTCCATGGCCGACGACACACAGGACGGTGGCGAACCCCGCGTGCTGGTGATCGGACCCGGCGTGGCGGTGCCGCTCGCCGAACTGCACCTGGGAGCTCTCCGCGCGGGCGGGCCGGGCGGTCAGAACGTCAACAAGGTCTCCAACGGCGTCGAGCTGCGCTGGGACGTGAACGCGTCGTCGGCGCTCAGCCCCGATCAGAAGGCCCGCGTGCGGGAGCGACTGGGTAAGCGAGTCAACGCCGCGGGCGAGCTGATCCTCCGCGCCGTCGAACACCGCGAGCGGCCGCGCAACGTGTCAGCGGCGCTGGACCGCCTGCGAGACCTGCTGGCCGAGGCTCTGCGTCGGGAGAAGCCCCGCCGCGCCACGCGCCCGACGCGCGGGTCCCAGCGACGACGACGCGCCGCGAAAGCGCATCGCGGGGCGCTCAAGCGCGAACGCGGCAGCACCGGCGACGAGTGAGGTCGAGGGGCGCGGCGATGCCCGCCGGGGGCGGCGCCGAGCGGGCTCCTCGGTGACGGTTTCGACACGTCCCGCTCCGCCCGCCGGCCCGGTGGGATGCGAGCGGCCCGCGCGCCCGCTCGAGGTCGCCGGCTCGCTCGGAACGACCACGCCGTACGCGAAAGTCCCGGGTCCAGGGGGGCAACGCTTTTTTTGCGGCGTCGGCGCCGAGCCGGGTCGGCGCACTGCCCGCCCGTCCCGAGCACGCCGGGGATCCCGCCCCGCTCAAGAATCGCAAGTACATCGCCGCAAGGCTCTTACGTCATTGCGACCTGCTCCGTCGGCAATTGGCGGGACAGGATCGCCAGGGCCGCGCCGATGCACCTCGCCACGCCCCAACGGGCCCGAAAACACGCTCGGGGCTTGTCCCGGGCGAAGTCGCGCGGCATCGTGCCCGCGCTCCAGAACCCCATCCCTTCTCTCTGGTGTCTCTCTCTCTTGGAGTGCTTTCCTCATGAATAAGTTCGTTCTCGGCGCCCTGGCCCTCACTGCGGCCAGCGCGCCCAGCCTCGCCGGCGAAAAGGACTGGCTGGCCCTGGACCGGGACTTCGAGAGTCTGTCCAGCAGCCTCGCGCAGAACACCGGCGGCGGCCCCACCATCACCGGTTTCATCCGCAGCAGCTACGCCACGTCGAGTGACCTGCAGGTCGGCGCCAACGACCTCGGCGGCTTCTCGATCGACGACGCGCGCCTGATCATCTCGGGCAGCATCGGCAACTACGGCGTGGTCATGGAAGTGGACGGCTCGGCGGACCCTGACCTCGCGGTCGGCGGCCCGTTCGCCTATCCCGCCACCGGCAACGCCGGTGCGCTCGGCGCGGCCTACGGCGCGACCGGCGGCGTCGGCAGCCTGGGCGTCCTCGACGCCTACGCCACCTTCGCGATCACCGACCAGATCAAGGGTCAGATCGGTAACTTCCGCCCGCCGTTCCTTGCCAGCTCGCTGCGCAACGAAGACGGCATGCTGTTCCAGGACCGTTCGTTCCTCGGACAGAGCTGGGCCTTCCGTGACCAGGGCGTCCAGGTCAGCGGTTCGTTCGACATGCTCAACTTCGCGGTGGCCGTCCAGAACGGCGCCGATTCGGCGGGTGACGAGTTGGTCGTCGCCGGTCGCGTCAGCTTCACCGTGATGGGCAACGCCCCCGGCAAGAACGAGGGCGCGCTCGGTCAAGGTGACGAGACCTCGTTCACGGTCGGCGTTGGCTACTACAACGACGGCCAGCTCAACGACGGCACCGCGATCGCGGTGGACGGTCAGTTCGGCATGGGCGCGCTGAGCGCCGGCTTCGAACTGGTCGACCTCGAGCAGGACTTCCTCGGCGACGAGGCCACCCCCTACAACGTCCAGGTCGGCTACATGGTCGTCCCCGACGAGTGGGAAGTCGGCGTCCGCTACGAGGACTTCGACACCAACAGCGACACGACCGCGATCACCGCTGGCGTGAACTGGTACCACAACGGCCACGCCGCCAAGTGGCAC
>CALKYE010000217.1 GCA_938003765.1 uncultured Planctomycetia bacterium
CGTCGCGCGACGATCGAAGGCGACGCGCGCGCAGGCGACGAGTGGAGCGCTGGATCACCATGGCGCGCGCTCGCGCAGCGAGACGAACTCGTCGCGCCCCACGACGACGTGGTCCAGCAAGGCGATGCCGAGCGTGCGCCCCGCCGCTGCGAGTCGGCGCGTGACCTCCAGGTCCTCTTGCGACGGCTCCGGATCGCCGCTGGGGTGGTTGTGAACGCACACCACCGCGGCCGCGTTCGTGCGGACAGCGCAGCGGAACACCTCGCGCGGGTGAACGAGCGACGCGGTCAGGCTGCCGACGCTGACCACCAGGTTCTGCTTCACGCGGTGCTTGGCGTCGAGGTTGAGCACGCGGAACTGCTCCACGTGCACGCCGAGGAAGAGCGCGCGGCACAGCTCGAAAGCGTCGCGAGCGCAGCGCACCTGCGCGGGCGGCGGCGTGGCGCGATGGAGAGCGCGGCGCGCGAGTTCCAGCGCTGCGGCGAGCCGGCGCGCGGCGCTCCTGGTCAGGCGCAGCTCTGCGGCCAGCTCGGCCGGTGTGCGTCCGAGCCAGTCCGCGGCTTCGATCGTCCATTCGGCCGCGGGCCAGTCCGGCGTCGGGTGGGCGCCAGCGGCGCGCGCGAGCAACTCGCGATCGCCTACGCCACGCCAAGAGGCGTCCGTCCACTGCGAGGGCCGCGCGTCGACCGCAGTAGTCGTAATGACGGAGTCCCCGTCGCCCAGCACCCTTCCCGCCGCCCGGCGATCGACGGCCCGCTCCTCGGCGATTCCCTCCTCGCTCACGCGGACGTTGACGGATCGACCTCCGCGGCGGTTGCGGCAGGGCGGCAATTTCATTAGCGCGCCGCCCATCGCGCCCTTACCCACAAAACAAAGGTGACCGCCAAACGCCGTCCCGATACTGAGAAGGTGCTTCGCAGAGTTGAAAAATCGCCGCCCTGTGGGCCAGAACCTACGGTCTCGCCCCGATGAGACCGTCCGGCCCCATTCGCTGCGGAACGCCCTCCGCTGGAGACCCACGAGGATGACGAATTTGCTGTGGACGCTAGGCGCCGGACTGCTCGGCCTGTGGTTCCTGGAAGCCGTCGTGTTCGTGGTCTCGTATCGCTCGGGCGCACGCCGCGAGGACGCGGGCTGATCTGCGACGGACGCACGTGAGCCGCCGGGTCGGAGGAAAACCCGGAAGCCCGCGAACGTTCGCCTCAGGCGCTGACTGGGCTTCTCCTTGCGATCTCGGCGCGCTTTGTGGTGATGCGCGCGAGTCACCCGCCGCTCCTGACGGCGAGTGGCTCTCTGGCGGGCGGCGGTGCTCCTGACACCGCCGCCCGCTCTCGTTCCCGCCGAACGTGTCGCGGGCAGAGCGATACCGGGGCGGCGCTCAGAGCCCCGAAGCGAAGCGCTCGAACTCGCGGGACAGCTCGGCTCGCGTCCAGCTCTCGAAGGTCGACTCCACGCTCGCGCCGCCGCGGCGCTGCGCGACCATCGCCAACAGCACGGGTCGACCGTGCTCGCGCTCGATCCAGGCGCAGAACGCCAGCGATTGCGCGTACGCCAGCGAGACCGCGTCGACGTCGCCGACTTTCGACAGCGTTCCCCGGAGGCGCTCGAGCGCGATCAGCTCGCGTCCTCGCAAGCTCTCTCTCGCGCGCGCCAGCTCCACGTCCGCCGAGGGCTGCAGCCACTGCGCGAGCCCCTCGTTGAGCCAGCCGGGGACGTCGCGGCCGCCGGCCTCGCGCACGAAGGCGTGGATCAGCTCGTGGCGCAGCAACTCGTCGAACGCCGGGCCCGGATCGACGCCTTCGGCCAGCGGCGCGCGGATCACGCCGTCGAACGAAGCGCCCGCCCACTCCGCCAGTCCGGTGATGCGCGAGAACTCGGCCGGTCGGTACAGCGACACCGGGATGCGCGGGCGTCCTTGCTCCGCCGGGCGCACGTCGAAGATCGCCGCGAGTTCGACGTAGTGCAGCTCCAGCGCCTGGAGCAGATCCGCCGAGCGGTCGAGCAACGTCTCGCGCCAGACCTCGTGCGCCAGCTCGAAGTGCACCGACTGAACGCGGTGGAAGCTCTCCTCGGTCTGCGCCTCGCGTCGCCAGCGCTCGAGCAGCGTCGCCAGGTCCTCGCGATCCGGCGCGACCTCGAGCGCGCGCTCGAGAAGGGCGATGCACTCGACGCACGGTCGTGTGCGCTCGTGCTCGCGCACCGCCAGCCGCGCGAGCGCCTCGCCCAGGTTGCGGCGGAACACGGGCTGCTCTGTGTCTGCGGCGTGGCACTCCTCGAGCAGCGCGACAGCTCGCTCGAGTTCGCCGGCCTCGAGCAGTTCGACCGCCTGATTGTTCTTCGCAGCGAGATCGTCGCCCTCCGACGCCCGCACGCGCGCTAGCGGCTCGCGCGGAGTCGGAGTGGCGTCGACCTCGCGCCGAACGACCGGCGCCGGCGCCGGCGGCGCTTCGATCGGCGGCGGCGCCTCGTCTCGCGGCGGCTCCGAGCGCGAACTCCAACGCAGCGCCAGCCAACCTGCGGCGGCGACCAACGTCACGGCCGCGACTAGCGCGAGCGCGCGCCGCATCACGAGCCTCGCACGGCGAGGTCACGCGACTGGAGCTTCAGCTCGCCGCGCGCCCGGCTCCAGCTCTCGCAGCTCACAGCGCCAGGAGTCCGTTGAAGACGTGCTTCGAGGGCGATTCCGATCCAGGTGCTTCGCAGCAAGGAAGAGAACCACAGGCGAGTCCAAGTGGATTCGCCGCGGATTCTCCGACGCCGCGGCGGCGCGCACGGGCGCGGAAGTGCGCCGAATGACTTCTTCAACGGGCTCCTAGCCTCAGCGACGGCGTTGAGCCCGCGAGCGGATCTGGCTCTCGAAGTCGAGCTCTTCGCGGCCCTCGATCTGCGAGCGCACATCGTCGATCAACTCCTGCCACGACTGGTATCTGGCCGCGGCGTCCTTGGCCATCATCTTCTCGATGAAGTACTGCAGGTGATGCGAGAGCCCGCGGCTCTTGAGCTCGGGCGACTTCAACGACTCCATGACCTGCATGCGCAGCACTTCGCGGTCGTCCGAGCCGTGGAACGGCAAGCGGCCGACCACGAGGTGGAAGAGCGTCACGCCCAGGCTGTAGATGTCGCTGCGCTCGTCGGCGGCGCCGCCCTGCGCCTGTTCGGGCGAGAGGTACTGAACGGTGCCGACGGTCGTGTCGCTCGCGGCGGACTCCTTGCGCGCGTCGTCGACGTGTCCTGCGAAGCCCAGGTCGATGAGCTTCAGCTCGCCTGACGAGGCCAGCATGATGTTCCCGGGCTTGATGTCGCGGTGAACGATCCCGTTGGAGGCGAGGTAGCTGAGCGCTTCCGCCACGGCGAGCACGACGCGCAGCGCCGCCTTCTCGTCGAAGGAGTGCCCGTCGTCGAGCAGCTCGAGCAAGGTGTGGCCTTCGATGAACTCCATCTTGGAGAAGTACGTCGTGCCGCTCTTGAACACGCCGTAGCCCTTCACGAGTCCGGGGTGCTCGAGCTTCTCGAGCAACTTGGCCTCCGACACGAACGCCGCGCGCGTGCGCGGATTGCGCGTGCACTCAACGTTGAGGACCTTGAGGCCCAGCACGCGCTGCGTCTTGCGCTCGCGCGCGCGGAACACATCCGCCGTACCGCCCGAACCGGCTTTGCCCAGGATCTCGTATCCGGGCAGCTCGGGGATCTCGCCCGCGCGCGTGCGGCGCCACTTCTCGATCGTCTCGGGGGCCAGCCCGGTGTGCTCCACCAGGAGGTGGTCGAGGTCTTCACCGCGCTGGAGCGATGGGAAGATGCGCTCGGCGACTTCGCGCAGCACCAAGCCGCGGTGAACGAGCAGAGCCAGGAACTGCGTGTCTTCTCCACTGACCATGGGGCAACTCTAGCTCCGCTCCCCCGCTTCGTTGCGCTGCCGCGTCCGTGTTGTACCGATCAAGAACCGCACGCTCGGCGCCCGATGCAGCGCCATCGCGCCCCGTCCCATGCATCCGCGCCCCCATCGCGCCGTCCTGCGCTACTTCGCCCCCGCTGACGCCTTCGTGCGCATCGCGGTGCTTTCCGGACCGGCGGCGACGCCCTCGGCGAGCGCAGGCCTCTCGCGGCGCGCCTACCAGAGCCTGGTGATCCGAACCTGCTGCCCCGAGCTGAGCCAGAGCGCGCTCGAGGCGCTGCGCGAGATCGAAGACCCACTCGCCGCCGACGAACTGCTCTACCAACTGTGCGTGGCGGAGAACCCGCACCTGGACCTGCACGCCGCACGGCTGCCCGAGGTGGGCGGAGCTCCTGCGCCTGCGACTTCGCGCACCGCGGCGCGCGCCTCGCGACCGCTGCGCGAGCGCACGCACGACCTGCGTCGACGGCTCGAACGCGACGTCGTCGGTCAAGACGCCGCCGTGAGCGCGGTGTGCGCGTGCCTGCGACGCTCCGCAGCCGGATTGCGCGCCGACCACCGTCCAGTGGCGTCGTTCCTGTTCGCGGGGCGCACGGGCGTCGGCAAGACCGAACTCGCGCGCGCGCTCGCCCGCGAGCTGTTCGACACCGCAGGAGAGCCGGCCCTCGTGCGCATCGACTGCAGCGAGTACGCCTCCGCGCACGAGTACGCCAAGTTGATCGGAGCGCCGCCGGGCTACGTGGGTCACGAGCAAGGCGGCGTGCTCACCGAAGCGCTGCGACGACGACCGGAGTGCGTCGTGCTGTTCGACGAGATCGAGAAGGCGCATCCGCGCTTGAGCCATCTGTTGCTCCAAGTGCTCGACGAGGGACGCCTCACCGACGGACGCGGGCGCACGGTCGACTTCACGCGCGCCGTGGTGTGCCTGACTTCGAACCTCGGGGCTCAAGAGCGACGCCGCGCGCAGCAACGGCTCGGGTTCGACGCCGGCGCGCCGCTGGCGGCCTCGGTCGGCGAAGAGCTGACGCAGCGCGCCCTCGAGGAGCACTTCTCGCCCGAGCTCCTGGCGCGGCTCGACGAGCGCCTCGTGTTCCGCGACCTGAGCGCGAGCGATGCGCGCGAGATCGCGCGTCGTCAACTCGCGGAACTGGCGCGCCGCGTGCGCGCGCAGGGCCACGTGCTCGAGTGGAGCCGGCCCGTCGCCGACTGGGTCGCGCAGCACGGGTTCGACGGCGTGCGCGGCGCGCGCGAGCTGGCGCACGTTCTGCGGCGCTCGATCGAGGCGCCGCTCGCCGAACTCCTGCTCGGCCCCCGCCCGAGCGCCCGCGCGCGAGTGCAGGTCAGCCTGGCCCGCGGCGCACCGAGCGTGCGCTGGTCGCGCGCAGGCCGCCGCGCCGCCTGAGCGCAGCTTTGCGACGCACGTCGCGCGTGGAGTAGTCTCTGCGCCCGTGACGCGCGCTCGATTCGCCGCCGTGCTCCTGCTCTCGCTGTGCGCGCAGGCCCCCGCCGCGCCCGCGACGCCCCAGGAGCGTCACGCCGAGCCCGCGGCGACCGCCCGCGGCGCGGAGCTGTCGTGGAGCGAGTTCGAAGCGCTCGTGCTCGCTCGGCACTCGATGAGCCCGATCGGACGCGACGCGCTGCGCCACCTCGTGCGCGCGCGCGTGCTCGACCGCCTGGCGAGCGAGTCCAAGCTCGAGATCAGCGCCCGCGAGTTGAACGAGCGCGTGGCCGAACTCGAGGCCGACGTGAAGCGCTCGGGCGAGGCCGGGACGCTCGACGAGTACCTGGCGGGCAAGCGCGTGTCGCGCGCGAAGTTCGTCGAGTTCCTGCGGCTCGGCATGGTGCAGGAGCGGCTCGCGCGGCGCGCGCTGGGCGTGCCCGACAACCGCCAGGTGAACGCCGAGCAGCAGGAGATGTGGCTCGATCAGATCGTTCAGCAACGCGGTCTGCAGACGCCGCCCCCGCCGTGGAACGATGGCGTCGTCGCGCGCTGCGGCGACCTCGAAGTCCGACTGACCGAGTACCTGCCCCACCTGATCCAGCAGCTCACCTCGGACGACATCTCCGAGGACTGCCACCGCGCGTTGCTCGCCAAGCTCGCGCTGGCGCGCATGCCGGACCTGTCCAACGACGCGCTCGAGCGCGCGCTCGACAGCGAGCTCGCGCGGCGGCGCGACGCGGCGCTGAGCGACCCCAAGACCAAGGGCCTGAGCTTCGAGCAGATGCTCGCGTCGCAGGGCCTGACCCTGACCTCGCTGCGCAGCGACCCGGCGGTGCGCGTGGCCGCGCTGGCGCAGGTGTGGGTCGAGCGCAACTTCGGCGAGGCCGGCTTGCGGCGCGTGTATGAACAGGAGCGTGCGCTGTTCGACTCGCGGTTCGGCGAGGCCTACGAGACGCGCGTGATCTTCCTGCGCGCCGCGAAGTTCACCAACGACCTCAACCGCCGCAGCTTCGAGGACGCCGAACGCGAACTCGGCCGGCTGGCGCAACAGATCCGCACGCGCGACGACTTCGAACGCCTCGCCAAGTTGCGCTCCGAGGATCCGGCCTCGCGCGAACGCGGCGGGCTGCTGGGACTGGTCACCAGCGGCGACGAGAACGCGCCCGAGGCGTTGCGCGAGGCGTTGTTCGTCGGCGCCGGCGGCGAGGAGCGTCTCGTCGGCCCCCTGCGCATTCCCTCCGGCGTGTTGCTCGCGTGGGCCGGGGCCAAGCGCCCGGCGCCCGGTTGGGAGACGATGCGCGAGCATGTGCACAACGAACTGCGCCGGCGCTTCATCGAAGACACGCTGCCGCAGTCGGACGTGGTGACTTTCCTGGATCTCGACGCCCCCGCGGGGCGCAAGTAGGACGCGATGTTGATCGGCAAGGTCGTGGGCAGCGTGGTCGCCACGCGCAAGGACGAGAAGCTCGAGGGACGCAAGCTGCTGGTCGTGCAGGTGCACAACCACAAGAACGAGCCGACGGAGCAGTACGTGGTCGCGGCCGACTCGGTGCAGGCCGGGCCGGGCGACATGGTGCTGTACGCGACGGGCTCGAGCGCGCGCCAGACCAGCTCGACCGAGAATCGGCCCGTCGACGCGGTCGTGATGGCCATCGTCGACTCGTGGGACCTGGGCGGCGCGAACGTGTACGAGAAGTGGAGCGGGCGCTGAGCGCATGTACCTCGCGCGCGTCACAGGTCGAGTCGTGGCGACCCACAAGTACGAAGGCCTCGAAGGCGTTCCGCTGCAGTGGATCCAGCCGCTCGACGAATACGGCAAGCCGATGGGCGCGCAGCTCGTCGCCTGCGCCGTGATCAGCGCCGGCCCCGGCGATCTGGTGCACTTCGTCGACGGCCGCGAGGCCGCGCTCGCCTGCCCGGAGACCTTCGTGCCGGTCGACGCGGCGATCATCGGCTTCGTCGAGCAGGCCGTCGCGAACGGCGTGCGCATCGGCCGAGCGGAGAGCTGACGCGATGTTCCTCGCTCAAGTCGTGGGCACGGTGGTCGCGCCGGTGCAGATCCCGGTGCTCGACGGTCGCACGCTCTTGATCGTGCGCCCGATCAAGCCCGACGGCTCGCCCACGGGCAAGACGCGCATCGCGCTCGACCGCGTGCAGGCCGGCGTCGGCGACCGCGTGCTCGTGCTCGACGAAGGCAACGGAGGGCGACAGATCCTGGGCGACCCCAAGGCGCCCGTGAAGACGGTCGTCGTGGGCGTCGTCGACTACGTCGACGCGCACGGCGCGCGCGTGTACGACCACCGACGCCGCGCGAAGGAGAGCTGAGCTTGGATCGCGAACTGCTCGAGATGGCCAAGCTCCGCGGCTGGAGCGACGAGGAGACGCGCCTGCGCAAGGCGCTCGTCGAGATCTGCAAGCTCTGCTACGCGCGCAACTACATCGTCGGCGCGGACGGCAACATCTCCGCGCGCCTGAGCGACGGCACGATCCTGATCACGCCCGCCGGAGCGATGAAGGGCTTCCTCGAGCCGCACTCGGTGGCGCGCATCGACATGCGCGGCGAGGTGGTCGACGGCGGGCCCAAGGCCTCGACCGAGCGGATGATCCACATCACCTGCTACGAGGAGCGGCCCGAGATGAAGGCCGTCGTCCACGCGCACCCGCCGCACGCGGTCGCGATGACGATCGCCGGCATCGACATGCAGGCGCCGTTCATCCCCGAGATCGTCGTCACCATCGGCGGCATCCCGACGGCCGACTTCGGCACCCCCGGAACGCCGGAGCTTGCGCAGTCGATCCGCTCCATCGTGCGCTGCTCCGACACCGTCGTGATGACCCACCACGGCTCGGTGACGATGGGCGCGAACCTGCTCGACGCCTACAAGAAGCTCGACATGGTCGAGCACACCGCGCGCATCCTGTGGCTCGCGCACTGCGTGGGCCACGCGCGCCCGCTGAGCGCCGAGTACGTCAAGAAGCTGCTCGCCACGCGCCAACTGCTCGGCATCAAGACCGTCAACACGCTGGAGAACAACTGCGCTGCTCCGCGGCGGAGTTGAGTCG
>CALKYE010000218.1 GCA_938003765.1 uncultured Planctomycetia bacterium
CCATCGTCTCGCGCGCCGGATGGTCGGGCTGGATGTTGAGCGCGTCGAAGTTGAAGTGCTCGGTCTCGACCTCGGGCCCGTCGAGCACGGTCCAGCCCATCGAGGTGAACAGGTCTTCGAGCTCGCGCGTGACCGCGACGATCGGGTGGAGCGCGCCGCGCTCGATTCGCGCAGCCGGCAGCGTGGCGTCGAAGTCGACCGCCTTGCGCTCGGCTTCGAGCGAGGCCTGAGCCGCGCGTTCGGCCTGCGCGGCGAGCTCGGCCTCGGCGAGCTTCTTGAGTTCGTTCGCGGTGGCGCCGACCACGCCGCGACTCGGCCCAGGGATCGCGCGCATGGCGCCGAGCGGGGCGCCGGCAGCCTCCAGCGCGACCGAGGCGCCGAGTTCCTCGTCGGAACGCGACGCGTAGGAATCCAAGCGAGCGAGCAGCGCGTCCAGTTCGGGCGAACTCGGCGCAGCACGCAGCGGCTCGGCGATGCGCGCGAGCAGTTCGCGCGCGCGGGCGGGTGCGTAGGTCATGACGAGAGTTGGCGGTTGTCCTTGGAAACGCAAACGGCCCGGAGAACCGGGCCGCGCGGGACGCTGCACGTGGGGCGCGCAGCGAGAATGATCGACTCAGACGCCGATGGAATCAGGCGGTGGCGGCGACGGCCTTGGCGCGCGCGCCCTTGGCCTCGGCGACGAGCTTGTCGAAGGCGATCGGATCGTGGATGGCGATCTCGGCCAACTGCTTGCGGTTCAGCGCGATGCTGGCCTTGTTGAGGCCGTCGATGAACTGCGAGTAGTTGAAGTCGCGCATCTCGCACGCGGCCGAAATGCGGGTGATCCACAGCGCGCGGTAGTCACGCTTCTTGAGGCGGCGGTGCGCGGTGGAGTAGGCCCACGCGCGGACCAGCGACTCGGAAACGGTGCGCCACAGGCGGCTGCGTCCGCCCCAATAGCCCTTGGCTAGCTTGAGGCGGCGATTCTTCTTCTGGCGACTGGGTGCGCCGTACGTTGAGCGGACCATCGATCAATCCTTCGCGGTGGCTTGGCTGGTGTTGAGGCGGCTAGCGGCTTGCGCTACTTGCCGACCATGTTGCGGATCAGCTCCGACCAGGTGTCGTTGAGCACCATGCGTCGGCGCAGGCGCCGGCCGGTCTTGCCGTTGAACGGCGCGTGACCGTGACCGCGGTCGGGGTGGCTGCAGACGGCCTTGCCGTTCTTGGAGATGCGGAAGCGCTTCTTGACGGCGCCTTTGGACTTCTGCTTGGGCATGAGTGACGACCCTGAGGCGGGCCAGCGCGATCGGCGCGGCCCTGCGGAGGATTTTGGGGGCCGAGTAGGTTAGCGGAGGTTCGCCCCGGAGCAAGGGCGCAGCGCATTTCCGTGGCGGACCGCGGGAGCGGAGCGCGGCGTCCGTTCCCCGGCGCCGGTCCCGGAGGGGCTTTCGCCGCGGCGCGGCTACTTGTGCGCGAGCAGCATCGTCATGCGTCGGCCCATGAGTTTGGGCGGCGCCTCGATCTTGCTGATGTCCCCCAGCGTCTCGGCGACCGTGGCCATGACGCGGTGACCGTGTTCGGGGTGGTCCATCTGGCGACCGCGGAACACGCACACGACCTGCACCTTGTGACCCTCTTCGAGGAACTCGCGCCCCTGCTTGATGCGGTACTCCAGGTCGTGCTTGTCGATCATCGGGCGGACGCGCAGCTCCTTGAGGCCCGAAGCGTGGCCCTTCTGACCGCCCTTCTCCTTCTTCCGCTGCTCGTACTTGAACTTGCCGAAGTCGAGGATGCGGCACACCGGCGGCTGCGCGGTGGGCGAAACCTCGACCAGATCGAGCCCCACCGAATCGGCGCGACGACGCGCCTCTTCGATCGAGACCACGCCGATCTGTTCGCCCTTGTCGTCGATCAGTCGGACTTCAGGGACGCGGATCTGACGGTTGACGCGGAATGAGCGTGCGGACACGAAGCTCCTGGGCCACAGAGGCGTGGGTACTAAAGCGGAAGTCGATTCGCTGCGGCGCGTGCGCGACGCGGGCGGCGGAATCGGTCAGACAACGGGGCGAACGCGCCGCCGCGGGTAGCTCGCGAAAACCGCGGCGCGCGCGGCGCCGCTGGCGACCCTGGGCGAAAGGATAGGCTCGCGCGGCTCCACGCGCTAGGCGCACCAGCGCTCCGCCTCCTCGCGCACGCCGCATCAGGACTGCGGGGCCGTGCTCGCGACGTGCACTTCCGCGAGCTGCGTCGGGTCGACCGGCGACGGCGCGCCGCACATCAGGTCGCTCGCCGAAGCCGTCTTGGGGAACGCGATCACGTCCCGGATGTTGTCCAGCCCGAGCGTGAGCGCGCTGGTGCGGTCGAGTCCGAGCGCGAAGCCCGCGTGCGGCGGCGCGCCGTAGGACAGCGCCTCCACGAAGAAGCCGAACTTGCGCTGCTGCTCCTCGGGGCCGATGCCCAGCATGGAGAAGACCCTCTGCTGCACGTCGGCGCGGTGGATTCGCACCGAACCCGAGCCCAGTTCCCAGCCGTTGAGGACCAGGTCGTACGCGCGGCTCGAGAGCGCGCCGAGGTCCGGCTCGCCGCCCTGCATGGCGCCGCCGAGCGACCAGTCCTCCGGCGCGGTGAACGGATGGTGCGCCGAGAAGTAGCGCTTGGAGTCCTCATCCCACTCGAACAGCGGGAAGTGCGTGACCCAGGTGAAGGCCCAGCGCTGTTCCTTGGGGATCAGGCCGAGCTTGCGGCCGAGCTGGTTGCGCAACTCGCCGAGCACCTTGCGCGTGAGCGACTGGCGGTCCGCGATGAACAGGCACGTGTCGCCCTCGGCCGCGCCCAGCGCGGTCATGAGCGCGCCGGCCGCTTCACTCGTAGCGCAGAACTTCGCGAGCGGTCCCGAGCCGCCGGCGGCGCCCGCCTTCCACCAGGCGAGCCCCTTCGCGCCGATGCCCTTCGCCACCGTCTCGAGCTCGGTGATGTCCTTGCGCGACAGCGTGTGCTGCGCCGGGACCACGAGCCCCATCACGCGGCCGCCGCTCTCGACAGCGCTGCGGAACACGACGAAGTCCGTCGTGCGCGCCCAGGCGTCGACCGGACGCAGCTCGAGCGCGAAGCGCAGGTCAGGCTTGTCGACGCCGTAGCGTTCCATCGCCTCTTCCCAGCGCATGCGCGGGAACGGCGTGGTGAGCTGCACGCCGAGCGCGTCGGCGAAGGTCTCCTTCATCACCTGCTCCCAGGCGGCGAAGACGTCCTCCTCCTCGACGAAGCTCATCTCCATGTCGAGCTGCGTGAACTCCGGCTGACGGTCTGCGCGCAAGTCCTCGTCGCGGAAGCAGCGTGCGACCTGGAAGTACCGGTCGAGCCCCGAGACCATCAGGATCTGCTTGAAGATCTGCGGCGACTGCGGGAGCGCGTAGAACTCGCCGGGGTGCACGCGGCTGGGCACCAGGTAGTCGCGCGCGCCCTCGGGCGTCGCCTTGGTGAGGATCGGCGTCTCGACTTCGATGAAGTTCTGGCGCTCGAACGCGCGCCGCATGGCGTTGATGAAGCGCGAGCGATGCTCGAGGTTGCGCTGCATCTGCGGGCGACGCAGGTCCATGTAGCGGTACTTGAGGCGCGTCTCGAGCGCGGTCTCCGTCGCGCCGGAGATGTCGATCGGCGGCACCGGCGAACTCGAGAGCACCTCGAGCGACTCGGCCACGAGTTCGATCTCGCCCGTGGCGCGCTCGCTGTTGACCTGGGCGCCTTCGCGCGCGCGGACCACTCCGCGGACCGAGAGCACGTACTCGGGGCCGAAGCGAACTTCGGAGGCGAGCCGCTCGTCGAGCACGACCTGCGTCAGCCCGTAGCGGTCGCGCAAGTCGAGGAAGTAGATGCCGCCGTGGTCACGGCGAGCGTTCACCCAGCCGTTGAGGGTGACCTTGGCGCCGACGTGCGAGCGGCGAAGCTCGCCGCAGGTGTGGGTTCGCTGCCAGCTCATGCGCATGGATCGCTGCTCCGACCGCTGCCGGTCTGCCTCGGACAAATCGGGATCGTTCGACGGCCTGCTGAACCGAGGACTAGCTGGCGTCGCACGCTAGCCCGCTGCTCCCACCGAAGTCGCCGGGCCCATCGGGGCCGGAGCCGAGGCGGAGTCACGCGACCCGTCGGATCGCACGAGACGGCGTTCGCTCCGAGCGCTCGGCGGGCGCCGAACGGCGAGATCGAGAGGGCTTTGGAGTGACACGCGCTAGCTTCGGACGCGTTGACGTCCGTAGCCGCTGGTCACCTGCTGGCGCATCAACGCTCGACGCAGCGCGAGTTCGGCGCGCAACAGGTCGATCGGCTCGCCGGGGGACTTGCGCCCCGCCAGACGCTCGCGAGCGCGTTGCTCCGACTCCTTGGCGCGGGCCTCGTCGATCTCCTCGGGCAACTCGCCGGCCTCGCACACCACGCGCAGCGTGTTGTTCTTGACCTCGGCGAACCCCTCCGAGACGAACAGCGCCTTCTCCTGGCCGTTCTCGACGTAGCGCAGGGGCCCGACGTCGATCGCCGCCACCATGTGCGCGTGGCGCGGCAGGATGCCGATCGAGCCGTCGACGCCGGGGATGCGCACCGAGCTCGCCTGGGTGTCGAGCACGATGCGGTCGGGCGTGATGACACGCAGCGTGAGTTGATTGGCCATGGCGCGCTCGCCTTCAGCTCATCTGCTTGGCCTTGGCCACCGCAGACTCGATGTTGCCGACCATGTAGAAGGCCTGCTCGGGCAGCGCATCGTGCTTGCCCTCGATGATCTCCTTGAAGCCGCGCACGGTGTCCTCGCGCGACACGAACACGCCCGGCGTGCCCGTGAACTGCTCCGCCACGAAGAACGGCTGCGAGAGGAAGCGCTGGATCTTGCGCGCGCGCGAGACCACCAGCTTGTCCTCGTCGGAGAGCTCTTCGATGCCGAGGATGGCGATGATGTCCTTGAGGTCGTTGTAGCGCTGCAGCACCTGCTGCACCGAGCGCGCGACCTTGTAGTGCTCCTCGCCGACGACCTGCGGATCGAGCATGCGCGAGGTCGACTTGAGCGGGTCGACCGCGGGGAAGATGCCGAGCTCGGCGATCTTGCGCTCGAGGATGATGGTCGAGTCCAAGTGCGCGAACGTCGCCACCGGCGCGGGGTCGGTGATGTCGTCGGCGGGCACGTACACGGCCTGCATCGACGTGACCGAGCCGTCCTTGGTCGAGGTGATGCGCTCCTGGAGCGCGCCCATCTCGCTCGCCATGGTCGGCTGGTAACCCACCGCCGACGGCATGCGTCCGAGCATCGCGGAGACCTCCGAGCCGGCCTGCACGAAGCGGAAGATGTTGTCGACGAACAAGAGCACGTCGGACTTGCGCACTTCGCGGAAGTACTCGGCCATCGTCAGACCCGAGAGCGCCACGCGCAGACGCGCGCCGGGCGGCTCGTTCATCTGGCCGAACACGAGCACGGCGTTGTCGATCACGGACTGCTGCTTGCCGTCCGGCGTCTTGTAGGTGGCCTCGGTCATTTCGAGCCACAGGTCGTTGCCCTCGCGGGTGCGCTCACCGACGCCGCAGAACACCGAGAAGCCGCCCTTCTCGACGGCGGTGATGCGGATCAGTTCCTGGATGAGCACGGTCTTGCCGACGCCCGCGCCGCCGAACAGTCCGATCTTGCCGCCCTTGGCGAACGGGCACAGCAGGTCGACGACCTTGAGGCCGGTCTCGAACACCTGGCTGATGGCTTCCTGCTTCTCGAAGCTCGGCGCCGCGCGGTGGATCGGCCAGTACTCGTTGGCCTTCACCGCTCCGCGCGAGTTCGAGTCGAGCGCTTGGCCGAGCAGGTTGAAGATGCGGCCCTTGCAGGCGTCGCCCACCGGCACCTTGATCGGCGAGCCGGTGTCGACCGCGGTCATGCCGCGCCGACAGCCGTCGGTCGACGCCATCGCGACGCAGCGCGCGACGTCGTTGCCCAGGTGCTGCGAGACCTCGAGCATCAGATCGATGCCCTTCTTCTCGTCCTTCACGGAGATCGCCTGGTAGATCGGCGGCAGCTTGCCGGCCGGGAATCGCACGTCGACGACGGCCCCGAAGATCTGGGCCACCGTTCCGAGGTTCGCTTGCGCAGTCGTGGTCATGGGGAGAGTCCGATGAAGTGTTCGTGGGCGCCCGCGGGGCGGGGCGGAGCGCGGTGAGTTCGGCGCGTGGTTGGTGAGCGCGTGGAAGTACGTCGAGGAAGCCGCTACTTGCCGCGCAGCGCTTCCGCGCCGCCGACGATGTCGAGCAGTTCCTTGGTGATGCCTTCTTGGCGTTTGCGGTTGTAGACGCCCTTGAGCATGCCCTGCATGTCGGTGGCGGCGTCGGTCGCGTTCTTCATCGCCATGCGCCGACTGGCGTACTCGGAGGTGATGGCCTCGAGCATGGCGTTGTAGATGCGCGTCTCGAGGTAGCGCGGCACGAGCTTGCCGAGCAGCGCCTCGACGTTCGGCTCGAGGATCACATCGCTGGACGCGTTGGAGTCCTTGGCCGCTTCCGATTGCACGGGCAGGAAGGTCGCCGTCGTCGGCACGTACTTGGCCATCGACTCGAACGCCGTGTAGAGGATCTTGACCTCGCGGTACTCGCCGGAGGTGAAGGCCTCGGTCAGCGTCTTGGCGGTGAACTTCGCCAGGCGGTAGTCGAGCTTCTCGAGCGGCGGCTCGGCGAAGTAGCGCTCGATCTTCAGCCCGCGCTTCTGCAGGTACTGGTACGCACGCTTGCCGTACACGTAGCAACGCAGATCCACGCCGGGGTTCGCCGCGATCCAGCGCTCGAGCGCCATGAACAGCTGCGAGTTGTAGGCTCCGCACAGGCCGCGGTCCGAGCCGATCACGAGCAGGCCGACAGCCTTGCCCGGACCCGGCCGGAAGATGGGGTCGCCGGAGAGCTTCTCCCCCATCGCCGCGCTGAGACGGCCGAGCAACTGCGCGATTTCCTGCGCGTACGGACGCGATGCGACCGCGCGATCCTGGAAGCGACGAAGCTTCGTCGTCGCGACCATCTCCATGGCGCGCGTGATCTGCTTGATGTTGCCCACGGACTTGATCCGTGAGCGCAGGTCGCGAAGGGAGGCCATCGGACTAGCCCGTGATCCGCTTCTTGACGGTCGCGATGGCCGCGTCGAGCTTCTTCTTGCCCGCGTCGCTGAGCGCCTTGGTCTCGAGGATCTCCTTGCCGACCTCGGGGACGCTGTCGGCCATGTGCGCGAGGAACACGCGCTCGAACTCGTCGAGGCGCTTGGTCGGGAAGTCGTCGAGCGCTCCCGAAGTGCCCGCGTGGATCAACATGATCTGGTTCTCGACCGGCACGGGGACGTACTGGCCCTGCTTGAGGATCTCGACCAGCTTCTCGCCGCGCGTCAGCGACGCCTGCGTCGCCTTGTCGAGGTCCGAACCGAACTGCGCGAAGGCCTGCAGTTCGCGGTACTGAGCGAGGTTGATGCGGAGGCCGCCGGCGATCTTCTTCATCGCGCCGATCTGCGCCGAACCACCCACGCGCGAGACCGAGATACCGACGTTCACCGCCGGGCGCACGCCGGAGTTGAACAGGCTCGACTCGAGGAAGATCTGGCCGTCGGTGATCGAGATCACGTTGGTCGGGATGTACGCCGACACGTCGCCTTCCTGGGTCTCGACGACCGGAAGCGCCGTGATCGAACCGCCGCCCGCCTTGTAGCGCGGGTTGAGCTTGGGCGCGTCCTTCGAGAGCTTCGCCGCGCGCTCGAGCAAGCGGCTGTGCAGGTTGAACACGTCGCCGGGGAACGCCTCGCGGCCCGGAGGACGGCGCAGCAGCAGCATGACCTGGCGGTAGGCCAGCGCCTGCTTGTAGAGGTCGTCGTACATGATGACGACGTGACGGCCTTCGTCGCGGAAGCGCTCGCCCATCGTGCAGCCCGCGTACGCCGCGAGGTACTGCATCGAGGCCTCGTCCATCGCGCTGGCCGAAACGACGATCGTGTACGCCATCGCGCCGGCCTTCTCGAGGCGGCGCACGACGTCGACCACGGTCGACTGCTTCTGCCCCATGGCGACGTAGATGCAGATGACCTGCTCGGGGTTCTTGGGGTCCCCGCCGCCGGTGAGCTTCTGATTGAGGATCGTGTCGATCAGCAGCGCGGTCTTGCCCGTCTGGCGGTCGCCGATGATCAGTTCGCGCTGACCGCGGCCGATCGGGATCATGGCGTCGATGGCCTTGATGCCCGTCTGGAGCGGCTGCTTGACCGGCTCGCGCTCGACGACGTTCGGCGCCGGCTGCTCGATCGGCAGGTAGTCCGCGGCCGTGACGGCCAGCGGTCCCTTGCCATCGAGCGGGTCGCCGAGGGCGTTGACGACGCGGCCCAGCAGCGCGTTGCCCGTCGGCACCGAGATGATGCGTCCGGTGGTCTTCACCAGATCGCCTTCCTTGATCTTGGTGGCGTCACCGAGGAGCACGCAGCCGACGTTGTCCTCTTCCAGCGAGAGCGCGACACCGCGCACGCCGCCGGCGAACTCGATCAGCTCGTTCATCATGCAGTCGTCGAGTCCGTAGACGCGCGCGACGCCGTCGCCGACCGACAGCACCGTTCCGACCGACTGCATCGCAGTCTCGCCCTTGTACGACTCGATCTCCTTCTTGAGGACCGAGGTCACTTCCGCGGGACGCAGTTCCATGTTTTGACTTCTTCGAGGGGAGTTCGCCGGGCCCGACAGGGGCCGGGGAGTGAACGCGAGAGGACGGACGGAGGATTACCAGTTACAGGCGCGCGAGCGAGAGCTTGCGGCGCAAGCTGTCGAGGCGGCCTGCGGCGGACTGATCGATCAGGCGGTTGTCGACGAAGACACGCACGCCGGCGATCAGCTCGGGGTTGACGCGCGAGGAGAGCAGCACCTGTTTGCCCAGCAGGGAGCCCACGGCGACGGCGATCTCAGCGAGCTCGCCGCCGGCGATGGGTCGCGCGCACTCCACCACGCCTTCGACCTGACCGCGTTCGGTCAGAACGCAGCGGCGGAACGCAGCCGGAAGTCCGCGCAGCACTTCGAGACGTCGACGGGTCGCCAGCAGCCGAACAAGGTTGGCCGTCAGCTTGTTCTGCTTCGAGACCAGAGCCTCGACCAGAGCCTGCTTGCGCTCCGGAGCAGAACGTTGGTCGAGCAGTTCGCGCAGCGCGCCCGAAGCGACCTGAGCCGCGATCGATTCGACGTCGGCGTTCACCGCATCGAGCACGCCCTTTTCACGGGCGAGCTCGAACAGCGCTGTGGCGTAGCGCGTGGCGACGACGTTCGAACCGCTCACCGCGAGACCGCCTTGAGCTTGCCGACCATGTCGGACACCAGGCGCCGATCGTCGTCGCCGCCGACGTTGCGATCGAGCACCGCCCGAGCGCCGCGCATCGACAGGTCGACCACTTCATCACGGATGGCCGCGATGGCCTTGTCGCGCTCGGCCGCGATCGCCGCGGAAGCCGCCTCGGCGGCGCGCTGCGCCTTGAGGTTGGCTTCGTCGACGATCTGCTTCTCGACCGCAGTAGCGCGCTCGCGCGCCTCGGCGATCATGCGCGCCGACTCCGCGCGGGCCTCGGCCACCTTGCCCTCGACCTCGGCCTTGGCGCGCGCGGTTTCCTCGCGCGCCTTCTCCGCGGCCTTGATGGCTTCGGCAGCCTGCTCGTCGCGCGCCTCGAGGGCGTGCGTGATCGGGCCCATGACCACCTTCCACATCAGCGGCAAGCCGACGAGGAAGATGATCCAAGTCCAGAGGATGCCGCCGAAGCCAGTGGGGTTGAACGGGTTCAACCCACCGCCTTCGGCGACGGGCGCCGAGACGAGCAACGCGATTCCCAGGTCCATGACGGATCTCCGCGGAGTCTAGACGGGCAATTGGAGAGCGACAGTCGCAGGGCGGCGCCGGCCCGCACAGGCGCGAGCCGCCCCACCCGGATTCACTTCAGCGCGATCAGCAGCGCCACGACGACCGCGAACAGCGACACACCTTCGATGAAGGCCGCCAGGATCAGCGAGCCGCCCTTGATGTCGTTCGCAGCTTCCGGCTGACGCGCGATGCCGTCGTTGGCCGACGAGCCGATCTTGCTGATGCCCAGGCCCGCGCCGATGGCGGTCACGCCCGCACCGATGGCGGCGCCGAAGTAGGCCCACGCGAGGTTGCCGGTTTCTTGGACGGCGAGGATGGCATCCGAGGGATTCAGCATGGAAATCAGGTCTCCGCTTGAGTGGCCTGCGAAGAGGCCGGGGGTTGGGGTTTGACTAAGAGAGTTGGAGGACGGTTCGAAGGGTCCTGGTCCGACGGCGCGCGCGCCATCGAGCCAGGTCGAGTGACGAGGGCGCTCAGTGTTCCGGATGGATCGCGGCGCCGACGAAGATGATCGAGAGCGTGGTGAAGATGTAGGCCTGCAGCAGCGCGACGAACGTCTCGATGATCATGATGAAGACGCCGAAGCCCACGGCCAGCGGCGCGGAGCCGAAGCCCACGACCGCCTTGGACTGACCGAAGAACATGATCAGGCCCATGCACGACAGCACGATCAGGTGACCGGCGGTCATGTTGGCGAACAGACGAATCGTGAGCGCGACCGGCTTCACGATCAGGCCGACGAGCTCGACCACGAACATCAGCGGCCACAGCGGCAGCGGCACGTGGGGCACCAGGTTCTTCCAGAAGGCGATCGGCCCCTGCACGGCCATTCCGCAGCCGATCATCGCGGCGAACGTCGTCGCCGCCATGGCGCCGGTGACCGCGATGCTCGCCGTCGCCGTCGCTCCGTGCGGCAGCAGTCCCAGCGCGTTCTGGAAGAACACGAAGAAGAACACGCACAGGAAGTACGGCAGGAAGTGCGAGCCGTGCTCCTTGCCCATCACGGGGACGACCATCTCGTCGCGGATGTAGCGCGCGAAGCCCGCGCCCATGCGACTCCACACGTCGCCGCGGCCCGAACGGAGGTAGCTGGCCACACCGCTGAACGCGATCAGCGTCACGAGGACCGCTGCGATCTGGAACAACTGCAGGTTGGTGAGCACGAGCATGTCGACGTCCTGGCCGTCGACATTGGTGAGCATCGACGGCAGCCAGGGCGCCGGGATCCCGATCAGGTGGTGCGCGCCGTGGTGCGCGTCCGAGGCCAGCACCGCGGGGGTGAGGTGTCCGAACAGGGAGCTGAACACCGACGCCGGCGCGGCGCGGAAGGCCTCATCCGGAGTGGAGTGGTGCACGCCGAAGTGGTACGAGGCCCAGCAGGCCGCGACCACCACGGCGAGGATCAGCGCGAAGCGCGGGGTGAGCAGGTACCTCAGCACGAAGCAGGCGCCTCCTTCGGCGCGCGCGCGGCGCCAAAGCGCCGGAAGGACCCAACGAACAGGACCCAGGCCACGGCGCCGGCGAAGCCGAGCAGGAACGCTCGCCAGTCCGCCAGGGCGGCCAACGTGTCGTTCAATCGCAGGCAGACCGCGCCGATGGCGACCACGAAGAGCTTCACAAGGAAGGCGAGCGCGAAGGCCGTCATCGCCGCGTTGGCGCCGGGCGAGGCGGCGCGCAGCGAACGCGCTTCGGCCAGCCAGCCGACGACCGAGATCGCCACGGCGGCGACAGCACCGAGCGCGACGCCGACACCGCGCGCATCCCCCATACGCAGCGCGACCGCGCCGGCGACCGGCAACGCGGCGAGCGCGGCGAGGTAGTGCAGTCGGTGGGATGCGCGTTGCATCGGAGGTGATCGGGGCGAGGTGGGAGTTGCAGGCCAGCGCTGAGCGACGCAGGTCGACCGACGTCCGTTGTTCAGCGGGCCAGGCCGCACTCGAGAGCTCCAGGCCGCGCGCCGAAGGCGTGGGCGACCGGGGAGCACGCAGTGCGGGGAGACTTCAGAGTGCGGGTTCTCAGCGCGGCGGATCCGGAGGGTCGCGCCGCTTCGAACCGGGCAGTGCGCCGAGCCGCGCTGCGAGCGAGTACATCCCGCCCGCGGCGCCGACGACGATGCCGCAGATCAGCAGCCACGGCGCGCTCCCGAGACGACCGTCGAGCCACCAGCCGACGAGCCCCAGCCCCAGGAAGGTCAGAGCGAACTGCAGTCCGGCGCCGGCATGCCTCATGTAGGCAGCCTGCCCGTCGGCCCGCGCGCGCGCCTTGGCGCTCGCGCTGTGCTCGTTCGCGTCTCGATCCTGCATGGCGAGCCTGCCCCTCGCGGAACTCAGCGCGCGCTGCGACTGTGGACTGGAAAACTCGTTGGCGAGGGACCCGTCCGCGCGTCGGATGCGCCGCCGAGACTCTCGAACCCGCCGATCGTCTTCCAGGCGCGTGAACGCCTGCAAAACGACTTGCAGGGCCAAAGACTGTAGTGATGAACTCGCGCCGGTCAACGGTCTGGCGCAAGTTCCGCGCGCCGCCGTGCGACGAGTCCGCGACGCACGCGAAGGTGATTCCGCGCAGCTTGGTCGGGGCCCGCGCGCCCGCTATCCTCTTTGGCCATTTTTTCGAGTCTGGCCGCCCCACCCCACCCCCACCACGGTTCTCCATGGCTGTTCAACGTACGCTCGTTCTGCTCAAGCCCGACGCCGTCCAACGCGGACTGGTCGGCGCGATTCTGTCGCGCTTCGAGTCCAAGGGACTCAAGCTCCTCGGCCTCAAGCTCCGCCAGTTCGAACCGAGCGTGTTCGAGGCGCACTACGAGCCCCACAAGTCGAAGCCCTTCTATCCGGGGCTCGTGAAGTACATGACCTCGGCGCCCGTCGTCGCGCTCGCGCTCGAAGGCGTCGACGCGATCGAGGTCGTGCGCAACATGATGGGCGCGACGAACTCGCGCAAGGCTGCGCCCGGCACCATCCGCGGCGACCTGGGCATGTCGTTCTCGAACAACTTGGTCCACGGCTCGGACAGCCCGGAGTCGGCGCAGCGCGAGTTGGGGTTGTTCTTCGGCGACGCGCGCGAGCTCGTCAGCTGGACCCCGGTGACGACGCCCTGGATCTACAACGTCGCCGAGGAGTTGGCCTGAACGGACGCGCACCCGTGCGATCGCGCGCGGGTGCCGGCGCCGCCGGGCCGTCGCGATGAAGCCGCCCCCCACGCTCGGCGCGCGCCACGTCCGCGAGTTGATCGACGAACTGGCGCCGCTGTTGGTCGGCGGCACGGTGCTGGAAGTCCTCGCACTTCCTCCGCGCGATCTGGTGCTGTACCTGCGCGACTTGCCGGACACCGACGGCAAGCTCGTCGCCAAGGTGCGGGTCTCGGCCGACTCCGACGCGCCGCGCCTGCACTTGCAGACCGCGCGACAGACTCACCCCGATGGTCCGGTGGGCCCGTTCTATCGCCGCGTGAGCGCGGACCTGGTCGGAGCGCGGCTGCGCAAGCTGACGCAGGTCGCCCGCGATCGGATCGTCGCGTTCGAGTTCGACAACACTGCGTGCGGCGAGCGGCGTGTGCTTCTCGCGGAGCTCACCGGACGCCACGCCAACCTGCTGCTGCTGGGGCCGAACGAGCGACTGCTCGACGTGCTGAGCGCGCCGGCGCCCGGCAGCAAGGCGGCCGCGCGACTTCGCGTCGGAGAGCCGTGGAACGAGCCCGGCGGTCGAGCGCGCGAAGACGAGGCCGTGAGCTTGCGCGAGTTGCTCGGGGACGAGACCGAGTCAGGCGCCGCGGATGAGCCGAGCGCGCGCCCCGATCCGCGCGCGCCGCTGTCGTGGCTGGTCGAGCGCCGCTTGGGCCCGGCCATCGCGCGCGCTGCGCACGAGCGCGCCGTGCGCGAGCTGCGCGAGCGCATCACACGCCGATTGGAGCGCACGCAGTCGCTGCTCCGCGGCTTGCGCCAGCGCGCAGCTGCGGTGGACAACGCTGAGCGCGTGCGGCGCGACGGAGAGCTCCTCAAAGCGCACCTCGCAGAACTGTCGCGAGGCCAGACCAGCGTGACGCTGTCCGACTTCTTCGAAGCCGACGGCGTCACCAGAACGCTGGAGCTGGACCCGCGCCGCAGCCCGCACGAGAACCTCGAGCACTACTTCGAGCGCTACAAGAAGCTGATCCGCTCGGCGGAATCGGTGGCGCGCGAGATCGAGATCGCCGAGCAGCGCGCGAACGAGTTGGAGCGCGCGCTCGAAGCGCTGGGCGCACCCGACTCCGATCCTGAGGCACTGGAGCAGTCGTGGGTCGCTCAGGGTTTGCTCGAAGCTCCTCAGGCTGCGCCCAAGCGCAAGGAGGCGCCCGCGCCTCGCAAGCCGTACCACTCGTTCGCCGGCTTGCGCGGCAGCGAAATCCTGGTCGGTCGCAACGCGCGCGACAACGACGAGCTCAGCATCCGCATCTGCCGCGGCAACGACGTCTGGCTGCACACCGCCGACGCGCCGGGGAGCCACGTCGTGCTGCGCATGGCCGGTCGGCCCGAGCCCGACTCGGAGGAACTCCTCGACGCAGCGCATCTGGCCGTCCACTTCTCTCCGCTGCGCGGCGCCACGCGCGCCAACGTGCACGTCGCCCGCGGCAAGGACGTCCACAAGCCCAAGGGCGCCAAGCCCGGGCTCGTGACGCTCTCGGGCGGCAAGACGCTGGCGCTGCGCTTGCAACCCGAGCGACTTCAGCGGTTACTAGGTGCTCGCTGAGCACCCGCGCACGTCCGCGGCCCCGTCCCACCGGCTCCACCGTCATCCCCACCCATGAAGCGCAAGCTCGTGCTCGCAGTCGTCGCCGCCTTGGCGCTGTGCTCCTGCTCCTCGACCGACGAGAACGGCCCCAGCGCCGAGGAGCGCCTCAAGCTGCACCGCGAGTTCGCGATGAAGTTCTTCAGCTCGGGCGACTACGCACAGGCGGAGCGGCAGGCCGACCTCGGACTGGCGTTGGACCCGCGCGAGTCGGAACTGCTGCTCATCAAGGGCTGGACTCACATCAAGCGCGGCAAGACGGATGACGTGCTCCTGGCCGAGAAGCTGTTCCGCAGCGTGATTCGCGAGGCGGATTACCGCGCTCAGATCGGGCTGGGAGAAGCCCTCGAGCGCAAGGGCGTCCTCTACTGGGAGTCGGCGGCGGAACTCGTCGCCGGCAAGCGCCAGACGCCGGCCGCGGATCCCGCGCAACGCGCGGAGCAGCTGCGAGAGGAAGCGCGCGGATTCTGGGACGAGAGCGCCTCGCTCTACCAGGCTGCGCTCACGTCGAAGCCCTCGAACATCCAGGCCATCAACGGTCTTCAGCGCGTCGCGGCGCTGCGCGGCGATCACGCGGCCGCTCTGGGCTGGTCGGAGCAGTTGCTGGAACTCAGCCGCCAGGAGCTCGAGTTCTGGCGAGCGGATCTCTCGCGTCCGAAGCTCGGCGCCGCGCAGGAAGCGGAGATCCGTCGCCTGCTCGCCGGCGGAGAGCGCCTGGTCGTCGAGACCCATCTGCAGGCCTCGGGCCTGTTGGTGACGCTCGGCCGCAAGAGTGACGCAATCGCGCACCTGGACTCAGCGCTGGAGCTCGATCCGACTCGCTCGGAGATCTACAGCCGTCGAGCGCAACTGCGCCGCGACCTGGGTCAGCACGACGGCGCGCGAGCCGACATCGAGCAGTTCCTCAAGCGTTCGGAACTCGCGCTCGACCACCCCGACGTCCAACGCGCGCTCGACCTTCTGAGCGAGTGCGAAGTGGCGCTGGGACGCGCGAAGGGCTGACGCCCGCAATCGCGAGGCGCGCCGGGATCAGATCGCCGGGGCTCAGATCTCCTGAGCGTCGTGTTCGCGCCAGCGCGACTCGTGCCGCTGTCCCCAGCGGTCGAGATAGACGGCGCGCACCTCCGCACCGCGCTCGCGTGAACGGATGCGTCCCGTGACGTCGTCGCGACTGCGGATCGGCTGACCGTCGAGTTCGAGCAGGATGTGGCCCGCCTTGAGCCCGAGGCGCTCGGCGATCGTGCCCGCTTCGACGCGCGCGATGCGCAGCCCGACTCCCTCGGCGACACTCAGGTCGCGGCGCTGATCCGCGCTGAGTTCCTCGAGCACGACACCGAGGATGTCCGTGCGAACTCTCGCGCGAAGCGGATCCTCAGCGTCGACGCCGCCGCGCGGATCGCGCAGGAACCAGTCGAAGCGCGGGCCGAAGCTCGGCCCCGACGGCGAGGCGCCATGAACGCCGATCCTGCCGCGCAATTCGGGATGCGCCTCGAGCAAGTCATCGAGTGTGGCGGCGCTGTATTCGCGGGTCGTGGGCTGGCCGTCCACGTCTTCCGTCACGCGCACCTTCACGCCGTCAGGCCCGATCTCGACTTGAGTGCTCTGCGACGAACTGCTGCCGCCCGCACCAGGAGCGCTCCACAGCCCGCGCCCGCTGTCGTGCAGCTTCCACAGCTCGTCGAGGCGTCGTTCGAGGTCGGCCCAAGGCTCGGCGGAGAAGGGTTCGATGCGCCACAGGCCGCGCCGCGGACGCAGCGACTGCGGATCGCGGCGGTCGAGATCTCGCAGGAGCAATCGCGCGGTCCACGCGAGCTCGTCTTGTCCGCGCGACCACTCCTCGACGTGCTCGCGGATCGAAGGATCCGCGCCTGCGCGATCGAGCAGTTGCTCGAAGGCGAACATGCGTTGATCGAGGTCCCGCGCCGCCAGCCGTTCGCGCCACTGCACGGGGTCGAACGCTGAGTCGGCGCGCTCCAGGCGGATGGCCGTCCGATCGGGATCCTGTCGCGCGGGAACGCGCACCAGCCCAGCGCCTGCCGTCGAGTCCTGCAGGGCGAGAGCGGTGCTCGCCGCCACGGACGCCAAGAGCAACCCGAACTTCATGACTACAACTACTCCTCGGCGCGCGAACCGCGCCTTGCATCAGGACTGGAGACTCACCTCAGACCGCGGCTGCCTGCGAGGGAATAGTCTCCCCCGGAGCCCCGCGGATCGATCGAATCGCGCAACAGCGGCTCCTCGGATCCCAGCCGCCGCAAGCCAGCGGCGGGTTCGCCGAGCGGCGCGCTCAGCGGGCCGGCGACCAGCGTCTCCGCCGGATCGAGCGCCGGAGCCGCACCCGAAGAAGTCGACGCAGCGGTGGCCGAGCCATCTCCAACGAGCGCGACCTGACCCGGTGACGAGTGGACTTCAGACGCGCGCTGTTCGGCGGGTGTCGCATCTCTCGCTGCGGCGAGACCGTGTCGAGCGCCAGGCAGCTCACCCGGCGCTGTCGGTGTTTCAGAAGTCGTCAGCTGCCAGGTCACGACCGCGATGCCGGCCGCCGCGGCCAGAAGCGCCGTTCGACGCAGCCAACTCGAGGTGCGAGACGCAGCGGCGCCGGCCGGGCGCAGCTTCGCGGGCTTCGTCGAGCCCCACTCACCGCCGGCGGACTCTGGGGAGCGCACCAGCGGGCCCGCGACGATCCGTCCGCTCGCGACCAGTTCCCGTTGCAGGTCGGGCCACAGGTCGACCGTCGGGTCGACGCGCGCCCGCTCCGCAGCGAGATGTGAAAGGGCCGCTTTCAGCGCCATCAGGCTGCTGTTGCAACGCGCGCAGCGCGCCACATGGGCCTCGACCTGTTCAGCCAGCGGCTGCTCCAACTCGCCGCCGACGAGCAGCGGCAAGCAGGCCTCGATCGGAGCGCACTCAGTTCCCAGTTCGTCGATCATCGATCCACCTCCGGCGGGAGCGCCGTTCCTCGCTCTTCGCTCGGCGCAAGCGCCGGCCGCGAGGAGTCCTCGGCGCGTTCGCGTCGCTCCCATTCCTCTTGAAACAACTTGCGTCCGCGGTGCAGCCGCCAGCGCACGGTCACATGCGTCGCGCCGACGATCTTGGCGATCTCGTTGCACGGCAACCCTTCGATCTCGCGCAGCAGCAGCACCGATTGGAAGTGCGGCGCCAGCGCCGCGATGCACTCGCGCACCTTGCGGCCGGTCTCAGCGGCCTCGAGTCGGTCTGCGGGCGTCGCGGCGCGGCGATCCACGGGATCGAACTCGGGCTCGATCTCGTCGGCGTCCGCCTGACCGCCGAGCCCCTTGGCCACCACGCGCCGGCGCCGCAGGTGGTCGATGGCCAGATTCGTGACGATGCGGTGCAGCCAGGTCGAGAAGCTGTGCTCGAAGTCGAAGCGCTCGATGTTGCGGAACACCCGCAGGAACGCCTCCTGCACCAAGTCGCGGGCGTCCTCGTCGTTCGGTGTGAGGTGCCGTGCGATCCGGAAGGCCCGCTGCTGGTGGCGCTCGACCAGTTCGCGGAAGGCGTCGCCGTCACCGCGCTGCGCCCGCTCGATCCACTCGCGCTCCCGCGGGTCGGGTCCCTGGCTCGCGAGCGATTCCACGCCACTGGCCCGCTGCGCATCGGCGGACGACGCGCTCGCGGCTTTGGAAGCAGGGGGCGCGGGACGCTCCATAACGAAGGCCGGTTGCATGGCGTGGACAGCGACGAGGCGCGGCCGGATCCATTCCGTGCACTGCGCCTGCGCCGCGGGCTCGCCGACTACGAAGTAGAGACTCGCATGTTGGCGGCGGAGCGCCAAGCAGCGCGCGCCGACGGGCAGCGCGGTCTGCGCGCCCATTCCGGCGCGTCGAACGCCCTCAGAGCGTCGGGAACCGCCCCGGGGTGACGCCCATGCGGCGGAACTTCTTTCGCCGGTTGGCGATCAACTGGTCGAGCGGGATCCCGTCCAGCGCCTCGAGCTCGCGCAGGATCGTGCGGCGCACCTCGTCCATGGCCACCGTCGGCGCGCGATGGGCGCCGCCGAGCGGCTCCGGGATGACCCCGTCGACCACGCCCAGCCGCGTGAGGTCGCGAGAGGTGAGCTTGAGCGCCTCCGCTGCGTCGGGACTGCGTTCGCCGTCCTTCCACAGGATCGCGGCGCAGCCCTCGGGGCTGATGACCGAGTAGTACGAGTACTCCATCATCAGCACGCGGTCGCCGACGCCGATACCCAAGGCGCCGCCCGAACCGCCCTCGCCGATCACGATCGAGAGGATCGGCGCGCGGATCGACATCATGGCCAGGATGTTCTCGGCGATCGCCGCGGCTTGTCCGCGCTCTTCGGCGCCGATCCCCGGATACGCGCCGGGAGTGTTGATGAGGCTGACGATGGGCAGGCCGAGCTTCTCGGCCAGCTTCATCTTGCGCAGCGCCTTGCGGTAGCCCTCCGGGTGCGCGCAACCGAAGTTGCAGGCGATGCGCTCCTTGGTCGTCTTGCCCTTGCGATGAGCCACCAGGAGCATCCGTCGCTCCCCCATCGTCGCGAAGCCCGTGACGATGGCCTGATCGTCGGCGAAGTACTTGTCGCCGCACAGCTCGATGAAGTCGTCGGTGACTCCCAGGACGTAGTCGAGCGCCACCGGCCGTTCGGCGTGCCGCGCGACGTTGACCGTTTCCCAGGCGCTCAGATCCTTGTACTTCGACTCGATGGCCGCCCGGTGCTGTCGCCGCAGCGCTTCGATCTCGCCTGAGATGTCGAGCCGCGTGCGGAGCGCCAGCGCCTCGAGTTCAGCGAGCTTGGCCTCGAGTTCGCGGATCGGTCGCTCAAAGGCCAGGGAGGCGGCGTCGCCGCGCGCCTGAGGTCGTTCGGTGGTCGCCATGGTCGTGGGGCCGCGGGGGTAGCTGCGCTCGAAGGGAGCGCGCGCTGAGCGCCGCGGACGAGCCGCAGAGTAGATTCGCCCCCGCTCCAGCGAAAGGGGGCTTGGGACGCGAGGCGGCGCGCCGCTACCATGAGGCCGCTCGGGGTCGCTGGGACGCGTCCGAGCCCAACGGGTGGTGTTGAGGGGCGTCGATGCGCCCAAATCTTGCGTCCCGCCCCCAACCTCAGTGGCGTCCTCGGCCTCCTTGAAGAGCAGCGTTTCGAGTACCACCGCGGCCCCCCCGCGGGCCTGGCGAGTCGACGTCTTCCGGCGGCCCGAAATCGACGATCCGGCCGGCCAGGCCGCGGTCGGTGCGCTCGCCGAAATCGGCGTGCGCGGGGTGCGCTCGATCCGGCGAGGCCGCGGCTACCTGCTGTCCCCCACGCTCGACGCGGCGCAGGTCGACCTGCTCGCCTCGCAGTTGCTGGTGGACCCCGTGCTCGAGCACGTGCAAGTCACGGCTCCGGGCGCGTGGCCGCGTCGGACTGGCGCGGGACGTCAACGCATCGTCGTCATGCGTCGGCGCGGAGTCATGGATCCGTGCGCGCTGACGATCGAAGCCGCGATCGCGCGTCAGAACACCGCGCTCCGCGGCGATCGCACCGTGCGTGTGCTGACCTTCGTCGCGTGGGAGTTGGAGAGCGCGCTGACCCGCGCCGAACTCGACACCGTTGCGCGCGAAGTGTTCGCCAACGACGTCGTCGACGAAATCTTCGTCGACGACGACGGACTGCACTTCGAGTTCCCCACCGCCGGCGCGCTGCGCGTCGTGCAACACGTTCCTCTGCGCGACGCGGACGACGCTCGACTCGAGCAGCTCTCGCACGAAGGCCAGCTCAGCCTGTCGCTCGACGAGATGCGCGCGATCCAGGCGCACTATCGAACGCTGCAACGCGAACCGACGCTCGCCGAGCTCGAGACGCTCGCGCAGACGTGGAGCGAGCACTGCAAGCACAAGACGTTCACCGGAGTGATCGACTACGACGGTGAGCTCATCGACAACCTGCTCAAGCGCACGATCAAGGCGGCCACGCTCGAGCTGGCCAAGCCGTGGTGCGTGAGCGTGTTCCACGACAACGCGGGCGTGATCGAGTTCGAGCCGGGCTGGAACGTGTGCTTCAAGGTGGAGACGCACAACCACCCCAGCGCGATCGATCCCTACGGCGGCGCAGGAACGGGCGTGGGCGGAGTGATCCGCGACATCCTCGGCGTGGGCCTCGGCGCCAAGCCCATCGCCAACACCGACGCGTTCTTCGTCGGTCCTCCCGATCTGCCGTCCGAGCAATTGCCCAAGGGCTGCATGCATCCGCGCCGCATCCTGCGCGGCGTCGTCGCCGGCGTGCGCGACTACGGCAATCGCATGGGGATCCCGACCGTCAACGGCGGCGTGTGGTTCCATCCGCGCTACGTCGGCAATCCGCTCGTGTACGCGGGTTGCGTCGGGTTGATGCCCGCGGATTGCACGGACAAGCAAGTGCTCCCCGGCGACATCATCGTCGTGGTCGGCGGCCGCACCGGACGCGACGGCATCCACGGCGCGACGTTCTCCTCGCTCGAACTCCACGACGAATCCCAGTCCGTCTCGAGCTCGGCGGTGCAGATCGGCGACCCGATCACCGAGAAGCGCGTGACCGACGCGCTGCTGCGCGCGCGCGATGCGCGGCTGTACCGCGCAGTGACCGACTGCGGCGCCGGCGGCTTGTCGTCGGCCGTGGGCGAGATGGGCGCCGACTGTGGCGCGCGCGTCGAGCTGGAGCGCGTGCCGCTCAAGTACCCCGGTCTGTCCCCCGCCGAGATCTGGATCAGCGAAGCGCAGGAGCGCATGGTGCTCGCGACTCCGCCGGAGAAGCTCGCGGCGCTGCTCGCGGTGTTCCACGCGGAAGGCTGCGACGCCACGGCGATCGGCGAGTTCACCTCGAGCGGCAAGCTCGAGCTGAGCTACGCCGGAGAGAGCCTCGCCGAACTCGACATGCACTTCCTCCACGAGGGCGCGCCGAGACCTCTGCGCAAGGCCACCAAGCCTCGCGTTCTCGACGCGGACGAAGGCTGTCCGCCCTGCGCCGATGCGAGCGCGATGACGCTGGCGCTGCTGCGCTCGCCCAACATCGCGAGCAAGGAATGGATCGTTCGCCAGTACGACCACGAGGTGCAGGGCATGCGCGTGCTCGGCGCGTTGTGCGGCGAGCGCGACGACGGTCCGGGCGACGCCGCCGTGCTGCAACCGCTGGCGAACTCGCGCCGCGGAATCGCCATCGGCTGCGGCGCCAACCCCGACTACGGCCTGCGCGATCCGTACGCGATGGCCTGCGCCGCGATCGACGAGGCGCTGCGCAACGTCGTGGCCGTCGGCGGAGATCCTTCGCGCACCGCGATCCTCGACAACTTCTCGTGGGGCAACTGCAAGCGACCCGAACAGCTCGGCGCGCTCGTCGAAGCCTCGCGCGGTTGCTACGCGGCGGCGGTCGCGTTCCAGACTCCGTTCATCTCGGGCAAGGACAGCCTCAACAACGAGTACCGCACGGCGGACGGCGTGATCTCGATCCCGCCGACGCTGTACGTGTCCGCGCTCGCCATCGTCCCCGATGTCGCGCGCACCGTCTCGATGGACCTCAAGCGCGCGGGCAATCTGCTCTACCTCGTCGGCATGACGCACGCGGAGCTCGGAGGATCGCAGTACTTCGCGCAGCTCGGCGTGGACAGCGGTCGCACGCCTCGCCCGGACCTCGCGCTCGCTCCGCGCACGTTGCGCGCCGTGCACAGCGCGATCGCGAGCGGACTCGTGCGCGCCTGCCACGACTTGTCCGAAGGCGGGCTCGCCGTCGCCGCGGCTGAGATGGCGTTCGCCGGCGAGCTCGGCGCGCGGCTGGACATCTCGACGCTCGCATTCGGCGTCTTCGACTCCGCGCGCGTCGATCGCGACACCCTCGCGCTGTTCTCCGAGTCGTGCACGCGCTTCCTGGTCGAGGTCGAGCCGCAGCACGCGGCCGAATTCGAACGCGCGCTTCAGGGCGTCGACCTCACCCGCGTCGGCGCCGTTCACAGCGAGCCGCGGCTGGTCATCTCGAGCGCGTCGCGCGCTCTGGTGGATGTCGCGCTCGGAGATCTCCGCGCCGCACACCAGGGAGGCTTCCAGGGATGACTCGTGCTCTCGTACTGCGCGCCGCAGGCGTCAACTGCGAGCGCGAAACGCTGCTGGCGCTCGAACAGGCCGGAGCGAAGCCGGAGCTGCTGCACGTGCAACAACTCATCGACGCCCCCTCACGCCTCGACGAGTTCGCGTTGCTCGTGTTGCCGGGCGGCTTCAGCTACGGCGACGACATCGCCGCCGGCCGCGTGCTCGGCTTCGAGCTGCGCTGCTTCCTCGGCGAAGCGCTGGCCGGATTCGTCGCGCGCGGCGGTTACGTGCTCGGCGTGTGCAACGGCTTCCAGGTGCTCGTCGACACAGGACTGCTCGAGGGCGTGAGCGCGCGCCCCAGCGAGCGCACCATCGCGCTGACGAACAACGTGTCCGGCCACTACGAGTGCCGCTGGGTCACGCTGCGCAACGAGCCCAGCGCGTGCGCCTGGCTGGACGCGGGTTCGCTCTGGCCGACCCCCGTCGCTCACGGCGAGGGCCGACTGATGTTCAAGGACGCGCAAGCGCTCGAGCGACTCCGCCAACGCGGACAAGTCGCACTGCGCTACGTCACGCGCACCGGCGGCCCCGCGGAGTACCCGCAGGCGCCGAACGGTTCCACCGACGCGATCGCAGGTCTGTGCGATCCGACCGGAAGAGTGCTCGGACTCATGCCGCACCCCGAGCGCAACGTCGCCCCCTGGCACCACCCGCACTGGACTCGCTCTGCGCCTCGCCCCAACGGCGAGGGCCTCGAGTTCTACCGTCGTCTCGTCGCAGCTGCCGGCCGCTGATCGGCGCGCCCGACCGCTGCGTTCCTTCTCCGTCGCCCCGCGAGGCCCCCCCGCGAGGGTCATCCAGCACTTCCTGCCTCTTCTCGAGAATTCGCCATGCGCAACACGCTCCTGATCGCCCTCCTGGCCCTTCCGCTCTCCAGCTGCATCGTCGCCGGCGCCGCCGCCGGTGTCGTGCTCGGCAGTGAGATGATGGACAACCGCGCCTACGTCAGCCACGTCGACTCGGACGCCAAGATCGTCTGGAACACCGTCAAGGACTTCCTCGCCGCGGAGAGCGCCGAGCTGATCGAGTTCGACGATCAGACGCGCATCGCCAAGGCCAAGCTCGACGACCGCAACGTGACGGTCACCGTCGAGGCCTTCGACCTCGACAAGTCGGTGCTCACCGTGACGGCCAAGAAGTTCATGTCCACCGTCAACGACGGCGAGTACGCCAAGGTGATCATGGAGCGCCTGCACCGGCGCCTGGATCCCGCGCGCTGATTCGCGCGGCGCCGAGTCGCTTCGACGCACGACACGCGCCCGCCGCGATCGCGCTCGAACCTCGGACAGCTCGAGCAGCGGGGCTTCGCCACGAACTGGCGAGGCCCCGCTCGTCATTCAGGGCGAGCCGCCGGATTCGCCGGCCGACGGAGCGCCCTTGCCGCCGCTGGCGACGCCTCGCCGTCGCGCGCATCCGCGGCACAGTCCGACCAGGCGGTGCGAGTGGCTGAGGAGCACGAAGCCCTTGCGGTCGCACGCCTCGCGTTGGAGCGCCTCGATGCGCTCGTCGTGGAACTCCTCGATCCGCCCGCACTCGGTGCAGACCATGTGATCGTGGTGGCGGTGCCCGAGCAGGTGCTCGTACACCAACTCGCCGCGGCCGACGTCGAGCGAGCCGAGGAATCCGCCTTCCGCGAGGAGTCCGATCGTGCGGTACACGGTCGCGCGCGAGACGCGCGGGCCGGGCTCGGCGCGCAACCAGTCGTAGAGCTGCTCGGCGCTGAAGTGCTCGTGCGTGGCGAAGGCGCGCTCGAAGATGCGCTCGCGTTGCGAAGTCAGCTTGAGCTCGCGCGTGCGCAGGAAGTCCTCGAAGGACTTGCGGATCGATTCGTGCTTCACCGGTTGGGCTCGGGGTCCGCGTCGCGCGCCGGAGTACGCCGCGAGCCGCTGGAACTCGGAGGATACCAACGCGCCAGCCGCTCAGGCGCCGCGCCGAGCTCGAAGGCGACGCGCAGCGCCCAGTTGCGCAGCGTCGCGGTGAGAGCGCCTTCGCGCCGCCAGCGTCGGGCGTCCACTTCGACGAACACGTCGGAGAGCAGCTCGATTCGCGCGAGCGTCGCGAGCCGGCGCGAGAGTTCGAGATCCTCGAACAACGGCGTCGGCGCGAAACCGCCGCTGCGTTCGTACAGCTCGCGGCGCACGCACAGCGTCGAGTCGCCGTACACGATCCCACGTCGCACGCGCCGATCCGCGGCGCGCTCGACCGCGCGATAGAACCAACCGCGCGCCGCGATCCGCTGACGCAGCCCGGCGGCGCCGAGCGACGTTCGTGCGAAGTGGCCGCGCAACGCGCGCAGCGAGCCCGGAGGCAGGCGGTTGTCGGCGTGCAGGAACACGAGCACGTCCGCTCGCGCGACGCGCGCGCCTGCGCCGAGTTGCTCGCCGCGGCCGCGGGCGCCGGTCAGCACCTGCGCTCCCCCCTCGCGCGCCAGCGCGCACGTCGCGTCGCCGCTGCCGCCGTCGGAGACGACCAGCTCATCCGCTCGATCGAGCGGATCCGCCGCTGCGAGCAAGCGCTCGAGCTGCGCTGGGATGTTGTGCGCTTCGTCGAGCGTCGGGATCACGACCGCGAGGCTCGGCTCACCCGACTGCCGCGCCGCCACGAGCCTCGCTCCGCCGCAACTCAGCGCACGCGCGCCGTGCGCCGCGCGCCGATGTCGCGCCGCGCGTACTTGCCGTCCCAGCGAATGTGCTCGAACGCCGAGTAGGCGCTCTCGCGCGCCTGGGTGAGATCGTCGCCCAGCGCCGTCACGCACACCACGCGCCCGCCGTCGGTCACGAGCGAGTTCGCGCTGCGCTTCACGCCCGCGTAGAACACGACCACGTCCTCGATCTGCTCGGCCTCCTCGAGCCCGCTGATCACGTCGCCGCGACGCACGTCACCGGGGTACCCCTCGGCGGCGCCGACGACGCCGACGCACGCGCGCGGACTCCACTGCGGCGGCTCGAGCTCGCCCAGTCGCCCCTCGGCCGTGGCGAGCACGTACGGCCCCAGATCGCTCGCGAGGCGGCGCATCGCCGCCTGGCACTCGGGGTCGCCGAAGCGGCAGTTGTACTCGAGCACGCGCGGCCCGGCCTCGGTCAGCATCAAACCGACGAACAGGATGCCGCGGTAGTCGATCTCGTCCTGGCGCAAGCCGTGCAGCGTCGGGATCAGGATGTTCTGCTCGACCTGGCGCTGGAGCCGTTGAGTGAAGGCCCCCACCGGCGAGTACACGCCCATGCCGCCGGTGTTCGGACCGCTGTCGCCGTCGTTCAGTTGCTTGTGGTCCATCACGGGCTCGAACACGCAGATGGTCTGACCGTCGACCATCGCGAGCACGCTGACCTCGTCGCCGACCAGATGCTCCTCGACCACGATCGACGAGCCGGCCTCGCCGAGCCGCCGCTCTTCCATGATCGCGTCGACGACGGTGCAGGCCTCGCGCGCGTCCTGCGTGACGAACACGCCCTTCCCGGACGCGAGTCCATCGGCCTTCACGACCTGCGGCCACTGCGCGCACGACTCGAGGTAGGCCTTGGCCGCGCCCGAGCGATCGAAGCGACGGAAGGCCGCGGTCGGGATGCGGTGGCGCGTGAGGAACTCCTTGGCGAACAGCTTGGAGCCCTCCAGTCGCGCGCCCGAAGCGCCGGGCCCGAAGACCTTCACGCCCGCGGCGCGCAACTCGTCGGCGAGCCCGCGGCACAGCGGCTCCTCAGGCCCGATGATGGCGAGCTCGATCTTCTCGTGGCGGCACAGGTGCGTCAGCTTGGCCGTATCGGTCGCCGCGATGCCGACGTTGCGGGCCACCTTGGCCGTGCCGGGATTGCCGGGCGCGCATACGACTTCGGAGAACAGCGGCGACTGCGCCAACTTCCAGGCGAGCGCGTGCTCGCGACCGCCGCCGCCAACGACCAAGACCTTCATGCAACCTGCGCGTTTCCCACTACGTTTCGAAGCGCGTCGGCCGCACCGGTGCGCCCACGCCAAGCGCAGCAGCCTACGACGCGCGCGCCGCCGCGACCACCGCGCGCTCGCGGGCTCGCTGGCGCCCGCTGGTCGACCCTCGTACGCTCTCGGCGTTCGGCGGGGAGTACCTCAGCTGGTAGAGGCGAAGCTTTGGGTGCTTCGAGTCGTGGGTTCGAATCCCATCTCCCCGACCACCCTCTCCGCGCGGCGCCCGTAGCTCAGTTGGATAGAGCAGCGGATTTCTAATCCGCTGGTCGGGGGTTCGAATCCCTCCGGGCGCGCCATCGCGGCGCTCGCCGAGCTCGTGGCGCGGCGTTTTGGCGCTCGTGCGTCGACCGCGTACCTTGGGTCCGCGATGAGGCGAGACTGGCTGCGAGCGTTGGTGTTGAGCGCGGGCGCTTGGGGCGTCGCGTGCTCGGGTGAAGGGAGCGCCGAGGCGCCGGCGGACGCGAGTCCGACAGGGGCGGTCGAGCGCGCGAACCCGCAGAACGCTCCGGCGGCGGCTGGGCCCGGTGAGTCGTCGACCAAGGCGAAAGGCGCTACGTCGGCGGGAGCCGCGCCGCCCGCGCAAGGCGCACCGGAAGAGCGCTTGCCCGCTGCCCCCGCGCCCTATGGCGAGTTGCGCTCGCCCGAGATGGCCGACAAGTTCGCGCGCACCAGTGCGGCGCTGGACGGTTGGACCAGCGAGGTGTGGAACGAGCGGACCGGCGCGCAACTCAAGGCGCTGGCCGAGTTGCTCAAGACGGGCGAGAGCCTCGAGGCCAGCGCGCTCGAGCGCTTGCTGGACGCCGAGTTCGCGTGCACGAAGCTGAGGCCGGCGAGCGAGAACAGCGCGCACGGCACGGACTCGCTGCGAATCGCGCGCAACGATGCGCCTGCGTCGGAGGCGGAGTTGCGCGGCGTGGAAGGCGCTCTCGCAGCACTGCGCGAACTGCGCGCGGCCTTTGATCCCGCCGCGACGCTGTTCCACCAGTTCAAGACCATCTCGGTCGACGAACGCGAAGGCCGGGTGACGACGCGCTGCTACGTGTTCCTCGACGCGTACGGAGCGCGGCCCGCGCGCTCGCTCCGCGCGACTTGGCGTTGCGAGTGGAGCGTGCTCGGCGCGGACGACCTGCAACCCAAGCTCGCGCGCATCGTCGTCGAGGCGCACTCGGAGAGCGAAGCGCCGGCGCCGCTGTTCGAAGAGGCCACCGCGGCCGCGTTCGCGGGCGAGGAGAGCTTCCGCGCGCAGCTCGGCCCAGGGCTCGAGCACTGGGCGGGCCGCATCGAGCGCGCGCTCGGGATGTCGATCATCGGTCACGAAGGTCTGGCGCTCGGCGACGCGGACGGCGACGGGCTCGACGATCTGTACCTGTGCCAGCCGGGCGGACTGCCCAACCGTCTGTACCTGCGTCAGCGCGATGGAACCCTGCGCGATCACTCGCGCGAGGCGGGCGTGGACTTCCTCGACGCGTCGCGCGCGGCGCTGTGGTGCGACCTGGACAACGACGGGGATCAGGATCTGGTCGTCGACGTCGATCCGCTGCTCCTCGTGCTCGAGAACGTCGGCGGCGCGCGCTTCAACGAGCGCGCTCGCGTCAACGTGGAGAGCACGACTTCGATCAGCGCCGCCGACTACGACCAGGACGGTGATCTCGACCTGTACGTGTGCGGCTACATCCTGCCCGACGAAGCGCACGTCACGCCGCTGCCGTACCACGACGCGAACAACGGCCGTCCCAACACGCTGCTGCGCAACGACAGCGGGCCCGAGGGCTGGTCGTTCGTCGACGCGACGATCGCGAGCGGACTCGATCAGAACAACCGGCGCTTCAGCTTCGCCGCCGCGTGGGAGGACTACGACGACGACGGCGACCTCGACCTGTACGTCGCCAACGACTTCGGCCGCAACAACCTCTACCGCAACGACGGCGGCCGCTTCGAGGACGTCGCGGCGCAGGCCGGTGTCGAGGACATGGCGGCCGGCATGGGCGTGAGTTGGGCCGACTTCGATCGCGACGGTCGGCTCGATCTGTACGTGAGCAACATGTTCTCGTCGGCGGGCGAGCGCGTGAGCTACCAGCGACGCTTCCTGCCGGGCGCGTCCGAAGCGACGCTCGCTGGCTTCCAGCGCCACGCGCGCGGGAACACGCTGTTCAAGAACCGCGGCCAGGGCGTGTTCGAGGACGTGAGCGAGCACGCGGGCGTGACGATGGGCCGCTGGGCCTGGGGCTCGGTGTTCGTCGAGTACGACAACGACGGCTGGCCCGACCTGTTCGTGCCCAACGGCTTCGTCACGGGCGAAGACCCCGAGGACTTGTGAAGCTTCTTCTGGCGACAGGTCGTGTCGCAATCCCCTACCGCCGAGCGCTCCACTGAACGCGCGAGCTACGAGCTCGGCTGGGTCGCCATCCACCGCATGCTGCGCGAAGGAAAGTCGTGGAGCGGGCGCGAGCGCCACTGCGCGTACCTCAACACGCGCGACGGCCGCTTCGCCGACGTCTCCGGCATCAGCGGGCTCGACTTCGCCGACGACGCCCGCGCCGCGGCGCGCGTCGACTGGGACCTCGACGGACGCGAGGACCTGTGGATCGTGGGCCGCAACTCCCCACGCGCGCGCTTGATGCTCAACCGCACTGCAGGCGCAGGACGCTCGCTCAGCGTGAAGCTCGAAGGCCGACGCGGTCCGCGCGATGCGCTCGGCGCGCGCGTCGAGGTGCGCGTCGAAGGAGCGCCGCCGAGCGTGCACGGCGTGCGCGCCGGCGAGGGCTATCTGTCGCAGTCGAGCCGCTGGTTGCACATCGGCCTGGGCGCCGCGAGCGGGCCGGTCGAGGTGATCGTGCACTGGCCCAAGCTCGCCGCGGATCGCGAGCGAGCGCGCGAGGTGTTCAGCGCGCTCGAGCCCGGCGGGCGCTACCGACTCGTCGAAGGAAGCGGCGCAGCCGAGCGCGTGGAGCTCGATCCGACGCCGCTGGCGACAGCGCCGATGCCCGCGCAGCGCGCGAGCGAGCGAGCCCGCGTCGTGCTGACGGCGCGACCGCCGCTCCCCCCCGCGCCGCTGCTCGTCCCGGGCGTCGACGAACCCTCCGATCTGCGCGACAACACGCCGCGACCGCTGCTGGTGAGCGTGTGGGCCAGTTGGTGCGCGCCGTGCATCGGCGAACTGACCGAGCTCGCGCGACGGCGCGATGAGCTGTCCGCTGCGGGATTGAAGCTGCTGGCCCTTTCGGCGGACGACGTCGCCGCGCGCCCCGCGGCGATCGAAGTGCTGGAGCGCGTGCAGTGGGAAGAACTCGCGGCCTTCGCGACGCCCGACACGCTCGACACGCTCGATGCGTTGCAGCGCACGCTCGTCGACCGTCGGCGCCGGCTGCCGTTGCCGACGAGCTTCCTCGTCGACGAGCAGGGCGCCGTCGCCGTGATCTACCGCGGTCCGGTCGACGTCGACACGCTCCTCGCCGACGTGGCCAGGCTGCGCGCCGATCCCGCGCAGCGCCGCACCGCGGCGACGCCGTTCGCCGGACGCTGGATCGCGCCTCCGCCGCAACAAGCGGCGTTGGCTGCGCTGCAAGAGGCCTACGAGGAACGTCGACTGGTGCGCGCGGCCGAGGACATCTCCATGCGGCGCATGGAGCTGCGCAAGACTTCGCCCGCGCAGGTGCTCAACGAGATGGGCATGACGCTCGCGCGCCAAGGCCGCATCGCGGAGGCGACCGAGCGCTTCCGCGAAGCGACGCTGGCTGCGCCGGACAGCCTCGACGCGCACGTGAACCTCGCCGTGGCCCTGCACGAGCAGGCGCTCTTCACGGAGGCCGTCCAGAGCTACAAGCGCGCGCTCAGCATCGACCCGCGCAGTTCGATCGCGCTCTACAACCTCGGCCTCGCGCGTTGCGCGCTCGGCGATCGCGCGTCGGCGGAGGCGGACCTCCAAGCGCTCGAGCTGATCGACGCCGCGGCCGCGGCCAAGCTGCGCCGTCAGATGGAGACGCGTTTTGGACGCTGAACCGACGGCGCGCGCCGCTCGAGTTCTCGTCTGCGACGACGAGCCGATGGTGCGGGACATCCTCGACGCCGTGCTGCGCACGGCCGGCTTCGAGCCGTTGTGCGCGGATGATGCGGGACAGGCGGAACAGCTCTTCGCAGCGGACCCGCAGAGCTTCGCGGCCGTCATCGTGGATCGTCGACTCGGCTCGGAGAGCGGGCTCGAGTTGATCGCTCGCCTGCGCACGCGACGCCGCGAGCTCCCGGTGCTCCTCGTGAGCGGCTACCACGAGCGTCCGGCGGAGCTCGATCGAATCGAGGGGCCCGAGGTCGCTCTCCTGGCGAAGCCGTTCCGCGCGGCGGCGCTCCTGACGACCCTGCGCGGAATGCTGCCCGCTCCCTGAGCCCGCCTCCCGCCGCTGCGACGGGTTCGAGCGAGCCGCTAACGCTGCGCGCGCGGCGAGGCGAAAGAGCGCTGGAATGCCCGCCATCGCCCTGTGCCTGATCGCACGCAACGAGGAGGCGCTCCTCGGGGGCTGCCTGGACTCCGTGCGCGGAGTGGTCGATCGGATCGCGCTCGTGGACACGGGCTCGAACGACCGCACGGTCGAGATCGCCGAACGCGCGGGCGCGAAGGTTCTGCGCGAGCCGTGGCGCGACGACTTCGCGCACGCTCGCAACGCATCGCTCGCGCTGGCGGGCGCCGACTGGGCGCTGGTGCTGGACGCTGACGAGCGCCTCGCGCTGCCCGTTGGCGGCCCGGCCGCCGCGCGCGCTCAGCTCGAGCGCTTCGCGTGCGAGCACCCGCGCGCGCTCGGCCGCGTGCTGGTGCGCAACGTCGACGGCGACCGCGAACTGTCGCGCATCGCCATCACGCGCTTCCTCCCACTGCGAGCCGGCGCGCAGTTCGTCGGCCGCATCCACGAGCAGGCGCAGACCGACGACGGCGCGCGCGCGCCGCGCGTCGACACGGGCCTGGTCGTCGAGCACTTGGGCTACGCCGCGCCGCTCATGCGCGAGCGCGACAAGCTCGCGCGCAATCTCGCGCTGCTCGAACGCTGGAGTCGCGAAGCGCCCGACGACGGCTACGCCTGGTACCAGCTCGGCCGCACCCGCGCCGACGCAGGACAGCGCGAGCTGGCGCTCGAGGCATTGGAGCGCGCGCTCGAACGCTCGCACGACAACGATCCGTGGGCCGTGCACGCCGTCGAGATCGGCGCGCGCGTGCTGCACTCGCTCGGCCGCACGACGCAGGCCTTCGAACTCGCGCAGCGGGCCAGCGCGCTGGCGCCGCGACGGGCCGACACGCTGTTCCTCTCCAGCAGCCTCGCGCTCGACCTGGGCGACGTCGAGGCCGCGCGCCGCGGATTCCTCGCGTGCCTGGAGGCGTGCGAGAGCGACTCGCCGATCGAGAGCTGGCGCGGGGCGAGCAGCTACGCGGCCGCGCACAACCTGGGCGTCATCGCGGAGTGCTCGGCGCAGCCGACGGATGCGCGCGCGTGGTATCGGCGCGCGCTCGAGTTCGAGCCGGGGCACGCGCCGAGCCTGGCCGGGCTGGCGCGCCTGGAGGCCGAGCGGGCGGGGCTATCCAGCGCCGCGCCGATGCGCTAACGTCCCCGCTCCACGCGGCTGGCGTCGCCGCGAACCATCGGACCGACATGAACTTCTTCTGCCGCATCCTCGGGCACACTTGGAGCCCGGTCACCGACAACCCCAAGATCAGTTGGAACACCAACGACGAGGGGCTGGTGCTCACCGCGCGTCCGGCCGGCGAAGTGCGCTTCTATGACGAGTGCCTGCGCTGCCGCGAGCGGCGCGAGGTCCCGGTCAAGCGCCGCACTCCGGCGCAGTCCGCCCAGTAGCACGCGCGCCGAGCGCGCGCTCAGCGCAGACCCTGCGCCAGCGCGCTCGCCCGCTCCCGCCCCGCTTCGTCCAGTCGAGCGGCCAGGCGCTGAGACGCCTCGCGAGCGCTCGCATCCTCGACGCCGGCGAGCGAGTACCAGGCCTGTGCGGCGGCCAGATCGCGCTCGCGACCGACGCCGTGCTCGAACATCTGGCCCAGTCGGCGCTGCGCAGCGCGATTGCCTCCGCGCGCGGCCTGCTCCATCCAGTACGCCGCCCGCTCCGGGTCCGCGGGCGTGCCGCGGCCGCGCAAGTGCAGGAGCGCGAGGTTGTGCTGCGCTGCGACGAGACCGGCGCGCGCGGCGGAGTCGAGCAGACTCGCAGCGCGCGTGTCGTCGCGAACGACGCCGCGGCCGGCGAGCAGCAGTTCAGCCAAGTAGCACTGCGCTGGCGCGTGTCCCTGCGCCACTGCGCGTTCGAAGCACTGCGCCGCCCGCACTGAATCGGCGTCGCCTCCGCGTCCCGTGTCGAGCATCCAGCCGAGGAGGAAGCACGCGCGCGCCTCGCCCTGCTCGGCGGCCCGCTCCAACCAACCGCGCGCAGCAGCGGGATCGGCAGCCTGCTCGCCGCCCTGCAGCAGACGAACCGCGAGCGCCAGTTGCGCGCGCGAGTCGTTCTCGAGTTCAGCGGAGAGCGCGAGCGGATCGCGTGATTCGTTCGCACGCAGTTGCGACGGATCGAGCGCCAACACCTCGCGCGCGCGCTCGTGTCCGAGCGCGGCGGCCTGCTCGATCAGCTCGCGGGCGCGCTCGAGTTCGAGCTCGTCCTCGGCGTTGGCGAAGCGCACCAGCCCCAGGTTCGAGAGCGCCGGCGCGAAGCCCTGCTGCGCCGCGAGCGCGAACCAGTGCTGCGCGCGCTCGGGAGATCGCTCGACGCCGCGCCCGAAGTGGTGCAGCAGCCCGAGGTTGTTCTGCGCAGCCGCGTGACCTTGCTGCGCCGCGCGCTCGTACCACTGCGCGGACTGCGCCAGATCGCGCTGAGCGCCCAGCCCGTCTTCCAGCAGCAGGGCGACGAGGTACTGCGCGTCGGCGTCGCCGCGTTCGGCCTGCGCGCGCCAGCCGACGTAGGCGCTCTCGAAATCGCCGCGCTCCCACGCGCGCCAGGAGTCCGGCGCGGGCGACTGGCAGGCGGCGACGGCGGCGAGCAGAACAGCCACGACAAGCGATCGATTGCGGCGCATTCAGCCGCTATCGGTGCGCGCTGCGCGCCGCTTGAGCGCGCGAGATCGCCTGCGCGGGGCGCCGCGCCCAGTCCCGGCTTTATGAAGACGCGCGGGCGCTCGACGGCAGCCCCAACGACGCCAGGGCGCGCCGCTCGGCCGCCCGCATGCGACGCCGTTCGCGCGGATCGTGGTCGTCGTAGCCGCTCAGGTGCAGGACGCCGTGGACGACGTACACGAGCAGTTCGCGCAAGGCGTCGACGCCGCGGCGCGCCGCGACGGCCTGCGCGCGCTCGACGCTTACGAACAGCTCCCCCGCCGGTCCGTCGTCGTCTCCATCACCGCGCAGGTCGAACGTGATCACGTCGGTGAGCGTCGGATCGTCGAGCCACTGGTCGTGGAGCTCCGCCAGTCGCGCGTCGCCGACGAACACGACGCTGAGCTCGCCGTCGATCGCGCGCTCGCCGGCCACTTCGCGCGCCGCATGCACCGCGCGTCGCACGAGCGCGGCGCTGCATCCGCGCGGCTTGCGCAGTCCGCGCTCCCACGCGATGGCCACTCGCGGCGAACCCGACATCACTCGTCGGCGGAGGCGTTGTCGCGCGGGCGCTTGCCGGGACCCTGGTCGACGCGCAGCGGGCCTTCGTAGGCGCGCACGATCTGCTCGACCAGCGGATGGCGACAGATGTCGTCGACGGTGAACTCGACCACGCCGACGTCGTGGAAGCCCTGCAGCCGCGACACGGCGTCGCCCAGGCCGCTCTTCTGCGCGCGGTCGAGGTCGTTCTGCGTCGGATCGCCGGTCACCACCATGCGCGAGCCCTCACCCAGTCGCGTGAGGAACATCTTCATCTGCGGCACGGTCGTGTTCTGCGCTTCGTCGAGGATCACGAACGCGTTCGACAGCGTGCGGCCGCGCATGTACGCCAGCGGAGCGACCTCGATCATGCCCGCGTCCTCGAGGCGCGCGACGTCCTCGAAGTCGAGCAGGTCGCCGAGCGCGTCGTACACCGGACGCATGTAGGGGTTGAGCTTGGCGAGCAGATCGCCGGGCAGGAAGCCGAGCTTCTCCCCCGCTTCGACCACCGGGCGCGAGATCACGAGCTTGCGGTATTCGCCGCCGCGCAAGGCGCGCAGCGCGCAGGCCACCGCGAGGTAGGTCTTGCCCGTTCCGGCCGCGCCCAAGCCGAAGGTCAGCGTGCGCTTGGTGATGGACTCGACGTAACGTCGCTGACGCTCGCCGCGCGGCTCGAACGGGCGCACGCGGAAGTTGGTCAAGGTCGCGGGCCGCGCCGAGCGCACACCGACCTGCGCGGCGGGGCGTTCCGAGGGCGCGGTGTGGAAACCGCGCGGCGCCGGCGGCGGCTGGTGCGCGTCGGTGGGCGTCGAACCGAGCAGGATCGACTCGGCCTGACGCACGTCCATGTCGCGTCCCTTGCGCAGCTTGCCGAGCAGGTGATCGATGCGTCGGCGCGCCTCGGCGAGCGACTCGTCGCCGCCCTTCAGGCGCAAGTTCCCGTTGCGCGTGTAGATCTCGATCTCGAGCTCCTGGCGGAGCAACTTGGCGTGTCGATCGTAGGGCCCGAGCACGAGGATCGCTTCCTCGTGCGACTTGAGCGGGATCGTGACTTCAGCCAATGCCGGGCTCGATTGCGTTGGATGGAGAAGTGAGAGGGGGCTGGCGACTCGTTGACGGGTAGAGCTTCGTTCGACCTGGTGCGCCCTGTCAAGACCTGCGCGCGCGCTCGCGCGTTCCAACAAGATCGTTCAGGTTCGTTCAGGCGTGCTCGAAGCGCATCAGAGCCGGCCACACGACGAGCGCGAGCGGCGCGGCGAGGAAGAAGCTGTCGACCAGGTCGAGCATCCCGCCCGACGGACCGAACCACGCGCCGGAGTCCTTCACCCCCGCCTTGCGTTTGACCCAGCTCTCGAGCAAGTCGCTCAGTTGCGCCGGGACGTTCACCACGGCGCCGGCCAGCAGTCCGCCGGCCCAGCCCCATGGCTGCGACGGCAGCCATCCCAGTTGCGTCGCGAGCGCGCCCGCCAGACAGGCGGCGAGCAAGGATCCGACGAAGCCCTCCGTGGTCTTGCCGGGGCTGACGTTCGGAAACGGACGGCGCCGCCCGATCGCGTTGCCGACGTAGTACGCCGCGGCGTCCCCCAGCTTGGCGATCGCGACCACCGCGACCAGCGCTTCGAAGCCCATGCCGACCCACACCCACGTGAGGGCGGGGATCGAAACGACGAGCAGGGCGCCGAGCACGATCAACGCGGCGGCGTGTGCGGGTCGCGAGGCGCCGAACCACACCAGGCGCAGCGCGATGAAGCACAGCGCGACGATCGAGACGAAGCCGGTCCACGAGAGCTGCGGCGCCGCGGCGGAGGCGAGCGCTGCGACGCCCGCGATGCGCACGGGCCATGAATCGCTGCACACGATGGCGTACGTCGCGGTCACAGCTCCCAAGGCGAGCACGCTGGCGCCGCCCAGCCAGAGCACGCCGAGTCCGGCGTCGCGCGCGGCAGCCTCGAGTCCGTCGAGCATCACGAGCGAGTGAGCGAGCGAGACCAGCGCGCCGGCCGCGAGCGGCCAGATCCAGCGGCGTCCGGCGAACGAGCCCATGCGGTCGACCTCGACCACGCAGCACGCGACGAGCAGGTACGTCACGGCCAGGATCGGATACGCGGAGTCGAACGCGCTCGCCGCCCACAGCACCAGCGCGAGCGCGACGGCCAGGCCGCCGCCCACGAGGGTGCGCCGCAGCATCTTCGAGCGCTTGGGGTCGCTCATCGGCGCAGGTCAGCGCGCGGGCAGCCCGGGACGTGCGGAGTCGGAGCGCGGCGCCGGCGCGTCGTTCACGAGCCCGCCGAACTTGCGCACGCGCCGGGCGTAGTCCTCGAGCGCCGCCAGCAACTGCGGACGGCGGAACTGCGGCCAGCACTCCTTGGCGACGTAGATCTCGCTGTACGAGATCTGCCACAGGAGGAAGTTCGAGATGCGCAGCTCGCCCGCCGTGCGGATCAAGAGGTCCGGGTCAGGCGTGTGCGGATCGTAGAGGTAGTCGCGCAGCGTCTCGTCGTGGATGTCCTCGGCGCGCACGCGGCCCTCCGCGACCTCGCGCGCGAAGCGGCGCAGTCCGTCCGCGAGTTCCGCTCGCGCTCCGTACGCGAGCGCGAGCCGCAGCAGCATCCCGTCGTTGCGCTCAGTGAGTCGCTCGGTCTCGCGCAGCGCCGCGAGCGCGTTCTTCGGCAACTCGTCGAGTCGTCCGATCGCACGCAGGCGCACGCCGTTGTTCATCAACGTCGGCCGCTCGTCGACCAGGAACTTCGCGAGCAGGCGCATGAGGAAGCCGACCTCGGCCTTGGGGCGCTTGAAGTTCTCGACGGAGAACGCGTAGAGCGTCAGCGACTTGACGCCCATGCGCGCGCATTCGGTCGTGATCTCGCGCACGGAGTGCACGCCCTCGGAGTGCCCCAGAACGCGCCGCAGTCCCTGCTCGCGCGCCCAACGGCCGTTGCCGTCCATGATGATCGCGAGGTGCTCGGGGAACGGTCCGCCGAAGTCCGGACGCTCGATCGTGGGGCGCGCCATAGGGAGAGAATCGGGAACTAGAGTTCAAACGCCCGCAGGCAGCGCCGTCGCGCGGCCCAGGTTCGATTCGCGCGGCACGATCTGATCGCGATCGGGCCCGACGGAGAGCATCACGATCGGAACACCGACCAGACGCTCGACCCACTCGACGTAGCTGCGCGCTCCGGGCGGCAAGTCCTCGTAGCGGCGCGCGCGCGTCGTGTCGGCGAGCCAACCGGGCGCGGACTCGTAGGTCACCTTCACGTCGGCGAGGTTCGTGAGCGCGCCAGGCCACTCGCGGTAGTGACGACCGCCCACTTCGTAGCCCGTCGCGACCTTGATCTGCTCGAAGCCGTCGAGCACGTCGAGATTGGTCATGATCCAACCGTCGGCGCCGTTGAGCTCCAGCGAGTAGCGCATGGCGAGCACGTCGAACCATCCGCAGCGCCGCGGCCGACCCGTGGTGGCGCCGTACTCGTTGCCCGCTTCGCGAATGCGCACGCCGTCGGCGCCGTGGTCCTCGCTGGGGAACGGCCCCTCGCCCACCCGCGTGCAGTACGCCTTGGCGATGCCGACCACGGTCTGGATCCACTTGGCCGGGAAGCCGGCCCCCGCGGCGACGCCGTCGGAACCGGTGTTCGACGAGGTCACGAAGGGATAGGTGCCGTGGTCGATGTCGAGCATCGCGCCCTGCGCGCCCTCGAACAGCACGCGACGTCCGTCCTTGAACGCGCGGCGCACTTCGGCGCCGGTGTCGCCGACGAACGGGCGCAGGCGCTCGCCCAGGCCCGTGTAGCGCGCGAGTTGCTCGTCCAGCGACAGCGCGGGCTCGCCGTGGACCGCGGTGAAGAGCGCGTTCTTCTCGGCCAGCGCCGCCTGCAGGCGCTGACGGAAGCGCTGCGGGTCGAGCATGTCCGCCACGCGCAATCCGGTGCGCGAGGCCTTGTCGGCGTAGCACGGTCCGATGCCGCGTCCGGTCGTGCCGATGCGGCCGTCGCCGCGCCAGCGCTCGCCCGCCTGATCGATGCGCTTGTGGTGCTCGAAGATCACGTGCGCGTTGCCCGCGAGGCGCAGGTTGGTCCCGTCCACGCGCACGCCGCGCTCGAGCAGCCCGTCGACCTCTTCGAGGAACTTGAGCGGGTCGACCGCCACGCCGTTCCCGATCACGTTGATCTTGCCGGGGTGCAGGATGCCGGAGGGGATCAGGTGCAGCACGTGCTTCGCGCCGCCGGCGATCACGGTGTGGCCGGCGTTCGCGCCGCCCTGATAGCGCACGATCACATCGGCATCGCGGGCCATCGCATCGATGATCTTGCCCTTGCCCTCATCGCCCCACTGGGCGCCGAACACACACGTCGCCGGCATCGCGCTCCGCTTCCTTGACTAGACCTGAGACTCACGGTTCTGGCGCGCCGCGCGCGAGCCTCGCACCGACCCACGGCCGCCGCCTGAGAGCGCATGGAGCACCGACCAGAACCTCCGCGGAAGGTACCACGCCGCGCGTCCCCGTCCATGCGATCGCGTGGAGAGCTGGCGGCGATGCTCGCGCTCAGCGACGCCGGCGCGGCCGTCCGTGACCGCCGCCGCCGGGAGTTTCGACGCACAAGCGCTCGCTCGCTGCGAGCGCGAAGCTCGCGCGCGGTCCGAGGGGCTGCGTCGCGCCGTCCGCGCGCTCGACCCACGCGCGCCCCGGCGCGCCATCGGCGCCGCCAGCGAGACCCCACGGGCCGCGCGAGGCGCGCTCGCCGACCCACGACGCGCGCGCGCTCGTGAGGAAGCGCCAGGCCTTGCTGCAGCCGTCGCCGCCGCTCGAGCGGCCCGCGCCGCCCGACGCGCGTCGGATGGTGCAGCGCTCGAGCCGCACGGGGAAGCGTTGCTCGAACGCTTCGATCGGCGTGTTGCGCGTGTTGGTCATGTGCGTCTGCACCGCGCTGGCGCCGTCGCGCAGGTGCGATGCGCCCGCGCCTCCGGCGATGGTTTCGTAGTAGGTCGCCGAACCGCCGCCCTCGAGTTGCACGCCGAAGGCGACGTTGCTCATGGTTCCCGCGCTCGCGGCGGGAAGCTGCGCGCGCTGGCGTGGGCCGAGTCGCGCGAGCGCGCCGAGCACGACGTCCACCAGGCGCTGACTGGTCTCGACGTTGCCGGCCGCGACCGGATCGGGGTAGCGCGCGTCGACCAGCGAACCCGAGCGCGTGACGATCTCGAGCGCGTCGAACAGACCGTCGTTGGTCGGCGTGTGCGCCGGCAAGTGCAAGCGCAGGCAGTAGAACGCCGCCGCGCAAGTCACCGCGCGCGTGGCGTTGAGACCTTGGCCGACGGCGTCGTCGCTCGCCGAGAAGTCGAGTCGCAAGCGCTCGCCGCGTCGCTGGAGCTCGAGCCGAATGGCGGGCGGCGCTGCGCCGCGCTCGAGCGGCTCGAGGTAGTCGACGAAGCGGACCTTGCGCGCCGGCCACTCGCGGACTTGCTCGCGGGCGAGCGCGGCGGACCACTCGATCAGCGCGGCGGCCTGCGCTTCCAGTTCGCGCGAACTGGAGCGCTGCGAGAGCGCGACGAGGCGCTGCGTCGCCACGTGGTTGGCGGAGAGCTGAGCGAGGAGGTCGGCGCGACGTTCGCGCGAACCGCGCACGTTGGCGAGCAGCAGCGCGAGCACGTCTTCGCGCAGTCGGCCGCGCTCGACGAGCTTGATGGGCGGAATGCGCAGGCCCTCGGCGTGCACGTCGTCAGCCGGCGCCATCGATCCGGGGTACGCGCCGCCGATGTCGGCGTGGTGCGCGCGGTTGGCGCAGAAGAACTCAGGCGCGCGTCCGCCGCCCGTGAAGATCGGACTGACGAGCGTGACGTCGGGCAGGTGCGTTCCGCCGCGATACGGATCGTTGAGCACGACCGCGTCTCCGGGTTCGAGCGGGACGCTGCGCAGCACTTCGGACACCGAGAGCGGCATCGCGCCCAGATGCACCGGGATGTGCGCGGCGTGCGCCACCATGCGGCCGCGCCGCTCGAACAGCGCGCAGGAGAAGTCGCGGCGTTCCTTGATGTTGGCCGAGAAGGCCGAGCGCTGCAGCGCTGCGCCCATCTCCTCGGCGATCGACGCGAACAGGTGGTGGTGCGCCTCGAGGCGCGCTCGAGCACGGGCCGAGCCAGCGCGGAGCGGCATCGCTCAGCGGTCCTCGTCGGGATAGTCCAAGACCTCGAGCGGCGTGTAGTCGAGCACTTCCCAGCGCACGATCGGCACGATGCGGACGTCCTCGCCGTCGACGTAGCGCCACACCACGCAACGCACGCTGCGCACCAGCCCCTTGCCGCGCACCTCCTCGCGCGCGTCGTCGCGCCGGGCGCCGAGCACGCCGCCGAAGTCCTCGTCCGCGCCCGTCTTGCGCCGCGCGGTGACGAAGATCGAGAACACCTGACTGCGCACGGACAACAGTTGCTGCAGCTTGGTGTGGATCGATTCGTCGAGCCGGTCGTAGCCGTCGATCTCGCTCAGCTCGTCGAGCGAGTCGAAGATCTGACGCTGGATGATCTCGCGGCCGTACTCGTCGAGCGCCGCGGGCTCGTCGGACTCCGAAGAGGAGCTCTGCTGATCCTCCTCTTCCTCCGGCATGTTGCGGTACTCGAGCACGCTGTCCCAGAAGCGCGAGGGAACGTCGCGGTCGTCGAACAGTGACTTGAGCACGGCGATCGGCGCGGTGTTGATGTTGACGACCATGCCCCAGTTGGGCTCCGCGCCACCGCCAGCGCCGCCCCCACCAGCGCCGCCGCCACCGCCGGCTTGACCGGCGCCGCCGGACTGGCCGCCCGTCTGACCGCCGCTCTGCGAGCCCGATTGCGATCCGTCCTGTCCGCTGTTCTGCGATCCGGCCTGGGATCCGCTCTGCGAGCCGCTCTGGCCGCCGTCCTGACCCGCGGACTGGCCGCCTCCACCGCCGCCGCCTCCGCCCGTCGTCCCCGTCTCGCCGACCGAGCCGCGCGCGACCGAGTTCCACACGGTCAGGTACGCGCCGAGGGCGTGCACGATGTCGCCGCGCTCGTCGCGGAAGTCGCGGAACAGGTGCGATTCGAAGCGCGGCATGACCGCGAACTCGCTGAGCGAGAGCGGCATGCCCAGGTCGCGCTGCTCCTCGTCGTCCGAGAGCAGCTTGGGCTTGGGCAGCAGTGAGTTGCTGCGCTCCTTGAGGTGGCGCCGCATCGACTCGGCGAGACGGATCGCGTCCGAGCGGTCGAGGTCGGCCGTCGATCCGTCGCGGATCATGTCGAGCAGGCGCACCAGTCGTTCGAAGGCCTCCTCGGACTCCGCTTCGTCCGCGGCCAGGATGGAGAGCAGGTTGAGCTTGCTGTCCTCGTCCTGGATGAAGATGCGCAGCTCGATGTCGCCGATGGTCGTGCGCTGCGCGCGCCCCCAGGTGTCTTCGCGCGAATCGGTGGGCCCCTCTCCGCCGCCGCCTTCTTCACCACCGGCGCCCGCGGCCGCCGCGGCTCCTGCAGCCCCAGCAGCGCCGGCGGCGCCTCCCGCGTCCTGCCCAGCGCTCGCGTCGGTCTCGCCGTCCGTGCGCAGCCGGTCGAAGACCTCCTGGAGCGCAGACTCGATCGCCATGTCGATCTGCGTGGTCGTGACGTCGTTCTGCGTGACGCGCAGGTCCGCCGAGGTCGTGTACCAGAGCTGGAAGACGATCGCGTAGATCACGATCAGCATCAGGAACGCCATCAGGAGCGCGGAGCCACGCCGAGGCTCGGCGGAGGTGCGCGCGAGGCGTGCGATGCGAAGGTGCTTCATCGAGGACGGAGGGCGGCTCGCCGCGGCGAGCGGTGTCGACTTCCGACGCGCGCCGCGCGCCGATCTTCCGCCCAGTGTACGGCCGGAGCTCCGGCCTCCGCGCGCGACGAGCGGCTCAGAACTGCCGGTTCAAGTCGCTGCCCTGCAGGATGCGCGGGCGGATGAAGAACAGCACGTTGGTTTGCTCCTTGCGCGTGAACTCGGAGCGGAACAGGTGCCGGATGAGGGGAATGTCGCCCAGGAGCGGCACCTTCCTCTCGTTCTCGACCGACCTCTCCGTAATCAACCCGCCGAGGATCACGGCCTGACCGGGCTGGAGGTACACGACCGTGCGAGCGCTGCGCTGCGACACGACGGGAACCTGCACGGGTTGGTCCGTGCTGGTCAGCAGCACGGTCTCCGAACCGGTGATCTGCGACTGCTCGACGTCGATGTTGAGCGCCACGGTCTGCGTCCCGACGACGCGCGGCACGACGAACAGCTTCACGCCGACCTCTTGGTACTGGACCTGAGCCGCGGTGAAGCCACCCGTGTTGTTGATCCCGGAGATCCCCAGGTACGGAATCCTCGAGGTGTTGCTGATGTCCGCCCGACCGCCTTCGCGCACGGCGATCTTGGGCCGCGAGATGATCGAGACGTTGTCGTTCACGGCCAGCGCCTCGAGCGCCGCGTTGAACGTCACCGCGTCTTGCACCCCGCCGACCGAGAGCACGCCCTCGGCTGCGTTCGAGACGTTCGGCATCGAGCTGTCGAAGGCCTTCACGAAGGTCTTCGACGGGAACTGGAACATCGGCGCGTCGACCGGGCCGCGCACACCGATGTCGAGCACGTCGATCAGCGAGATCTCGACGATCTTGGCCTCGATCTCGATCTGCGGCACGCCCGCGGCGAAGAGGTTGATGAAGTCCTCGACCTCCTGGAGGAGATCGGCGCCGGCGGTCACGACGAGCCAGTCGGCCAGCGGCTGCTCGGCTCCGGCGGCCACCGCGGCGTTGCGCAGGTCCTGGTACAGCTCGACGTCCCACTTCTCGAGCAGGTCGAGCTTCACCGTCGTGGGCGCGGACGGTCCCGTTCCGAGTTCCGCCGTCCAGAGCGGGAAGTTGCCGTAGGCCTCGATCAGTTCCTTCAGCCGCTTGCCGGTGCCGACTCGCAGCGGATAGGGCTTGGTGATCGACCCATCGGGGTAGACCTTGATCCGCGCGCCGAACTGCAAGTAGGGGTTGAGAGGAGGCGCCGGAGCTTCGGGAGTCGACGTGGCCTCCGGTTCCGGGTCCGACGCGTCCGAGGTCGGCGCTGCGTCGTTCTTGGCCGGCGTGCGCGGCTCTTGCGCGGAGGGCGCGTCCATCGCGGGATCGACACCCGCGAAGGGATCGTCGCCCTCCATCTCGGTCACCGGTCGGATGGTCCCGCGACTCAGCAGGTCGCGCAGCTCGTCGGCCGTCAGCTCTCGCCGCGGCGGCGGCGGGGCGCCCGACGCCGAGGGCGACGACGCCCCGACGCAGCCGGCCAGGAGCGCCAGCAGCAGTTGCGCCGGCAGCACCACTCGCCGTTCTCGCGCGCCGGATCGACCGCGGTTCATGAGTCCCCTATCGAGCGCGAACCGCTCCGAACGCGGACCGCGGACGTCCCTGGGAACGAGGCGGTCCCGATCGGGGGCCTGAGTGCGCCGTCTCGGCGCGGGGGAAGGTCGAGCGACAAGCCTGGAGGGGGCGGAGCGTGAGGGTTGGGGGATGTCGAGGAGCCGCGCCGAGAGTCCGACGCCAGGCCGCGTCATTCGCAGAGCTCACGGGTCGGCGCGGTCATGGCGAGGTCTATCGCGTCGCGCCACTCCGGTCGAGCCGCTCTCGCCTGGCGACTGGGTTCGCGCCAGGCTCGCCCCGACCGTCAACCGATCGCGCGACGGGATCGCACTGGCTGCGGTCGGCGCGGCGCGGGCCGGATGGGCCAGCGAGAAGGCCGGATGGCGGAGGGGCGGGGGCGGGGCCGGCGGCGGATCAGAACAGGGCGGTGACCTGGGTGCTGACGTCGGTGATCGCTCGGCCGTCCTTGTGCTTGATCGACTTCCACACGCTGCAGTAGCCGTTGGCCTTCTGCACCGACTCGCAGGCCTGGGTGACGCGGTTGGTGGCCTCGGTGGTCAGTCGGATGCCGTCCGGGCTCTTGGGGTCGATCTTCTCCGCCTTGATCTTCTTCATCTCGGGGGTCGCGTCCAGGCAGGCCTGGAAGTCGATCACCACCGGGTTGGAGACCTGGGCCAAGTCGCGCAGCCCGCAGATGTTGTCTTCCGTCTTGGCGGTCCAGTCGCGGGCCCCGACCGCAACGCCTTCGAGCTCTGCTCCCGGCGCGCCCTCCTCCGACCGCGGGAGGGCCTCGGAGAGGTGAGAGGTGATGGCGTGCGTCGCCGGCGTGCGGTCCGGCGTGCAGTCCGGCG
>CALKYE010000219.1 GCA_938003765.1 uncultured Planctomycetia bacterium
CGCTCATGCAGACCAACGACCAACACGAAGCCAACTACGTTCTGCTCCAGCACGAAGGCGCCGCGCCGATCAAGGCCTGGGTGCGCGGCGTGCCCTTCGACGAGGGCTCGCGCCAGCAGCTCGCGAACGTCGCTCGCTTGCCGTTCATCCACAAGTGGATCGCGGCCATGCCCGACGTGCACTTCGGCATCGGCGCGACGGTCGGCAGCGTGATCCCCACGCACAAGGCGATCATCCCCGCCGCGGTGGGCGTCGACATCGGCTGCGGCATGATGGCCACGCAGACGACGCTGACGGCGAGCGACCTGCCCGATGACTTGAAGCAGATGCGCTTCGAGATCGAGCGCGCGGTCCCGCACGGCATGTCGAAGAGCCGCGGCGGACGTGACAAGGGCTCGTGGCACAACGCGCCCGCTCGCGTCGAGCGCGCGTGGGCCGAGCTCGAAGGCGGCCACGCCGACATCGTGAACAAGCACCGCGCGATCAAGAACGCCAACACGTTCAATCAGCTCGGCACGCTGGGCGGCGGCAATCACTTCATCGAGGTCTGCCTGGACGAAGCGGACCGCGTGTGGTTCCTGCTGCACTCGGGCTCGCGCGGCATCGGCAATCGCATCGGCTCGTACTTCATCGAGCTCGCCAAGAAGGACTTGGCGCGTCAGCTCGGCGCCCTGCCCCACCGCGACCTCGCGTACTTCGAGGAAGGCGCGGAGCACTTCGACGACTACGTCGAGGCCGTCTCGTGGGCGCAGCGCTTCGCCGCGGTGAACCGCCAACTCATGCTGCAAGCGGTCATCGAGGCCGTGAGCAGCCTGCCGGGTCTGCCGCGCTTCCAGCACGGCCTGGTCGCGGTGAACTGCCACCACAACTACGTGCAGCGCGAGCGCCACTACGGCGAGAACGTGTTCGTGACCCGCAAGGGCGCGGTGCGGGCCGGCGCAGGCGAGCTGGGCATCATCCCCGGCTCGATGGGCGCGCGCTCGTTCATCGTGCGCGGCAAGGGCAATCCCGAGAGCTTCGAGTCGTGCAGCCACGGCGCGGGTCGCGCGCACTCGCGCACGGCGGCGCGTTCGATGTTCTCGCTCGAGGACCACCGGCGCGCCACGGCTCACGTCGAGTGCCGCAAGGACTCCGACGTGATCGACGAAACGCCCGCGGCCTACAAGCCGATCGACGCGGTGATGGAGGCGCAGAAGGACCTCGTCGAGGTGCTTCACACGTTGCGTCAAGTCGTGTGCGTCAAGGGCTGACGCGAAACCGAACCTTGCGCAGCGCTCGTCGCCAGCGAGCGTCGCGCTCTCCACTTCACCCACTCCGATGCGCACCCTCGACGGATCACGCGGCGAAGGCGGCGGCCAGATCTTGCGCAGCGCGTTGTCGCTCGCGCTGGTCACGGGCGAGCCGTTCCGCATCCACTCCATTCGCGCTGGACGCCCCAAGCCGGGGCTCAAGCGCCAGCACCTCGCGGCCGTGCTCGCGGCGCAACGCGTCGGCGCCGCGCGCGTCAGCGGGGCCGAACTGGGCTCGAGCGAGCTCGTGTTCGAGCCCGGCGCGATCCAATGCGGACACCATCGCTTCGCCGTGGGCACCGCAGGCAGCGCGACGTTGGTGCTCCAAACCGTGCTGCCCGCACTGTGGAGCGCGGACGCGCCGTCGACGATCGAGATCGAGGGCGGCACGCACAATCCGCTCGCGCCGCCGGCGGACTTCGTGCGCGAAGTGTTCCTTCCAGTGCTGGCGCGCATGGGCCCCAGCGTGGAGCTCGAGATCGTTCGCTACGGGTTCTTCCCCGCTGGCGGCGGCCTGCTGCGCGCCACGATCAACCCGGCGCCGCTCGCGCCGATCGAGCTGCTCGATCGCGGCGCGCCGACCGGCCATCGAGCCCGTTGCCTGATCGCCAACCTTCCGCCGGTCGTCGCCGCGCGCGAACTCGCAGTGGTGCAAGAGGAACTCGGCTGGCGCGCGAATCAGCTCGAAGAGGCGCGCGTTCCGGGCCCCGGTCCCGGCAACGCGCTCTCGCTCGAGCTCGGCTTCGAGCACGTGCGCGAACTCGTCACCGCCTTCGGCGAGCGCAACCGCGCGAGTGAGCTCGTCGCCAGCGAAGCCTGCGCCGCAGCGCTGACCTACCTCCGCCACGATGCGCCCGTCGGCGAGCACCTGGCCGATCAACTGGTGTTGCCGTTCGCGCTCGCGCGCGGCGGTCGCTTCCGCGCGCTGCCGCTCTCGCTGCATGCGACGACCAATGTCGAGCTCGTGAGCGAGTGGCTCGGCCTGCGCATCGACGTCCGCAACGGCGAGCACGGCGCGGTCGTCTCCTTCGGTTGATCGCACGCGGCCGGCGTCGGCGCAGCGCTGCGACTGCTACGATCAAGTCTGCCGCTCCGAACCGCATGACTCCGACGCGCAACGCTGCTCTGCTCGTGTTCATCGCCGCCTGCGGCGCGCCCGCGCGCGTCGACGAGGTTCCGCAGACCGCGCCAGCTCGAATCGAGCCCGCTCCGACGCCGGAGCCGCACGGCGAGCCGCGTTCTACGCCGCCTTCGACTCCGCCCGCGTGGGCGGAGCACGCGCGCATCGAGAGCAACGCCGGCGCCTACGTGGTGCACGTCGAGCCGGCGCCGAGCACGCTGCCGGACAACGAGGCCTTCGAGCTGCGCGTGTGGGTCGCGCGCGCGGACGCGCCCAGCGAGCTCGCACGCGAGGTCAGGCTCGCCGTCGACGCCTCGATGCCCGAGCACGGCCACGGCATGAACCGCACGCCGAAGATCACGCGCGAGCCGAGCGGTGAGTTCCTCGTGCAAGGCATGCTGTTCCACATGACCGGCCGCTGGGAGCTGTACTTCGACGTCACGTCGGGCGCGCTCACCGAGCGTGCGCAGGTCGACGTCGTGCTCGAATGAAGACCGTCGGCCTCGTGCTGATGGCCGGCCTCGCGAGCGCGGGCGCGGCGCACGAGTGGAGCGAGCGCGACCTCAAGCGCATCGCGACGCTCTCGCCGCTGCCGAGCGCGCCGCGCAACCCGACCAACGCCCTCGCGGACGACGAACGCGCGGCCGAGTTCGGTCGCCGACTGTTCTTCGACGCGCGCTTCTCGGTCGACGGCAAAGTCTCGTGCTCGACCTGCCACGATCCGGCGCTCGGGTTCGCGGACGGCAAGCAGCTCGCGCACACGCTGGGCCGCAGCGAACGTCACGCGCCGAGCCTGTGGAACGTGGCTTATCAGCGCTGGCTGTTCTGGGACGGACGCGCGGACACGCTGTGGGCGCAGGCCGTTCAGCCGCTCGAAAACGAGCTCGAGATGGGCGGAGATCGCGTCGCGCTCGTCCACGCGCTGCGCACGGATGCGACGCTGCGGCGCGGGTACGAAGAGCTGTTCGGCGCTCTGCCCGACGCTTCGAATTGGCCGGCGCGCGCCAAGCCGATGCCCGCAAGCGTCGACGACACGCGTCACGTCGCGTGGACTTCGATGAGCGCCGAGCAACGCCTCGGCGCCAATCGGGTCGTCGCGAACTTCGGCAAAGCGCTCGAGGCCTATCAGCGCAAGCTGGTGCGGACCAACTCGCCGTTCGATCGCTTCGCGTCGGCGCTGGCGCGCGGCGACACACGCGCGGCCGACGAGCAGCTCGCCCCCAGCGCGCAGCGTGGACTCGCGCTGTTCCTGGGCAAGGGCAACTGCCGCTCGTGCCACGGCGGGCCGAACTTCAGCGACGGCGAGTTCCACAACATCGGCGTACCGCCGCTGGGCGGGGGCAAGCCGACGGACCCCGCGCGCTTCGCGGGAGCTGCGGCGGTGCTCGCGGACGAGTTCAACGCGCGCTCGGCCTACAGCGACGCGCGCGAGGGCGAGGCCGCGCTCAAGCTCGAAACGCTCGAGGTCAGTCCGCAGAGCTTCGGCGAGTACCGCACGCCCACGCTGCGCAACGTGGCGCTCTCGCCGCCGTACATGCACCAGGGTCAGTTCGCGACGCTGCGCGACGTGCTGCGCTTCTACTCGACGCTCGAGGGCGCGACTCAGGTCGGCCACCACCAGGAGCAGACACTGCAGCCGCTGAACCTGTCCGAGAGCGAGATCGACGAGCTCGCAGCGTTCCTCGAAGCGCTCACGGGCGAAGCGCCCGACGCGCGCTGGCTCACGGCGCCGTGAGCCGGGCGCTATCGTGCGGGCGATGAGCGCAACGCGCGGCCCGATCACCGTATTCCTGCCGACTTGGAACGGCGGCGAGCGGCTCGACGAAGTGCTCGCGGCCGTGCGCGCGCAGCGGACGGAGCGGCGCATCGTGTTGCGCGCGGTGGACTCCAGCTCGAGCGACCAGACGCCGCGCGTGCTGGCCAAGCACGGCGTCGACTTCGAGACCATCGCGCAGCGCGAGTTCGACCACGGCGCCACACGCGGCAAGGCGATCCTCGCGAGCTCGACCGAGCTGGTCGTGCTGCTCACACAGGACGCCCGCCCGCTCGATGAACACTGGCTCGAGGAGCTGGTCGCGCCGTTCGAGGACCCGCGCGTCGCCGGCGCCTGGTCGCGGCAGGTCCCGCGGCCCGCGTGCCACCCCTTCCAACGCGCGAACCTCGAAGCGCACTTCGCCTCCCGCGAGCGCAACGTCATCGAGCCGCTCTCGCCCGCGCAGTGGAACGCGCTCTCGCCCGCGGAGCGTCTGGCGCGCGTCGGCTTCGACGACGTGTCGAGCTGCGTGCGGCGCAGCGCCGTGGAGCGCACGCCCTTCCCGCGCACGCCGTTCGGCGAGGACATGCTGTGGGCGCGCGCCGCGCTGCTAGCTGGCCACCGACTCGTCTATGCGGGTCGCTCGGTCGTCGAGCACTCCCATGACCTGACGTTGGCGGAGCTGACGCGCCGCGTCGAGCAGTCGTACTCGCTGCGCCGCCGCATCGCCGACGAGCGCGCGTTCGATTCGAGCGGCGAGCTGCTGCGGGGCGTGCGACTCGCCGCACGCGGCCACTTGCGCACCGCCTGGCGCGCGCGGAGTCTCGGCGCCGCGCTGCAAGCTGCGCCCTACGCGTGGCTGCAGATCACGTCGGCGCGACGCGGATCGCGTTCAGCGCGCTACGAGCCGCCGAGCGCGGGCTGAGGGCCTGTCACACCCGAGCCCTTCGAGCGCCGGCCCCAAACGAAAAGCAGACGCGGTGGACGCCGCGCCTGCTCTTTGCGAGCTGAAGGCTCCGCTGGTGGCGAATCCTTCAACGTTCCGGAGTCGGACTACGGCTTCACGAAACCCAGCTCGGCGAACGTCGGCCCGGAGAGCGACGACCAACCTGGGATCACGAGGTCGATCATCGACGTGTTCGCGAAGTAGTAGGCGCGGAGGATCTCCTTGAACACCGCGCGGAAGTCCGTGCGGTGGTGCACCCACGGCCCGTCGGGACCCGTCATGTCGCCCGGGAGCCACGTCGAGGGGTCGCAGTTGTAGACGCCCCCGTTCACGCGGAGCCCCATCGCCATGGCGACTCCGCCGTGGCCATGGTCGGTGCCGAACGACCCGGTTTGCGGCGTCGTGCGGCCGAACTCAGTGACCACCAGCACCATGAGGTCCTGTGATCCACCGTGAGCCATCACGTTGTTGTAGACAGCGCGCAGACCGAGCGCGAGTTCGTTGAGCAGCTCCGCCTGTCGACCGTTCACGCCGCCCTGGAAGGCGTGCGTGTCCCAGCCGCCGATTTCGACACCCGCGACGAGAGCGTTCGTCTGCGTGAGCATGCTCACCGCGTCTCGCAGGCTGGCGCCGAAGGGAGTCGCGGGATACGGAGTGTTCGGCTGCGCGGACGACACGCCGCTGAGCGCGGCGTCAGCCTCCTGCATCTCGACCCCGGAGCGGTACGCGAGCGCCGAAGTCTCGGTCACGACCTGCGCGCCGCCGTACTGCGCGGCGAGACCGGCGCTTCCGAACATCTTGGCCTCCACGGCGGTGGGCGCGCCCTTCACCTTCGCCTGCGAGTAGGCCGCGATGTTCGGCACGTGCCATTGCACGCGCGACGGATCGGTCGAGCGGAAGGCCTGCTGGAAGGCGTTGGACACGCTGACTCCGGCATAGCCTCCGGTCGTGGGCAGAGCGCCCACCATGCGAGCGACCCAGCCCTCTTCGAGCGCCAGCGATCCGGCAGGCGTGGTCGGGCTCAGCGTCTCGTAGTAGCGCTGCGCCTCGAAGTGCGAGCGCGAGTAGTCGATCGTTCCGACGCGGTGCAGGAACGCGAGATGCCCCTGATTGAAGACGTGCGACAAGGGCGCCATCGCCGGGTGCATCGACGCGAAGCCATTGAGGTCGAAGGCGGGGTCGAACGGCACGCCGATGTTGTCGACGCCCGGCCCGCTCAACGTCGGCAACGGCCGATACCCGAAGTACTCGCTCGAGTTGCCGTGCGGGATGATCGTGTTCAGTCCGCAGTTCGCGCCGCGCTGGAAAATGATCAGGACCTTGCGGAAGTTGATCAGCACGGGCTGGCCGATCACCTGCGCGTACGCAGTCCGATTCAAGACGCTGGAGAAGGCCCCGGCGAGAAGTCCGACTCCGCCCATTCGGAGGAGTTGTCGACGATGCAACTGGTGACTCATGGTGCGAACCTCACTTCAGGTAGGACTGTGCGAACGACGCGGCGAAAGCGGCGTACTGCGAGACGCGGTCGTTCCAAGCCGCGATCGCGCCGGTTTGAATCAGTCGATCGAGGCCGACGTCAGGGGTGACGCCGTCGACCTTCGTCGACAGGAAGCTCAGCGCGAGCTGCTGATCCGTGTTGGTGAGCGTCGTCCCGTACTGGAGCAGCAAGAACGACTGCGCGACCCCCACCGTGTTCGACGGCGACACTTGCATCTGGTTCAGCAGTCCGAACCAGTCGTAGTAGATGGTCCCCGCGTACTGCGACGCGACGCCCTCGTTGAGCGACCGGTTGAACTTCACGCGCCGCAGGTCCTTCCAGGTCGTCGCGTGCTCTTCGCTGGCGAACGGAAAGCCGTCGGGCGAGGGGTGCGTGAACAGCGTCTGACCGGACTGGGAGAGTTCGGCCATCAGGTTCGTGAGCTGGTTTTCATTGCTCGCCTGACCGTCGAAGGCGCGGACCGTGGACACCAGACCCTCGAGCGGCGTCTTGACCTTGCCCATGCGGTGCGACGTCGACCAGAAGTCCAAGTCGTGCAGCAGGCGGTCGAGCACGACGCCGAGGTTGCCGTTGCTCGCCATCCAGTCGGCGACCATGGCGTCGATCAGGGTGGACGGCGGCGTCGCGACATCGGACACGAACGCGCGGTACAGCTTGCGCGAGATGAAGCGCGCCGTCTCTTCCATCATCGCGATGTGCGCGAGCACGTTGTCGAGCACCGCGGGACCCGACTCCGTCGCGCCGATCGTGTATCCGCCGCCGACTGACGACGCGAAGAGCGTCGCGCCCTGGTACGGAGCGAGGTCGTGGAACAACCCGCTGAAGAACGGAACCCAGTGCGGCTGGGCCGGCGAGAGGTTCAGGATGTGGCCCGAGAGGACGTGCGCGAAGCCGTTGACGTCCGTCGATTGGTTGAATCCATTCGGACTGCCGTCGGGATTCAAACCCAGCGAGTAGAGCTCCAGCGCCTCGCGCGCCAGGTTCTCGTTCACACCCAACGCCGCGTTGTTGCGGTGGTTGTCGAGGTACACGATCGTCGCCGGGCTCTTGACGATGTGGGTGAGCAGGGTTCCGAAGTTCCCGAACGCGTTCTGCCGCAGGAACTCCAGGTTGTCGCGGATCAGCAGCGTGGCGTCCTCGGACGCGGAGTTCGGCAGCGAGAAGAAGGTGATGATCTCCTCCAGGTCGTTGTTGACCTTCCCGTAGCCCACGTTGAAGTGGCTGAAGAGGAAGTACGCCATCCACTCGCGCAGCTGGTTCCGTGAGTACAGCGCGCGCGCCACGTAGTCGCGCCCCAAGCGGTCGATCGACCACACTTCACCTTGCGAGACGTTGGGCTGGATGTCCGCCAGCAGCAGTTGGAGCGCGGAGCTCTCTGGCTGCGCAGGTCCGAGTTGCGCGCTGAGGAAGGTCTGCAACGACGTCGGATAGCCAGCGAGCAGCACGAGCGACTCCGTCGCCGTCGGCCCATACGTGATGCGGCGCTGGAGGTGCAACACGTCGTCCGTCGGCGACTGCGGCGCGGCGACCGCGCTCGTCGATGGCCCCGCGAGCGCCGCCAACACGGCGAACAGCCAAGCCCACACGGCGGCGAGTGAATCGGAGCTGCGTCGCGTGCGCGTGCTTCCTCTCCGCTCGTCGTGCGTCGGACAAGGGAAGCGGAATGGGCGGACTCTGACCGTGTTTCCTTGGTGACTCATGGTGGTTCCCGAGATCGTTGGAGCTGCGCACGCTGCGGAGAGATCACACGGCGAACGCTTGCCGTCGCGCCGTCACTGCGCGCCGAGCCGCGATGGTTGTCGAGAACTCGATTTTCTTCGCGGCGTCGCGAGTAACACTCGCGAGTGCGGCGCTAGACGATGGAATTCACGACGCGGCGCAACCACTGGCGAGCTTCGCCGCATCTGTAGCGCTGCACCGAATCCACAACCCACGCATCAGCGACTGTCACCAACGATGAAACACTCTCGCGGCCTGCCGTTCCTCGCTCTGCTGTGCTTCGCGCTCGACGCGCGCGCGACGCAATCCACGGTCTACAACACGCATGGTGAGCGCATCGTCGGCGCCGACCACATCGCGCAGATGACGGGCGCGCTCGGCAAGGCCGTCGCAGCCGAGTTCACCTCCGACGGGATGTGCGACGCCGCGTTCCTCGTCGGCTCACAGCCCGTGATCGCCTACAACGTGTCCATCCACCAGGCGCTCGAGAACTTGCCGTGGACGTGTACGGACATCACCGCTTTCCCGCGGGCGAGCACGGGCCTGCGCGCCGACCTCGCGCTCGTGAGCCCGCGCGGTCTGGAACGTGTGTACTGGGATTCGAACGCGAAGGCGCCCACGCGTGTCGCGCTGGGCGGAACGGCCTGGTCTGGCGCGTTGCGCGTACGGTGCGGGGACATCGACGGGTCGGGCTTCAACGATCTGATCGGGCTCGCGGCGGATGGACGAACGCTCTTGATCCTCGCCGACCCGATGTCGGTCGCGACGTCGAGTTCGTTCACGCTTCCGCACGACGTCTACGACTTCGACGTCATCGACTGGGACGGCGTTGGCGCGTCCGAGCTGGTCGCCGCGACGGCCGGCGGGATCCGCATCCTGTCTGGGACCGGCGCCAGCGTGGAGTGGTTCGGCGGCGGCGCGCCGACCGATCGGATCTGCGTCCTGCGCGACAGCGGCCCGGGCGCCGACCGACTCGCGGCGTGCGTGAAGATGGCGGGCGGGCAGAGCTGGCTGTACGCCATCGACAGCGTCAGCGTCGACACGCCTCTGTTCTTGGGCGAGCTCGACTTGGTCTCGATGACGTCGGGGGATGTCGACGGCGACGGCGATGCCGATCTCGTACTGAGCCAGCGCAACACCAACGAGCTGCTCGCGCTGTTCGCGCAGCCAGCGGGTTCGGGCGCGAGCTTCTCCTTCGCCGCCGGCGCCTACGAGTTCCTCCCCACCGCCGGGAGTCCGGCCCCCGCGCCGGAGAACTCGGCCACGCCGGCGGTCGCCGACTTCGATGGCGACGGCGACGACGACGTGCTGTTCCCGGTCCAGACCATGGGAGCGATGCTCTTCTTCCGGTCCGATTCCATCGACCACGTCGCACAGGCGCCGACGGTGCTCGGCGGGACCTACACGTACTTCGAGGAGTTCGGGACCGGGGAGCTCGCGCTGCAGATCGCGCCGCCGGCGACGACACCGAGCATCGGAGCGACGCATCTCGAAACGACGATGTGGAAGCAGTCCACGGCGTCGAGCGCGACGAGCTCACCGGCGGAGTCCTGGGAAGCCACCTCGTGGACGGCGCCGCTTCCGTCGTCGGTCACGTTGCGCATCGACGCGCCGCTGGGCGACAGCTCCATTCACAACGTGACCTTCCGTCTCATCAAGCTCGACGCATCGGGCGCGATCGTCGCGGGCGGTCCGACGATGAACTGGGCGTTCTTCACTTCCAACGCCGCCAACCAGGTCTTCTCCGACCTCAACGCCGTCAACGCGGCGGAGTTCCTCCCCATCTCGTTGACGATCGTGCCTGGACCGCCGTCCGGGATCGCTTTGTTGGGCTCGGACGTGCTCACGGGCTCGCACCCGGTGAACTGCGTCCCGTGCTTCGATGGCGACGACTTCCCCGACACGGGGAAGCCCTGAGAGCAGCGAAGGTTGAGTCGGCGCTCGAGGTCAAGCGCGTGCGTTGCGTCCGCGCCGCGCCACCACGAGCGCCAGCACGGACGCCAACGCTGCGATCGCCGCCGCGAGGGCGAGCCACGGCTCGCCCTCGTCCGAGTCTCGAGCCAGCGCGTCGGTGGTCGCCGCGAACAGCGGCAAGTGACCGACACCGATGAGCCGCAGCGAGTCGGCGATCACGCGGCCGGCTTCGCCATCTCGCTCGGCGCTGTGGACCCGGACTCGTCGCAGCGCCTCCGCCGGTCCGACCCCGTCCGCTAGCGCGCGCTCGAGAACGACCGCGAAGCTCCGCGCCGTTTCGAGCGTCAGATCGACGTCCGCAACCAGCACGGCCTCCGCGCCCGCAGCCAGCCACGCGCCCGCCAGTCCTCCGAGCGCCGCGTCGCCGCGCCGCGGAGGGCCGGCGCCGGACCTGCAAGCCCAAAGCACTACGAGCCGCGGAGCGCTGCGCCCTACGCGTGAATCGATGTCGTCGCAGCTCAACAGTCCGGTGGCGTCGGGCCCGCCCGCGAGGACGAGACACGCTGGACGCTCTCGCTGGGGATCGTCCACGCCATGGGAGATGAACTGCACCACAGTCGCCTCGGCCAAATTCTCGGCGAGCAGCGCAGTACGAGTGGCGTCCTCGCCTTGCAACACGCGCCGACGGTCCAGCGGGTGTGCGTCGAGGATCTCGTCGAGCAGGCGGGGCTCGCACTCGAGAGGAACGAGCTCTTCGAAGCGCGCGCGAAGCGTCTCGTCGGGGCGTGAGGCCACGACGAGCAGGAGATCGAGCGCGCGGGCGCGAGCCTGCTCCTGCGACCTTCGAGCCAACAGCACGGAACCCAGCGACATCGACGGCAGACGCGTGAGCGCCAGCGCGTCGCCACAGCGACCGACGCCGTCGATCGGCAAACGCTCCAGACGAACGCGAGTCGAGAGCTCGAGACCGCAGATCGTGAGCGCCCGCGAACGCGCGATGCGCGCGGCGATCTCTGGCGGGAACAGGGCCGCTGCGAGCGCGGCGGCGGACTTCGCTTCGGCGGCCAGATCGCTCGCGCGGACCGTCGAGCCCCGCAGCGCGCTCGCCGCGTCGTCGTGCGCCGCGGCGAGAGCTTCGATCCGGTCCTCTCGCGCCAACGCGGCGTAGCCGACGCCCGCGCTGTCGAGCACGAACACGTGCGAGCGCTCCGGCGCCATCAAGTAGATCAGGACCGTGTGCTCTCCCTGACCGACCAACCGTCGCGCGCACTCGTCGAAGTCGCCGGGATCGGTGTGCGAGGCGCGCACGAGAGAGTCGGTGCGTTGCGCGCCGTAGAGGTCCGCGAGCGCCGCCCGCGGCCCGTCGAGCTGCGCGCGCGCGCGAACCAGCTCGCTCAGCCAAGCACGCCGCGTCCACGGCGCCAGGAATCCCAGCCCGCCCGGACGCACGGGCGTGAGCGACCACAGCTCGAGCCGGTCGTCGATCGCCTGGCGCAGCGTCGCCAGTCGACTGCGCAAGGCGTCCTCGGGCTCACCACCGTCGAGCGCGACCCGCATCTCGAGCGCGGCGATCTCGGCTTCCTCGAGCAGCGCGCCGTACACGTCCTTCGACTCGCGCCACAGCGCGATCAGACTTCGCGCCTCGTCCAACCTCGAACGCGCGTCGTCTGGACGAGCGTGCATGAGCTCCGCGTTGGCGAGTCGTGCGAGAGCGACGAGGCGATCGCGCTTGTGAAGGCCGGTGTCCGCCGCCGCCGCGCCGAGGAGTTCGATGGAGCGGGCAGGCGTCGAGTCGCTCGCGCGCTCGAGGTGCAAAGTCGCCTGGCCCTCGATCAGCCGGAGCGCAGCGAGCGAGGCCGGGTGCTTGGCGTAGATCGCCGGGTCGCGCGAATACTCGCGCGCGAGTTGTGCGACGCGCCGATGCTCGCCGCGCGCGTAGGCCAGCTCGAGCTGGTGTTGGCGGGCAACGACGATGTCAGCGCTCCACTTGAGTCCGTGCTCGCCCAGGGGCTCGACCAGCTTCCACTCGGTCGCGAGCTCGACCGCGGCGCGATCCAGCAGCCCGAGTTCGACCCAGATCCCGCCGCGCTGACCCGGGATCCGCCAGGACAGCGGCGCGTAGGCCTCGCCTTCGGGCAAGGTGCGCTGCGCCTCGTCCAACCAGGCCAGCGCCGCGCTGAAGTCGGACATGACCGCGGCGACTTCGGCGGCCTTCTCCAGCACGAACGGTCGCGACATGGCGTTCGGCGGCAACTCGAACAACTGTCGCTCGAGCACGCTCCGCGCTTCGGCGTAGCGCCCGACCTCGACGCTGAGGTCCGAGAGTTCCATCGCCGTCGCGGCGATGAGCTCCGTTCGCTCCGCGCGGCGCGCGCACTCCTCGGCCTCCAGCATCCACTCGCGCCGGAACTCCCACGAGTTCGTCTCGTCGAAGCGCGCGCGCGCGCGGAGAGACTTGTTCAACAGGCGCAGGAAGGCGGACTCGAACTCGGGCTTCGTGGCGGAGGCGAGCGCTTCGCGGACCTGTGATTCCAGGCGCGCGAGCTCCGCGAGCTCGGGGCCGCGCTCGGCGATGGGCCGAGTGGCGAGCGCAGCGCGCGCGGCCTCGATGCGCGAGTTGGTGTCCTTGGCGTCGAGCGACTGCGGCGCGAGCGCCAGGGCGCACAGAAGCGCCCGAACGAGCGTCAGCGCTCCGACAACCATGCCTCGATCTCTGCGGCGTCGATGCGCTCGTTCGCGGCGCCGAGCACGCGAACACGCACGCGGATGCGCGCCGGCCAGGAGGCGGACTGCTCCGGCGGAGGGCGCCAGCTCGTCGCTTCGATGCGCTCGACCCCGCCGATGAGCGCGCCGTGCTCGTCGAGCACTTCGACTGCAAAGCCCCCGCCTGTCGGCACGCGAGCGTCCCAGCGGAACTCGCCCCACTGCGCCACCGCCCCGAGCGGTGCAAGCACGCGCAAGCCAGCCGGCCCCAGTCGCGGATCGGGCTGCTCCTCGGGTCGGGTCGCGATCCACACGACGCCGACGGCGGCGGCGGCGAGTCCGGACATGAGGAGCAGATGACGGCGCGCCAAGCTCGGCGGCGGCGACGCGGACGGCGACGGAGCGGAGCGCGGAGACTCGGACTGCGCTGCAGCGACGAGCGGCGCGAGCGCGCGCGCCACGAGTTCCTTCTCGCGCTCCGGCCCGAACGTGCCCCGCGCTCGCAGCGACTCGCGTTCGTCGCGCGCCACTGCTTCGACCTTGCCCGCGAGTTCGGTCACCCCGTCCGTCTGCAGCCGCTCGAGGGCTTCCCCGCAGGCGTCACACTCGGCGTACTCCGAGGCCAGCAGCGCTTCCCACGGATCCTCGGCCTCGTCGGCGATGCGACGCACGAACGCCTCGTGTTGACTGGGATGCGGCATGGGGCTACCGGGCAGTTTCCGACGTCCGGTTGGAAGTGGTCTGCGCGAGGCGCTGCTGAAGTCGCCGCAGCCCACGGTAGTAGCGCGCCTTCGCCGTGTTCTGCGAAATGCCCAACGCGTGCGCGATCTCGAGGAAGCTCTTCTCGGCGAAGTGCTTGAGCCGCACGACCTCGGCCTCGTCCGCTTCGAGCGTGTCGAGCGCGAGGTGCAGCGCTTCCAGATCGAACGGGCTCGGTTCGTTCGGCCGCGGGAGAACGCGCTCCAGTTCCCCGTCGGACCATCCTCCTCCGCGCGGCGCATGACCGCGGTCGCGCAGGGCCTGCGCGAACTGGAACACGCAGAACCGGTGGACCCACGCTTCGATCGGGCCGCGCCCGTCGAACTGCTCGAGCTTGCGCCAGACCGCGATCAGGATTTCCTGCGCGACGTCTTCGAGCTCCTGCGTGTCGAGCGGGCTGCCATACGTGCGGTTGCGGTGCGACAGCATGCGCGGAACGCAGCGCAGCCGATCGAACAACGCTGCGATCGCCCGCGGCTCGCCGCGTTTGGCCTGACTGATCAGGTCGCGGTCATCGGAGCGAGGGACCGTCTCGGTCTCTCCGTGGGGCTCGCGACGCACCGTCATTCCGCAGGAGCATAGTCCACGCTGCCACTGAGGTTGCTGGCCGCCGCGCTGCGGGTGACGACGCCGCTCGCCCGTGCGCCGCGAGCGCGCGCGTCCAGAATTGGGAGCCCGCGGATCTGCGTCGCCGACGACGCGTGCGAGCACTCCCCGCAACGTGAGAAAGCTGCATCGAGATGATTCCGCAGCCCGCGCTCCGCCATCACCTGTCCGACACGACGGGCGGCGGCCGGGAACGTTTCACGGACGCTACGTGAGCAGGCGACGCAGTGCGCGCCGGCGCTGCAGTGCATGGTTCAGTCCGTTCACGCAGGTCGGATGCGCTTGGACGAATCGGGCGCGGCTCGCAGCTCGTGGCGCACGTGCGCCGAAGAGCTCCGGGCGCGTTCGCATCACAGGCGGGCCGATGCAGCGCTCGGCTTTCACCGCGCACGGCGGCCGCGCGCGTCGACGGGCGCCCGATCGGAGCCCCGCTGATACGATTCGTGGGCTCGCGCCTCCCCACCACCGGCCCCACGACTCCATCCGCCATGGGATTCACGCCCCGTCGCTTCGCCGCGCTCGCCGCGGCAGCCGCCGCGCTCGTCAGTGTTTCGCTCGCCCACGAAGACGACGGCAAGGTGCGCGACAAGCAGCCTGCGTACCAGGGTCGAGGCCTGCGAACGGGCGCGCCGCGCGTGCTGCAGAGCGGCGGCGGCGCGCAGTCGATCCAGTTCGCGTCGAACGGAGTGCGGCTGATGAGCTGGCTCACGCTGAACGAACTCGGCGGAGCGGACAACGCCAACAGCCTGTGGGGCTACACCTCGCCGTCGGGCCGCGAGTACGCGCTGGTCGGACTCTCGAACGGCACCGCGTTCGTCGAGATCACCGACCCCGGTTCGCCGCAGATCATCTCGATCCAACCCGGCCCCGGCAGCCTGTGGCGCGACGTGCGCAAGTACCAGAGCTACGCCTACTCGGTGAGCGAGGGCGGCGGCGGCATCCAGGTCTTCGACCTGTCGCAGATCGACAACGGCGTCGTGACCCTGGTGGGCAACGTGACGACGGGCGGCGAGCTGCCGACGCACACGGTGTGCATCGACGAGGCCAGCGGCTTCCTCTACCGCGCCGGCGGCGCCTCCAACGGACTGCGCATCTACAGCCTCGCCAACCCCGCCAACCCCACGTTCGTCGCGAGCTGGGGCACGCGCTACGTCCACGAAGTGAGCGTCTTCCGCTACACGTCGGGCCCCTACGCCGGCAAGCAGATCGCGTTCGCGTGCAGCGGCTACAACGGCGGAAACACCGCCACGGGCCTCGACATCCTCGATGTGACCAACAAGTCCAACATCGTGGTGCTCAAGAACCTGCAGTACTCCAACGCCGCGTACTCGCACCAGGCATGGCCGACGCCGGACATGCGCTACCTCTACCTCAACGACGAGAAGGACGAGATCAACGGCCAGCCGACGCTCACCAAGATCTTCGACATCCAGAACCTGTCGAATCCGATCGAGCGCCCCGGGTACACGAACGGCAACCCCGCGATCGGGCACAACCTGTACCTCAAGGGCAACAAGATGTACCAGGCCAACTACCGCAGCGGCCTGCGCATCATCGACGTGTCCTCGCCGCTGAACCCGACCGAGGTCGCGTGGTTCGACACCTACCCCGAGGACGACCTGCCGGCGTTCAACAGCCTTTGGAACGTCTACCCCTACTTCAGCAGCGGCCTGCTGATCGGCAGCGACATCGAGCGCGGCCTGTTCGTGTGGTGGGAAGGCGCGCCCAAGGTGCAGTTGAGCGTCGTGGGCGGCGCGCCGAGCACGCTCTCGCCGCTGGGCGATGAAGTCACGCTGCAGATGAGCGAGTCGACGCCGGGCGAGTACCTCGCCGGGTCGGCGCAACTGCACTACGACATGGGCGCGGGCTGGGTCAGCACGCCGCTCACCGCGCTCGGAGGCGGCGCCTTCAGCGCGCAGTTCCCGCTGCTGCCGTGCGGCCAGTCCGTGCAGTGGTACGTGAGCGCTCGCTCGCAGAACGGCTTCACCTGGACCGAGCCGGTGGGCGCGCCCAACAGCGTGAACGTCTCGGTCGCGGCGGAGAACGTGGCGACGCTGATCAGCGACGACCTGGAAGGCACGACGCCGTGGCTGACCTTCGGACCCGGCGACAACGCCACCGATGGTTTCTGGATGCGCGCCAATCCCGTGGGCACCGCCTCGCAGCCCGAGGACGACCACTCCGAGAACGGCTTCGTGTGTTGGGTGACGAAGAACACGCACCCGCTGATCACCGCGGACGGCGGCGACGTCGACGGCGGACGCACGTCGATCGTCTCGCCCAAGTACTCGCTGGCGAACGCCGTCGATCCGCACGTGCAGTTCTGGCTGTGGTACTCCAACAGCGACGGCCCCAATCCTGGCCAGGACACCTTCGAGCTGATGATCAGCCTCGACAACGGCGGCAGCTACCAACCGCTGTACCAGATCGGGCCCACGGGTCCCGACACGGTCGGCGGCTGGCGTCTGCACACCTTCCGCCTGCGCGACTACGTGACGCCGACCAACGGAGTGCGCATCCGCTTCGTGGCCAGCGACCTGCCGCCCGACTCGCGCGTCGAAGCCGCGCTCGACGACTTCGTGATCTTCGACGTGCTGCAGTGCGCGCCCGCGCCGACGAACTACTGCACGGCGAAGCTGAACAGCCAGGGCTGCGCGCCGAGCCTGAGCGCGAGCGGCCTGCCGAGCGCGAGCAGCGCCAGCGCGTTCGACATCACATGCTCGAACGTCATCAACCAGAAGGGCGGAACGCTCTTCTACGGCTGGAACGCTTCGAACACGCCCTTCCAGGGCGGCGTGAAGTGCGTGCAGTCGCCGGTGCGCCGCACGGGCGTGCAGAACTCGGGCGGCAACGTCGGCCCCGACGATTGCTCGGGTTCGCTCTCCATCGACTTCAACGCGCGCATCCAGAGCGGCGTCGACAACACGCTGATTCCGGGCGCGACGATCTACGTCCAGTGCTGGTACCGCGACGGCGCCGATCCGACCGGCTTCGGCACGGGCCTCTCGGACGCGCTCGAATTCACGATCGGACTGTGACTCCACGTGCGGCGGGGACTCTTGGCGTTCACCATGAGAGTCCCCGCCGCGCTGTTTCTCCTGCTGACTGCGACGAGCTGCCGCAGCACGTCGCCCACGCTCGCCACGCCCGCCGCCGCGCCGGGCTGGAGCGCCGCCATCGCGCTCGATCTGGGCTCGACCGGCATCTGGACCACGAAGGTGCTCGACGTGTTCGAGCGCTACGGCGGTCAGGAAGTCGTGGCGCTCGACGACAACGGCCGCTGCCACGTGCTGGTGCAGTACGCCGGCAAGTGGACCGACCACACCGCTGCGCACGACACGACGTGGTTCGGCGGACTCGCGCAGGGTGACGTCGACGCGCGCAAGCCCGGCCGCGAGCTGTACGTCGGCGCGGCGAGCGGTCGCGTGTGGCAGATCACGCCGCAGCCCGAGGGCGTCCTGGATGCGAACGTGATCGCGGACCTCGCGGGCGCCGAGGTGCACACGCTGGTGGCGCTCGAGGGCGAGCTCATCGCCTTCACGAGCCCCGGCGCGATGTGGCGACTGCGCCCGCGCGCCGACGACTCGCGCTTCGAAGCGCGCGAGGTGGCCCTCACCCGCGGGCGCGTCCGCGACGCCGTGCGACTCGCCGACGGTTCGCTCGCGCTCGTGTCGCGCGACGGAACGCTCGAGCTGCGCGCGCGCGAGGCTCTCGACCGCGAGGGCGAGATCGCGTTGCGCGTCGAAGGCGGACTGGGACGGGTCGCCGCGAGCGACACGGGCGTGTTGTACGCGGCCAGCGACGACGGAGTGGTCTGGCGCTGCGAACGCGCGCCGAACGGCTGGTCGAGCGAGCGCATCTTCGTCGGGCCCGCGGGCCTGCGCGGGATCGTGTGCGGGCGCTTCACGCTCCCCGCGCCGCGCGAGGAGCTCGCGCTGTTCGGCTACAGCGGCGAAGTCGTGCTGCTCGCGCGCGCCGCGGACGGCTCGTGGAGCTCCAGCGCGATCTTCACCGACCGCGACAAGGGTCACTGGCTCGGCGTCGGCGAGCTCGACCAACGCAACGCCACCGATGAGCTCGTGGGCTCGGGCTACGGCGGACGCGTCTTCGTGCTCTCGCGCGCGCCCGGCTACGGACTCGACGCCGCGGCGCGACGCTAACGAGTTCGTGCAGCGTGCGGTCGCGCTCCGCGTCGCTACAGCTCCGATCGAGGCGGCGCTATCGTGCCTCGATGCTGTTCCGCAGTTTGGTGTTGTTGGTCGGTGCGATGGTGTCGTCGGCGCAGGAGTCGAGCGCGCCCGCAACGGTCGATCCCGTGCTCGCTCCGATCGAGGCGCGCTTCGCCGCCGCGCAGATCGACGCCGCTCAAGTGATCCCACTGATCTTCTCGGTGAGCGCGGCGCTGCCCAAGCTCGACGGCGCGCAGGGTCACGCGCTCGCCGAACGACTCGAGCCGTTCGCCGCGCGCGCGTTCTTCTCGCCCGAGAACCTGCCGGGCATCGAGCGATTGGGCTTCACGCGTCACACCGTGGCCAGCGGTGAACTGCCCGGCGCCATCGCCAAGCGCTATCGCTTCGGAGCGGGGATGTTCGAGTACTGGAACGCGGGCTTCGACGAGCGGCGTGTCGCCGCGGGCAAGGAGCTGCGCGTCCTCGATCTGTCGCGCGGCGCGTGCCAGGTGATCGTCGACAAGCAGCGCTACCGCCTGTCGCTGTGGATCCAGGCGCCGGGCGGCGAGTGGCTGCTCGCGATGTACGCGCCCGTCGGACTGGGCGCAGCGGAGTCGCCCACGCCCTCGGGGAGCTCGACCATCACCAGCCGCGTGCTCAACCCTGCGTGGACTCACCCGCAGACGCGCCAGGTCTTCCCGCACGGCCATCCCGACAACGTGCTCGGCGGGTACTGGATCGCGCTCGACTCCGCGCCCTTCGGCGGCCGCACCGGGATCGGTTTGCACGGTTTCACCGGCGCGCCCACGCCGGACTGGATCGAGCGCGGGGCCTCGAACGGCTGCGTGCGCATGCTCCAGCGCGACGTCGACCGGCTGTTCGACGTGGCCCTGGAGGGCACCAGGGTCGTTTTGACTCCCTGAGTTGCCCCCCCGGAGCGCGCTTTCGGGCAAGTCGGTGATCGCGGCCGCGCGCGGGCTGCGTGGTGAGTTCTGGTCCGGCCGAGTTCCTCGGCCGGCGCGACCCCACGAGC
>CALKYE010000220.1 GCA_938003765.1 uncultured Planctomycetia bacterium
CTTCGCGCGCGGAGCGCCGTCGGCGCCGAGCAACTGGCCCGTGATCGCGCCGCCCTGCGTCAGCGAGATCGTGCGCGGCGCCGGATCTCCGGCGGCGGGCATCTCGAGCGGACCGTCGACGGCGAGCGCGAAGCGCTCGGCCTCCACCGACAGCCAGATGGTCTCGCGCGGCAGCGAGTCGAACTCGAACCTGCCGAGTGCGTCGGTCGTGGCGGCGGCGCTGCCCGAGCCTTCGGCGCGCCGACCGCGCTCTCGATCGCGATCCGACAACACTCGCACGCGCGCTCCGGCGACGGGCGCGCCGCTCGTGCCGTCGAAGACGACGCCTCGCACGCTGCAGCCCGGACCCAACTCGGCGACGACGTCGTCGGGCGCGGGATCGAAGCGCGGGGTCACGCGCGGCAGGACGAGCGGGCCGTAGCCCGGCGCGCGGATCTCGATTCCCACGACGCAGCCGACCGGCAGCGCCTCGCCGTCGGTGTTCCATTCGCCGCGCTCGTCGTCGAAGAGCACGCCGTCGATGCCCCAGTTCGCCGTGTAGCCGTACAACGCGCGCTCGCCGCTCTCGAGCTGCGGCGTCACGAAGCGGACGCGGAATCGGCGAACCGGCTCGCCAGTCGCCGCGTCGATGACACGCCCCGCGATTCCTGCCGCTCGCTCGAGCACGATCCGCTGCTCGCTCTCGACGTCGTCGACACGGTGACGGCCGTAGAGGAAGCCGCTCGCGCTGATGCTCAGCTCGAGATGCGCCTGGGCCGGGACGCTGGCGATCTCGAAGCGGCCGTGCTCGTCGCTCTTCGCCGACAAGTTGGCGCCGAACTCGCCGTTGACCATCAGGTGCAGCGCTGCGGCCTCGACCGGTGCGCCGTTCGAATCCTCGACGCGCCCGCGCAGTGTCACTCCCCGTTCGAGCACGAGCACGAGCGCCGCTCCGAGCGGGCCGCGCGCGGGCAGGTGGATCTCGAGCGAGTGCGGCGCGAAGCCGGCCAGTTCCGCGCCGACGCGAACCTCGTTGCGCGAGACGTTGCGCAGCTCGAAGCTCCCGTCGTCGTGCGACACCGCGTTCAGGCGCGACTCGGCGTGGGGCGAGAAGCCTGCGAACACCGTTGCGCCACGCAGGGGAGCGCCGTTCTCGTCGACGACTCGCCCTTCGAGATCCAAGCCGCGCTCCAGCGTCAGGATCAGCGGCTTCGCGCGCTCTTCGGGGCCGTCGATGTGGTGCTGCTTCGACGTGAAGCCTTCGGTCTCGACGAACACGACCCACATCTCCTCGTCGTCGTCGAGATGATCGAGTGCGAACTCTCCGCGAGCGTCCGTGAGCGCCGTCGAACGCCTGCTGAAGCCAGCGCGGACCCGCGCGTTCCCGACCGGCGCGCCGAACTCGTCCACGACGCGCCCACGCAGCGGTGAGCAGCGATCCAGGCGGATCTCGACATCGGCGAGTTGCTCGTGTCCGGAGGTGTGCAGGATCGTGGATCGCAACGCGTAGCCTGCGCACCACGCCTCGATGCGCGGATCGCGGAAGAGCGTTGGAACGAACAGCTCGAAGCGGCCTTGATCGTCGACGGCGACCGAATACGAGAACGCGCCGACGCGCGCGGCTGCCAGCGGCTGTCCGGATGCGTCGACGACGCGGCCGGTCACGCGGAAGTCGAGCGGGTAGAGGCGCACGGACAGGTCCTGCGGCGGCGGCGCGCCGGTCGGAACGAGCGCGGCGGGGGCGAACGCGATGCAGGAGCGGTCGTCGCTCGTGAGTTGGATGCGAACGGCGCCGGCGGGCGGCTCGAGCGAGAATTCGAAGCGGCCGCTGGAATCGGCGTGCAGAGCCGCGTCGAGCAGCACTTCGCCGTCGCCTTCGTAGCCAGCGATCGCGCGCACCCGCAGACGCGCGCCGGCGAAGGGACCTGCGCTGCCCAGGCGAGCTTCTCCGCGCGCGATCCATGCGGACTTGGCCTCGACGGCGCTGGCCACCGTCGCGCGCGCGGACGCTGTCGGCGAGGACTCAGCGACCGAGGAATTCGCCGACCCGCTCGAAGGTGAGCTGCTCTCGACGGCGATCGCGGGCTTGGCGCCGTCCTCGGGTGAACGGTTCGCGGCATCAGGCTCATTCGCCATGCGCCAACCGAGGAAGGCGATCAGGCAAGTGAGGACTGCGGCGGCGGTCAGCTTGGTCTGAGTCGACAAGACGGCGCCTCCGAGGTGTCGTGCGGTCGTGGCGAGGGCGCCGACGTGAACCGAGTCCACGCCGAGCGCGAGGGGAGCGAAGGCTGAGAGGAACGCCTCGCGACGCTTTGCGTTGTTCGCATCGAGCCGCGCGCGCATGCGCTCGAGCCCGCGGCGCAGGTGCGTGCGAGCCGTCTCCTGCGGAAGGCCCAGACGTCGCGCGACCTCGACGAGAGGCAGGTCGTCGAGGTAGCGCAGTCGCACCGCGCTGCGGTACGGCTCGGCAAGCTCGTCGAGCGCCTCGACGACCTGGCGCAGCGCATCCATGCGCTCGGCCGTCTCGTCCGCCGCAGGCTGCGCCTCGCCGCGGGCGGCGGCGCGCTCGCGACGGTGGACGCGCGCTTCCGTCCGGCGCAGTCCGAGCGCGATGCGGCGCACGGACTCGACGAGCCACGCGCCGCTGACCGGCGCTCGGAGCTTCAGCGCTGCTAGCCAGGCCTCCTGAACCGCGTCGTCGGCGAGCGCCGGCTCGAGCAGCACGCCCCGCGCGACGCGCCGCAGCCCGTCCGCCTCGTGCGCGAAGCGCGCGGAAAGTCGCTCGTCGGCGTCCATGCGCCCTTCATGGTCGCACGAGGCCGCGACGGGTTCAGGATTCTCGAATCTCGCTGCTCGCGACGCGCCAGTGCGCCCGCGCCGCTCACGTCGCGAGAGCGAGCGCATTGACGAGCGCGTGCCGCACGACAGAGCTCGCCACGCCTCCGGATCGCGCGCGCAGCCCGCCACTCGACACGAGCGCGGCCGCCGCCCCGGGTGAAGTCATCGAGTCGATTCAGGGCGTGAGGGGGTTGGACAGCGCGGCTGTGATGATCCAGCCCGGTCCGAGTTCGAGAGCGCCAACTCGTTCCGCACGCGGCGTCGACGCGAGTCTGGCCGTCGCGGCGGAAGCGGACTCCCTCGGCGACGGCCGCGAGGCTCACGTTGCACACGAACGGAATCGAGACCGACCTAAGTGACGTTGCGCGCTCCAGGACTCGCGCGAACGGCGCTGCGAGCACGGCGATCGTCAGGACGACGACCCAGACGGACGTGGTCCGTGACGTCCGACCCGTCCACCGCGGCGAGGCGAACGCCGTCGCCGCGAGCGCCGTCGAGGATGCGTACGCAGCAGAAGGCCTGTTCCGTCGGCGACGCCCGATGAAGCCGCAGATCCACGCGTGACGCGATCAGCGCAGCGCCGGCGGACGCGAGCACTCCGAGCGCGGGCGTCGCGTCGCGAACCTGAGCGTCCACGAACTCCGAAGCGAGACACCAAGCGTGAGGCCGTCCCCAGCTTCCAAGCCGCGATCAGCGATCAGAATCAGCCGCTCACCAACGCGACGGCGCCCGGTTGGGCGCCGTGCAGCCACGCAGGAATCGCGAGGTGCGTCAGCTCTGTGACCGCGACGACCTCCGCGATCGCTTCAGCGCATCGACTCGTAGGGCAGGTGCGTGTCGGCGAACACGTGCCACAGCGAGACGAGATCGTCCACGGTCTCGGCGCGGATGGCGATCGGGATGCGCCAGGCGCGATCCGCGCGGCCGTGGTAGCTCGCCGACGCGTGGCCGAGCACCAGCGCTCCGCCGACGGCCGGCTGCTCCTTGTCGATCTCGATCTTGTAGTCGGGGAACGTCGCGAAGTAGTTGCGCCAGCCCATCATCAGCGCCTCGCGGCCCTCGAAGCGCTTGCCGTGGGAGTCGACGAAGACCACGTTCGGCGCGAGGGTGGCGGCGACCTCCGAAGCGTCGCGGCGATTGATGGCCTCGATGGTCCGGCGCACGATCTCGATGGCTTCGCTCATGGTGCGCGCAGTATACGGCGCGTCAGTAGCGCGGCGGCGGAGCAGGCTTGTTCGCGACGATCGTCTCGATGCGTTCGAGCACCGGGCCCGTCAGCTTGGGTACGAGCTCGAGCGCGCCCAGGTTCTCGCGCAGTTGCGCAGCGCTCGTGGCGCCGAGGATCACCGTGCTCACGTTGGGGTTGGTCAGGCACCAGGCGATGGCGAGTTGCGCGGTGCTCGCGCCCAACTCGCTCGCGAGTCGTCCGAGCTCGACCGCCTTGCGCACGCGCGCCTGACCGTCCGCGCTCTCGAGCTCGTCGCGCAGCCACTTGTACTCCGGCAGCGCCATGCGCGAGTCCGCGGGCACGCCCTTGGCGTACTTGCCCGACAGGATGCCCGAGGCGAGCGGCGACCAGATCGTCGTGCCCAGGCCGACCGTGTCGTAGAGCTGCGCGAACTCGCGCTCGACCTTCTCGCGCACGAACAGGTTGTACTGCGGCTGCTCCATCGTCGGCGGCGTCAGGCCCATGGAGCGCGCGATCCCGTGCGCTTGCGCGATCTGATCCGCGCTCCACTCCGACGTGCCCCAGTACAAGACCTTGCCCGCCATCACGAGCTCGTGCATCGCGCGCACGGTTTCCTCGATGGGCGTGTCGAGGTCGGGCCGGTGGCAGAAGTACAGATCGAGGTAGTCGACCTGCAGCCGCTCCAGCGCGGCGTCGCACGCGTCGCGCACGTGCTTGCGCGAGAGGCCACGCTGCGTCGGCAGGTTGCCGCCCCAGAACACCTTGCTCGACACGGTGAAGGTGTCGCGTCCCCAGCCCAAGCGCTTCAGCGCGCGGCCCATGATGCGCTCCGAGTCGCCGGCGGCGTAGGCCTCGGCGTTGTCGAAGAAGTTCACGCCCGAGTCGTAGGCGAGCTTCATCAGCTCGACCGCGGCCGAGTCATCCACCTGGTTCTTGAACGTGACCCAAGAGCCGAACGAGAGCGCGCTGAGCTTGAGGCCCGACTTTCCGAGACGACGGTGCTGCATGGGCCCACGCTACACTCCCCGACGACCGCGATGGAACCGCCTCTCACGCCTCAGCGCTGGCCCGAAGGCGTGCTCGACGTTCGACGAATCGGGCGCATCGACTACGAGGCCGGGCGGCGGTTGCAGCTCGAGTTGCTCGAGCAACGCATCGCGGGAGCGATCGGCGACACGCTCGTGCTGTGCGAGCACGAGCCCGTGATCACGCTCGGCCGCGGAACGGCGCCCGAGGACGTCGCGGGCGTGTCGATCCCGATCGTCGAGGTCGAGCGCGGCGGGGAAGCGACCTACCACGGCCCTGGGCAACTGGTGATCTACCCGATCTACGCGCTGCCGCCCGCGCGCCGCGACCTGCACCGCTACCTGCGCGATCTCGAGCAGGTCGTGATCGACGTGCTGGCCGAGGTCGAGATCGAAGCGCGCCGCGTCGAGGGCCTCACCGGCGTGTGGATCGGCGAGAAGAAGGTGTGCTCGATCGGCGTCGCAGTGCGCCGCTGGGTGGCGTGGCACGGACTGGCGCTCAACCTCGCGTCGGATCTGAGCGCCTTCGCGCAGTTCCGGCCCTGCGGGCTGGACGCGAGTGTGATGACCAACGTCGCCGAGCACGCGTCGATGCCTCCCTCGCGCCTCCTGTACGAGGTGCTGTTCGTGAAGCACTTCTGCGAGCGCTTCGAACTCGAGCTGCCGCCGATCCCGCCCGCGCCGCCGCCGGATCCGCGCGCGCTGCCGTTGTTTCCGTCGTGAGCCCGCCGCCCACGGCCGAGTGGGAACGAATTTCCGGCGCGAGCGGCAAAACGGACGAGCGCTGGAGTACGAGCGGGTCGCCGGACGATTTGGCCCCGTCCACCTGCGCCCCACCGCACCCACGACACCACGCCCATGGCCGAGGCATCACAGGACCCCGTGCTCGACCCCGTCGCTTTGCAAGCTCTGCGCTCGCTCGGCGGCGACGACGACCCGTCGCTGTTCGTCGAGGTGATCGAGCTGTACCTCGACGATGCGCGCGCGCACGTCGCGAACATGCGGACGGCGCTCACGGCTGGCGATCTGCGGCTGCTCGAGCGCTCGGCGCACACGCTCAAGTCCTCGAGCGCCAACGTGGGCGCGTTGAACTTCTCCAAGCTGTGCCTCGAGCTGGAACAAGCGGCGCGTGCGGAGCGCCTTCAATCGGCGCCGACGCTCGTCGCGAGGGCCGAGAGCGAGTTTCAAGCGGTCTGCGACGCGCTGGCGGCAGCCCGGGGTTGAGCGCGCAGCGCGCGAACCGCGATGAAAGACAAGCAGTTGGACGAACTCAGGCTCACCGGCTCGCTACCGTCGCCCACCGGCGTCGGGTTGGCGATTCTCGAGCTGACGCGCGGCGAGGACTACGCCATGGGCGACGTCACGCGCGCGATCCAATCCGATCCGGCGCTCACGGGTCGCATCATCAAGATCGCCAACAGCGCCGGCTTCGCGGGCTCGCACTCGGTGACCAGCGTCGGGCAGGCCGCGATGCGTCTGGGCGTGCGTTCCGTGCGCAACGTGGCGCTGGGCTTCACGCTGGTGAGCGGCAACCGCGGCGGCGCATGCTCGGCCTTCGACTACGAGGGCTACTGGGCGCGCTCGCTGGCCGTCGCCGTGCTCTCGCAGCGCTTCGCCGAAGCTCTCCGACTCGCCGCGCCCGCTGACGCGTTCACCTGCGGACTGCTCAGCGGCATTGGCGTGCTGGCGCTCGCGAGCATCCATCCCGATCGCTACGCGCAACTCCTCGAACAACGCCGCGCTCAGCCCGACGCCGACATGCTGCGCCTGGAGCGCGACATGTTCGACCTCGACCACAGCGAACTCGCTGCGGCGATGCTGGCCGACTGGCGCCTGCCCGAGTCGTTCTGCTTCGCGGTCTCGGCCTTCGAGCGGCGCGACGCCCTCGCGGGAGCTCCCGACGAGAAGGCCGCCCGCATGACGCGCATCGTGCGCGCGGCCTCGATCGTGGCCGAGGTGTACTTCCGCGCCGCGCAACCTACGCCGACCGACGTGGAGCGCATCGAGAGCCTGTTGGGCGAACTCGAGCTGCCCCGCGATCAGTTCGAGCGCGTTCGCACGGAGGCGCTGTCGGAGTGGCGCGAGTGGGGCCGCGCGCTGGCGATCCCGACCGATCGCGAAGTCAAGCCCGCCGAGGTGGCGGCTGAGGCGCAGCGCGCGCTCGAGGTTCCGACCGATGCGCAGGTCCGCGTCCAGGCGCCCGAGCGCAAGGGACTGCGGATCCTGGTCGTCGACGACGATCCGGTTTCGCTGCGCGTGATCGAGCACCACCTCACGCGCGACGGCCACCAGGTGACGCGCGCGATGAACGGCCGTCAGGCGCTGATCATGGCGCTCGAGAGCGCGCCGCAGATGGTCGTGTCCGACTGGAACATGCCGGAGATGGACGGGCTCGAGCTGGCGCGCTCGCTGCGGCGCTCGAGCGAGACGCGCGCGACGTACATGCTGCTCCTGACCGGTCGCGAAGAAGAAGACCGCGTGGTCGAGGCCTTCGACGCCGGCGTCGACGAGTACATCGTCAAGCCGTTCAACCCCAAGATCCTGCTGGCGCGCGTGCGCGCCGGACAGCGCATGATCGAGCTGCGCGAGCAGGTCGAGCACGAGCGCATCTCGCGCGACCGCCAGATGGCCGAGATGGCGGTGCTCAACCGCAAGCTCGAGGCCGCGGCCATGACGGACGTCCTCACGCGCCTGCCCAACCGCCGCTACGCCATGCGCAAGCTCGAAGAGGAGCTCAACGCGGCGATGGCCGGCGGGTCGCCGCTGTCGGTGATCATGATCGACATCGATCACTTCAAGCAGGTGAACGACCGCTACGGGCACGACATGGGCGACCTCGTGCTGCGCGAGACCGCCAGCGTTCTGCGCAACACGACGCGCAAGGGCGACACGGTCTGCCGCCTGGGCGGCGAGGAGTTCCTCGTCATCTGCAGCAAGGCGTCGCTCGCGCAGTGCGCCATGACGGCCGAACGCATCCGCGCCGCCGTCGAAGAGAACGTGATCGGCTTCGGGTTCGAGCGCGCGGTGACGGTGAGTCTGGGCGCGGCCTCGCTCGACTGCGGCGCGCAGACGGTCGACGAGCTGCTGAAGCTGGCCGATCGACGCGTGTACAACGCCAAGGCCTCCGGGCGCAATCGCGTGTGCTCGCAGGACCTCGGACCGGGCCAGGCGCGCTCGGCGTGAACGCTCGGACCGAGTAGCGCGGCGCTACTCCACGAACACGGGGCTGGTCCAGGCCATGCCGCCGTCGACCTGCACCACGCGCAGGTACACCCAGTCGCCTGCGCGCAGTTCGTCGAGCGTGGCCGAGGCCGCGAAGTCGAGCAGGCCGTCGCCGGGCAGCGACACGACGCGCTCGCCGCGCGAGACGATGTCGATGCTCTTGATCGGCGCCGTGGCGACGACCTGGACGAACAGATTGGCGTTCGCAGCCTCCGCAGCGGGCAGAACGCCGCCCATGCGCGCGCTGCCCAACGCGAAGCGCAACAGGATGCGCGGTCCGCTCGTCCCGTAGCAGCGGCGCGCCATCAGCGAACGCCGCACGCTGGCGCCGTCGAGGTCCTCGGCCAGGATCGCCGCGAGTCCGCCCGTCGGATAGTGCGGGCCCTTCCACGCCAGTCCCGGGTGTCCGTCGTGCCCGTCGCCGCTGCCGACCAGGCCGAAGCGCCGTCCGCTCTCGAGCGCGTCGCGCACGAACGAGCCCGGACGCGGTGAGTGGATCACGCGCGGAGCGTCGAGCGCTTCGCTCGAGCCGTGCGCCGAGCAGATCTCGACCACGGGCTCGAGCTCAGCGTCGATCGGCGCGCTCCAGTCGAGCGCGATCGGACCGCCGCCGGGGTGATGGGGGATCACGAGCGCCTCGCTCGAGCGCAGCGCCGCGTGCAGCTCGAGCGGCGTGTCGTAGCGCTCGTCGAAGGCCGAGTAGAGCGGCGTGGGCTCGCCGAAGAACACGACGTGGCGGTGGCCGCCGATCCAGTCGGTGTACTCGTAGCCCGGCAGCGCGAGGAAACTCCCCGGGCGCTGCGCGGCGCGCGCCGCGGCCACGTTCTGCTCCCACAGCGCCGGGTGCTCGTCGAGGAACTCGAGCCCCCAGTGGTCGTGGTCGGTGAGCGCCGCCACGTCGAGCGCTGCGACTTCGCGCGCGTACTCGAAGTAGTCCTGCGGAGAGCCCGTGCCGTCGGAGACCGCCGTGTGCCCGTGGAGGTCGCCCCACAGGATGCGCGGTCCGCTCGAGACCAGCAGCGGATTGGCGTCGGCCTCGAGCACGCGGCCGTCGACGCGCGCGCGCACGCGCGGACGGAACACGCCCTCGGCGAGCGCGCGGCCTTCGAGCGTGACCGCGCCGCGCAGGTCCGCGCCGAGTTCGAGCTCGCGCGGCAGGTCGAGCCCCGCATCGAGGTCGAGCAGCTCGAGCGCAGCGTCGGCGCCTTCGATTCGATTGGCGCGGCCGTCGAGCAGCGCGACGCACAGTCGCACGCGCTCGCCCACGCGCGCGGTCGAGGTCAGCGTCGCGACGAGCATCGCCGGCGGCCCGGGCTTCACGTCGACGCCCGGCGACTGCGCGATCAGTCGGCGCACGCCGTCGCCGTTCCCGTCGACCGCGATGAAGAAGCGCGAGTCGCGTTCGGCGTACGGATCGGCCTTCGCGCCTGCCGCGCCCGCGCCGTACTCGATGCGCAACTGCTCGCCGGCGGCCAGCGCGCGACCTTCGATGCGCACGCCGAGCAACTGCTGGTCGATGCTGCGCGCGTCGAGCCGCACGCCCGCCGCGGTCGTGCTCACGCGCGTGTAGCCCGGCGCCTGCGGATCGCTCGACTGCGGACTCGACCATTCGAAGAAGGGCGAGACTTGCAGGAACACCTCGCCGCCGAGCGCGACGCCGAGCTCGCCCGCTTCGTACACGATGGTCCAGCTCCGAGTGCGCCCCGCGACCACCGAGCCGTCGTCGCCCTCGCCCAGCTCGAGCCACGCGCGGCCGCCGCCGTCGGAGGGGTGCTTGTGCGCGGCTCGCGCCGCTTCGAAGGCGTCCTTGATGTCCCTGCGCGCCGTGGGCGGATCGTCCGGGTGCGGCGCACTCGCGGGTTCGGCGGGCGTCGGCTCGACGCGGTCGCAGCTCGCGCTGGCGAGCACGAGCGCCAGCGCGGCGACGACGCCTCGTCGATCTGCCGAACGCATCAGGCGCTCGCCTTCCCAGGCCGGTGCGTCGCCTTCGTCCATGCGAACGCGAGTCCGCCGTACACGAAGTACAGCAGGTGCAGCGGGATCGCGCCGAGCATGAACCTCAGACCTCGACGGCGAGCGAACAGCCCGTAGAGCCCGCGGTTGATCCACAGCACCGGCGCCAACAGCGCGAGCGATGCGACGCCCCACCAGGGATTGAGCAGCGCCATCCACGCCAGCGTCAGCGACGCGGGGAGCCAGGCCAGCGCCGCGAACACGAGCACGACGCACAGCTTCTGCTTCCACTCGAGGTTCAAGTCGCCGCCCACGCCCGGTCGCTCGATCAGCAGGCGCGTCCAGGGGATCGCGCGCTTGGTGACGTCGACGGCGATCATGTCGAGCAGGCGCCAGCGCTTGAGGTGTTTGCACTGGATCTGCGGCAGCAACAGGATCCGATGGCCGGCCGCGCGCAGGCGCATGCCCAGCTCGATGTCTTCGATCGACGGCCGTCGATAGCGCTCGTCGAAACCGCCGACGGCGTCGAATGCGCTCTTGCGGATCGCGCCGCACCCGGCCCAGAACGTGCTCGCCTCGCGCGGACCGTTGTGGTGCGTCCAGTGGTGAAGGAGGTTTCTGTACTCCGTCACCAGACCCGGGCTGGCAGGCGAGTCGTCGTAGGAGCCGAACAGCGCCGCGGCCGTGGGCTCGGCGCTCAACGCCGCACGCATCTGCTCGAGCGTGCGGGGCGTGACGACGCAGTCCGAGTCGACGAACACCAGCACGTCGCCGCTGGCGATCCGCGCGCCCGCGTTGCGAGCCACTGCGGGACCGCTGTTGCGCTCCAGGCGCAGGCACTGCGGCGTCGCGCGCTGCGCGGCTTCGATCGCTCGCGCGTCGCGACTGGCGTCGTCGACGCAGATCAACTCGAACTCGATGCTCGAAGCCTTGAGCGCCGCGAGGCTCAGCTCCAGTTGCCCGGGGTTGTCGTGGAACGGCACCACGACGCTCAGACGCAGTTCTTCCACGCTCGACATGCGCCGTCAGCGTAAGCGCGTGGCCTGCACCGACTCCAGCGCGCTCCGCAGACGCTCGAACAGCTCGCGGTGTGCGCCGCCCACGTCCGCCAGCGGCGCGCTCGCGAAGTCGTACGCCGCGAACGGGTCGAGGGCGCGCAGGCGCCGCTCTTCCGCCGCGAAGCGCGGCACGCAGTGACCGTGGAGTTCGGGCACGACGTTGCACAGCACTAGGTAGTTGACGTGCTCCGCGCCGGTCGCCGCGAGCACTGCGTCGCCGAGCGCGACCAGGTCGGAGAGGAACGCGCCCCGCTCCGCCTCGCCCAACGCGTTCAACGAGGGCGCGACCGGGTCGGGCAGGAGCATGCAGCCGCCGGTGATGGCGCTCGGTTGCTGCTTGGCGAAGATCGCCCAACCCGAGCGCATGCGGGCGAGCAGCGCGGGATCCGCGCCGTTGCGCAGACGCGTGACGCGGTTCGAGATGGCGCGCGCGAGGTCGTTCATGGCCGCGAAGCTACTTTCCGGCGCGCCGATTCCAGCGGCCTTCGCCCGCGCCTCGCGGCAGTTCGCGAAATGACCCCGCGCGCTCGCGGGTTGCGCGACGCTGCGCTGCTCGAGCGCGATCGCGAGCGGCGCACGCACGCAGTTGCAGCTCAAAAGGGTTGCGCGCGGCGCGGCAGCGGCGGACCCTGGGGCGCATGGGTCCCCAAGTGAACCTCAACATGAACGTCCGCGGACTGGAGATGTCCGCCACCGTCGCGATCAACGAGCTCTCGGCGGAGCTGATCCGCCAGGGCCGCACGATCTCGAAGCTCGGTCTGGGGCAGTCGCCGTTCCCCGTGCCCGGAACGGTCGTCGATGCTCTGCGCGCCAACGCGGCGCAGAAGGCGTACCTCGCGGTGCGCGGACTCGCGGAGCTGCGCGAAGCGATCGCCGACTACCACCAGCGGCGCAACGGAGTCCCGGTCGCGGGCGAAGACGTGCTCGTCGGCCCCGGCTCCAAGGAGCTGATGTTCGTCCTGCAGATCGTGTTCTACGGCGAACTCGTGATCCCCACGCCGGCCTGGGTCTCCTACGCGCCGCAAGCGCAGATCGTCGGGCGCCGCGTGGCCTTCGTGTCCTGCGACCGACGCGACCGCTGGCGGCTGACGCCCGAGAAGTTCGAGGCGCTGTGCGCGAGCGACGCGAACCGGCCGCGCGTGCTGGTGCTCAACTATCCGAGCAACCCCACGGGCGGAACGCTGTCGTCTGGCGAGCTGCAAGGCCTCGCCGAAGTCGCGCGCAAGTACGGCTGTCTCGTGCTGTCCGACGAGATCTACGGCGAGTTGCACCACGCGGGCGAGCACGTCTCGATCGCGCGCTACTACCCCGAGGGCACGATCCTCTCGAGCGGGCTCTCGAAGTGGTGCGGCGCCGGCGGATGGCGCCTGGGCACCTTCACGTTCCCCAAGTCGCTGCGCTGGTTGCTCGACGCCATGGCGACGGTCGCGAGCGAGACCTACACGACCACCAGCGCGCCGATCCAGTACGCCGCCGTGCACGCCTTCCGCGGCGGGATGCGCATCGAGCGCTACCTCGCGTTTGCGCGCAAGATCCTCGCGGCGCTCGGCGCGGCGTGCCGCAAGCGCCTGATGGACGTCGGCGTCGACGTGCTCGAGCCCGAGGGCGGCTTCTACCTGTTCCCGGACTTCAGCGCGCACGCCGATTCGCTGCGCGCGCGCGGAGTGACCACGAGCGCTGAGCTCGCGCGGCGCCTGCTTGACGAAGCCGGCGTCGCGCTCCTGCCGGGCTCCGACTTCGGCCGGCCGCGCGACGAACTCACGCTGCGCATCGCGTACGTCGACTTCGACGGCGCCAAGGCTCTCGCGAGCCTCGAAGCCCGGCCGCTCGACACTCCCGTCGACGAACACTTCCTCGCCATCCATTGCCATTCGGTGCTGCAGGGCGTGGACCGCATCTGCTCCTGGCTGCGCGGTGAACTCACGGACGCGCCTGCGCCGCGCGCCGAGGAGTTGCGCGCATGAGCGTCGCGCCGCCCGGCCGCGGCGACGCATGGCGCTTGCCGCTCTTCATGGCGCTCGGCGGCCTGGGCGGCGTGTGGATTGGCTGGGCCTGGGGCGAGCGTTGGAACGAGCCCGAGTTCGAACCCTTCGTGCTGGCCGTGCGCACGAGCGGCGCGGTGTTCCTCGCCGCTCTCAAGGCGCTGATGGTTCCGCTGGTCGTCCTGAGCATGGTGCTCGGCGTTCAGCAGCTCGGCGCCGGCCGCGCGGTCGGGCGCATGGCGGGACTCACCACGCTGTACTTCGGCCTCACGACGCTGTGCGCGGTCCTGATCGGGCTCACGCTCGTGACCTGGATCCACCCGGGCGCCGCCAGCGCGGTCGAAGTTGTGAGCAGCGCCGCGCCGATCGAGCGCGTCTCGGCCTTCCAGGCGATCGCCGACGTCGTGACGGGCATGTTCCCGCCCAACCTGATCGACGCAGCCGCGCGCGGAAACGTGCTCGGACTGATCGTCGCGAGCCTGGTGTTCGGGCTCGCGTTGAGCCGCGTGTGCGCGCCGGACTCGCCGCTCATGGAAGCGCTGGGCGCGATCAACCGCGCGCTGTTCATCGTTGTCCACTGGGTCGTGGCGCTCGCGCCGATCGGCGTCGGCGCGCTCGTGGCCGATCGACTCGGGCGCGCGGGCGGCGGCGAGGCGGTGTTCGCGGAGCTCCAACGTCTCGTGGGCTACTCGCTGACGGTCCTCGCGGGCCTCGCGGTGCACGGCTTCGTCGTGCTGCCGGCGCTGCTCTGGATCTTCACGCGGCGCAGCCCGCTGCGCTACTTCCTCAACGTGTTCGAAGCGCTCGCGACGGCCTTCGGGACGGCGTCCTCCGCGGCGACGCTCGGCGTTACGCTGCGCTGCGTCGTGGAGCGCAACTCGGTCTCGCGCAAGTCCGCCGACTTCGTCCTCCCGATCGGCGCGACGGTCAACATGGACGGCACGGCGCTGTACGAAGCAGTCGCCGCCGTGTTCATCGCGCAGACGCTGGGCGTCGAGCTCGACCTCATCGGACTCGGCGTCGTCGCGCTGACCGCGACGTTGGCGGCCGTCGGCGCCGCGGCGATCCCCGAGGCCGGACTGGTGACGATGGTGCTCGTGCTCCAGGCCGTCGGGCTTCCGGCCGAGGGCGTCGGGCTCCTGCTGGCGGTCGACTGGGTGCTGGATCGCTTCCGCACCTCGCTCAACGTGTGGGGCGATACGGTGGGGGCGGCCGTGATCGACGAAGTGGCGGTGAAGCACGCATGAGCGCGACGGACACCTCGACTCCGCTGTGGCGCCCGACGCCGTCGCAAGTGGAGGCGGCGCAGCTCACGGCCTTCCGCCTGCGAGCGCAGCGCGAACACGGGGTCGAACTCGCGGACTACGCCGCGCTGCACCGCTGGTCGATCGAGCATCGCGCGGAGTTCTGGGGCCTCGTGTGGGACTTCTGCGGAGTGATCGGCGAGCGCGGCGAGCGCGTGCTCACTGCGGCGCCCGAACGCCTGCAGCAGGCGCGTTGGTTCCCCGACGCACGCCTCAACTTCGCGGAGAACCTGCTGCGCGGCGATCCCTCGCGGAAGGCGCTCATCGCCCACCGTGAAGGCGCTTTGCGCGTCGAGCTGACGCTGGGGGAGTTGCGCGAGCTCGTGCGGCGCTGGCGCTGCGCGCTCGTCGCGGCCGGGGTCCGCAAGGGCGAGTGCGTCGCCGGCATCGTCGGCAACGGCGTCGAAGCGCTCGCAGCGATGCTCGCGAGCGCGAGTCTGGGCGCGGTGTGGTCCTCGTGCTCGCCCGACTTCGGCGCGCGCGGCGTGCTCGACCGCTTCCAGCCGATCGAGCCCGTCGCGCTGGTGGCGGTCGACGGCTACCGCTACGGCGGCAAGAGCTTCGACCTGCGCGCCAAGCTCCACGAAGTGCTGCTGGGACTGCCGAGCGTGCGCGCCGCGTTCGTGACGCCCTGGCTCGACCCGACGTCTCCGCTCCCGCGCGGCGCGAGCTGGTCCTTCGACGCGCTCGCCGACGCCTCCGACGCGCCGCTCGAGTTCGAACGCACGCCCTTCGAGCATCCGCTGTTCGTGATGTTCTCCTCGGGCACCACCGGCCGGCCCAAGTGCATCGTGCACAGCGTCGGCGGCGTGCTGTTGCAGCACCTCAAGGAGCACCGGCTGCACTGCGATCTGCGCCGCGGCGAGCGCGCGTTCTTCTACACCACCTGCGGCTGGATGATGTGGAACTGGCTGGTCTCGGCGCTGGCCAGCGAAGCGACGCTGCTGCTCTACGACGGCCACCCGCTCGCGCCGCGCGAGGTGCTGATCGAGCTCGGCGCGCGTGAGCACGTCGAGCTGTTCGGCGTGTCGGCCAAGTACCTCGACGCGCTGCGCGAGCAACGCGTCGGACGTCCGCCGCAGTGGCGCGAGTTGCGCACGGTGCTCTCGACCGGTTCGGTCCTCGCGCCCGAGAGCTTCGACCACGTGTACGAGGCCTTCGGCGACGTGCACCTCGCGTCGATCAGCGGCGGGACCGACATCCTCTCGTGCTTTCTGTGCGGCGATCCGACCGGGCCGGTGTGGCGCGGGGAGCTGCAGGCGCCGGGGCTGGGCATGGACGTCGACGTGGTCGACGACAAAGGGCGCTCGCTCGAGCGCGGCGCGGGCGAGCTCGTGTGCCGTCCGCCGTTCCCGTCGATGCCGCTGGGCTTCTGGGGCGACACGAACGACGCCGCGTACCGCCGCGCGTACTTCGAGCGCTTTCCCGGCCTGTGGCATCACGGCGACTGGGTCGAGCGCACGCCCCACGGCGGCTTCGTGATCCGCGGGCGCTCGGACGCGACGCTCAACGTGCACGGCGTGCGGATCGGCACGGCGGAGATCTACTCCAGCGTCGAACACGTCGAGGGCGTGCTCGAGTCGCTGGCGGTCGAGAGCACGCTCGCGGGCCGCGACGGACTGGTGCTGTTCGTGCGGCTGCGCCAGGGGCTCGAGCTCGACGACGCGCTGCGCCAGCGCATCAACGCCGAGCTGCGCACCCGGATGAGCCCGCGCCACGTGCCGCGCTTCGTCTTCGCCGCTCCCGATCTGCCTCGCACGCGCAGCGGCAAGTTGAGCGAGCTCGCGGTGCGCGAGGTGTTGCACGGACGCGAGCCGCGCAACGTCGAAGCGCTCGCCAACCCCGAGTGCCTCGCGTGGTTCAAGTCGCTGAGCTGGTGAGCGCGGCGCGCGACGACGCGGGCGTCACGGCAGCACGCTGAAGCGCAGCGCGTCGGACAGGTTCGTCCCGCGCGGCGCCGTCGGATCGCGGAACCACGCCTGCGCGTTGATCGTCTCGCCGCCGACGAAGGGCGCGCCCAGTGCGCCCGACCCGGAGCTCACGAACGCGCTCCAGTCGAGGCTCAGCACGCCAACGCACTGCCCGATCACGCCGCCGGAGTTGCTCACCGGGCCTCGCTGAACCGGCGGACGCACGCAGAACCAGCTCGTGCTTCCGACGGCCCACGGAAGCGGCGCGAAGCCCCCGTTGTCGAGTCCGTAGAACAACACGCCGAGGCGCTGCGGCTCGACTTGCGTGGCGCGCAGGATGAAGCCGCTGGTCGCGCTCGCGCTCGGCGATCCGCTGGCGCCCATGCTCGGCGCGCACCCGCTGGTCGTCGTCGAGCTCGTGCAGTAGGTCTGGAGCGTGGCGGCGTACTCGCGTCGCAGCCAGTGGCTCGTCGCTCCCGCGAAACTCTCCGCTCCTGCGACGTAGAAGCCGCGCCCGCCGTCCCACGCGCCGCACTGCGCGGTTTCCTCCGCGCCGGAGTCGCCCTGTCGAACCCACACCTGCGCTCCAGCGGCGTCGAAGCGCGCCGACCACGTGTCGCGCAGTCCCGCGCTCGATCCGAACACGACGCCGTCGGTGCTGCCGATCACGAACGCGCCGCCTTCACCGTCGCGGCAGCACGCGGCGACCGTGTCCTCCTCGAACGCGCCCAGTTGCTTCGACCACAAGCGTTGGCCCTGCGCGTCGAAGCGCGCGATCCACGCGTCGGCGCCGCCGAAGTAGCTCGCCGTGCCGGTGAAGTCGCCCTCGGTGGTCCCCGCGACGAACAGTCCGCCGACGCCATCGCTCGTCGCGCCTGCGGGGCTGTCGGTCGAAAACGTGCCGAACTGCTGGATCCACAGCGTCACGCCGGCGCCGTCGACGCGCGCGATCCACGCGTCCCACCCGCCGATCAGTCCGGCCAGGTCACCGTCGTTCGTCGCGCCGACGAGGAACACTCCACCGGCGCCGTCGTCGACCAGCGCGCTCACCAGGTCGAGTTCCGACGAACCGAACTGCCGGCGCCACAGCACTGAGCCCGCGGCGTCGAGCTTCGCGATCCACACGTCGTTCGAGCCCGCGTTGGGAGCTGCGAAGTCTCCGTTGGTGACGCCGGCCACGAAGTGGTGGGCGCCGCTCGCGCAGCCCGCGCGCGCTTCGTCGTACTGCGCCGTGCCGAGCTGTCGGATCCACGTGACTCCGCCCTGCGCGTCCAAGCGCGCGATCCAGGCGTCGACGTCGCCGAACGCCGCGGCGCCGAGGACTCCGCGCGTCGAGCCGGCCACGAGGAAGTTCGCGCTCTCGTCGCGCCACGCGGCGTGCGGCGTGTCGTGGGCGTCGGAGCCCAGTCGAACCGTCCACGCCGATCCGCCGGTCGGCGCGGTGCGGCGCAGGATCACGTCGTCGCCTCCAGCCGTGGGCGCCGCGGAGGGCGAGAGCGCTCCGACGACGAGCGCGCCATCCAGTCGGTCCGCAGCGACGGCGCGGGGCGCGAAATCAGGCGCGTCGAGCGCGACGGTCCAGGTGCTGGTCTGCGCGAGCGCCGCGTCGCCGAACGCGACCAGCAGCGCCGTCACCGAGGCGAGCGTGCGCGCTCTCTCGACCGCGATCGTCGACATGGGAGCATGCTGCCACGCCCCCGCGTCGAAGCGATAAAGACGAGAGCAGCGCCCGGCGTCGGTCGAAACCGAGCGCACGGGCGCTGCTGTGAGTGGCGATCGCCGCGAAGGCGGATCAGCGGTTCTTGGTGAGCGCGGCGCGCAACTGCTCGATCAGTTGCTCGGCCTCGGTGGCCGCGTAGCCCGCGTTCGGCGCCGCCCTGATCTTCTTGAGATCGTCGAGCGCGCCCTCGATGTCCTTGCGCTTGGTCGGCGCCTTCTCGCGGATCTTGGCGATCTGCTTCTGGAGCTTGATCACGTCCTCCGCGGCCGGGTTGGCCTTCACGTCGGCTGCGATCTTCTCGACCTCGGCGACTTGCGGCAGGCCCGCGAGTTCCTTGGTCAGCGCCGCCGCACTGCGTTCGGCGCCGAGGAAGTCGCCCTGCTCGTACGCCAGGCGCGCGAGCTCGACCTTCGACTTCACCATGCCTTCGATCGCCGCGCGGATCACCGCGCCGTCGTCCGCCTCGCCCAGCTTGGCCGCCTCGTCGAGCGCCTGCTTGTACTGCCGCTTCATCAGCGCAGCCTTGGTGTTCTTGGACGCGGCCGACCACTCCCACAGCGGCTTGGGCAGCGCGCCCGCGGTGGCCTTGGCGAGGATCGCGTCGCTGTAGGCGCCCGCGCCGCCGTTGTAGACCACCGTGCCGCTCGCATCGACGATCACGACGTGGGGGATGCCCTTCACGCCGAAGTAGTTCGAGAGCTTCCCAGCCTTGTCGTAGCCGTAGGCGTACTTCGCGCCCTTGTCCGCGACCCACTTGTCGGTCTCACCCTTGCCTTCACCGGTCACGCCGATGATCGACAGGCCCTTGTCACCCCACTTCTCCTGAAGTTCGTTGAGGTGCTTGACCTGTCCGCCGCAAGGGACTCACCAGTGGGCGAAGAACTCGAACAGAACGGCGCGTCCGAGGAAGTCGTCGAAGCTCTTCGCGCCGGTTTGCGTGAGCTCCTCGAGCACCACCGGCGGGAGCTTGCTGCCCGGGGCCTGGGCCTGGAGCGGCGCGGCGAGTCCCGCGACGATCAGCGCCAGCGCGCCCCACGATTTGAAGTGGAACATGGGTTGGATCCTTTCTCGCGCCGAGCGCAGCCCGGCATCCGACCATGCTAACCCTGCCGCGCGAGTTCAGTCGCGCGACCCCAGGGCGGAGCGTCGATCCTGCGCGCGCTGGCGCCAGGTTTCCGCGCGCGCGTCGCTTCCGCTGAAGCGCCCGCTCGCGTGCAGTGCTTCGAACGCGCGCGCCAAGCGCTCGCAAGCGTCGAGCTGCGGGTCGAGCTGGCCCGCGCGCCCGGCCGGCGAGTCACCGGCTGCTGCGAGTTGCTCCGCTGCGTCGTTCA
>CALKYE010000221.1 GCA_938003765.1 uncultured Planctomycetia bacterium
GGCCGCGTGAAGATCCTCGCGCACAAGGACACCGACCGCATCCTCGGCGTGCACATCGTCGGCCCGCGCGCCGGTGATCTGATCGCCGAAGCCGCCGCAGCGATCGAGTTCGGCGCCAGCTCCGAAGACCTCGCGCGCACCTGCCACGCGCACCCGACGCTCGCCGAAGTCGTCAAAGAGGCCGCGCTCGCCGTCGACGGGCGGGCGATTCACATCTAGCGGCGGCGAGAGTCTGCGGCGGCGAGCTCACCTGTGCGGTGAACCGAGGTGATGCAGTGTCGGGGGGCCTTCGCCGCACACGACCGCGTAGATGCCGTCGCATGCGAGCGTCCAGGGCCTGCGTCGCTTCGGGGCGCTCAGCTCCGGAACGCAGTGGCTCGACGTGATGAGCAGCGCGTCGGACTTCGATGAAAGGTGCACCTCGACTCCCGGCGGCGCGACCGCCAAGGGTCCCCGCGCGTAGGCGCTGCACGCGATCAAGACGCGGAACTCGGGTTCGCCGTCCAGCCCGGCCTCGTCCCAGGCGCTCCGCACGAGCGCACGATCGGACTCGCCGGCGGACGATCGCGGAATGTTCGAGTCGATCAACAGAATGGGTTGCGGACTCGGCGTGACCTTCAACGTCGCGACCAGCCATCGGTTGAGCTGCACGGCTTCGCTCGCGGCGTCGAAGTGCTCGATCAGCGTTCGCCAGTTCTCGTTCGCATCACTCTCGCTGCCGCCTTGCCACAACACAGCCCTGAACACGCCGGGGCTGCGAGGCGCCAAGTGGGCGGAGAGAGGGAGCCCCACTCCCATCGCCGGGTCGGTGCTCAGCGCCCGCAAGTCGAAGCGCAGCTCCGCCTCGGCGAAACCTGGCGTCAGCTTGAGTCGCTCGAAGCCGAGAACGTTCAGCGCCTGGGTGCGCACCTCACTCCAGTTGGATCCCGTCCAGAGCACTTCGGGAAGCCGGTCCAACCCGGCGACGAGTTGCTCGGAGAAACGCGTGGGAAGCACCGGGTAGAGCTCGCGAGCGAGTTCCGGGTCGAAGCTCAGCCACTCTTGCGATCCGTGCACCACGTGGAGCGGCAATCCGCCCAAGAAGCGGCTTTGCATCGCGACCCAGAGACGAGGTTCCCCGCCGAAGTCCGCGATCACTTTGAAGTGCTCGGTGGACTCGTCGGCGCTACGTCTGTGGAGCGCCCACAACTGCGCGACCGGCGACAGACACTGTTCGATCGCAGTTGGATCGAGCGCTTCGTCCGCGGCGCGCCAGAACCCGCGTAAGGCGTACTCGCGCAACATCTCACGATGGGAGGAAGCCGCTCTCGCCGTCAGCCCGAGATCAGCCAGTTGAGCCGACGCCGCGTCGCCCGCCTCGATCTGCGCGGGACGCGAGTCGAGTAACCGCCGCCGCAGGGCCTCGATCTCGAGACTCGGAATTCGACTCCCGTCGAGTCCGTACCAAGAGTCTCCCCGCTGCTCGAAGACGGAAGTCTCACGGAGCGAATCGACGCAGCCGCTGATGCTGCCGACGCTGTTGATCTGCGGCGGCGCCGGAAGCGAAGGCACGATCACGTCCAGCTTCAGATGGAAGCGCGGCGCATCCGGCAGGGACTCGCCGAGCTCGGCGCGTGACCAGGACAGCCGGCAATCCAGCCCGTCGACTCGCGCCGACCAGTCTCCGGCCTCCATCGTGCACATTCCGAGCAGCGCGCGCGCGCAACCGCCGGCCGTCGGCGCCGCCTCGAGCGTCACGAACTCCTCGAATCCCATCGAAGCGTCCGTCGATGGCGAGCGAGTCGCAGCGTCCGAAGGTCGGTGTTTGAACTCGACGCGAACTCGGCGACCTCCCCATGAATCGGGAGCGATGAGCCGCACGCGGTAACGGCGCCCCACTTGTTCGGAGATCGTCCAACTCGTGCGCTCGAGCTCCTCGCGCAAGGACGCGTGCAGCTCGTGGTCCAGCGCCCTGGCGCGAAGCCAGTCGAACCCGTCCCAAGAGGAACGTGAGGAGACGGTCCACTGCACTCCTCGGAGCGGCGCGAACCGAGGCGACGTGCGCTTCCCTGTGAGGACTTCGGACGCTGAAGCGTCATGCGCCCGCGTCGTTCGATCCCGATCGACGCGAGAGTGGAGCTTCGCGTAGGCGTCGGCCGTGCTCGAGTCATCGCGCTCGATTCGATCCGTCGTTTCCGAGACCAAGACGATCGCGGGCAGGCTGACTACGATCGCCAGAACGAAGAGAACGCCCAGCGCGCGACGAACCACGAGGGAACTTCCGAAGGCCAATTCGAACTCTCCACGAGCGGTGATCGACTCGAACCCCCGGCCAACTTCAGAGTCCGAAGCGCTCGCCCTGCGGATCGTCGGCCGCGCGTCCTATTGCAGGCCGCCGGCGCGGTCCGGCGGCGCCTGGCGCCGGGCAAACGCCGTCGAATCCACGCGCGGCCCGCTCAGCAGCCGGCTTCGCAGCGGCGGCGCACGATCTCGAGGATGTAGGCCTGGACGTCGGACATGATCCAGTCGGTCCAGAGCGTCGCGTAGAAGTTGAAGCGCGTCGAGACGCGGTGGCGCGAACGGAGTTGGAGCAGCACCGAGCCGTCCGCGCGAGGCGTGAGCTCGTACTCGCCTTCGAGGACGTCGAAGAACGGGCCGCCGACGGTGACGTGCTGGTCGAGCGTCGTCGGCGGGATGGTGGTTGCATCGGCGTGGATCGAGAACGTCAGGCGCTCGTTCTCGTCCCAGCGCGTGATCGTCTCGATGAACAGCACGCCGCGTTCGAAGGTCGCATGGCGCACGCCGCCGACGCCTTCGTGACTCAGCGTCGCTTCGACGGGCCGCGGGAAACCGATCACGTGGCTCCAGCCGAAATGGTGCTCGTCCTCGCGGAAGGCCGGTACGCGCGCGACGTTGGCCCAGACTGTTTCGAGCGGCGCACGGATCACGATCTCGTTCTCGACCGTGCGGATCGACTCGGGCAGCGGCAGGCGCGTCTCGAGCGGCGCGAGCAGGTACGGCGCCAGCACGATGCCGCCGATCAGCGGGCCGCCGTTGCGCAGCTTCACGATCGCTGCCGCCACCAAGCCGCCGGCCATCGCGAGCACGATGTACAAGGGCAACCACAGCACGACGCAGATCACTCCTTCCCACGCGAGGGCCAGCGAGGCGATCAGCGCCGTGAGCGCGGCCCCCATCGGCGCCAGAAGGACTTTCGAAGCATCCAACGCTCCTCGGCGGGCCGCGAGCGAGACGGTGAGCACGCCGATCCCGAACGGGACGACGAAGATGAAGCTCGCCGTCATCACTTCCAGCACACGGTCCACAGAACTCGCGCCGAACGCAGCACGAGCGAGCAGGCCATGGAACACGCCGGCAACGACCGGGATCGCGACCCGCTCGAAGACCAGCTGCGAACGCGGCGGCGAACGCTCGAACCTGCGGGTCGATTGCGGGTCGTCGGTCATCGGCCGACGCGCGAGTCTAAGCGGCGACGCGCCGCCAGCGCTGCGCGACCGTTCAGAAATCACGGCCGCAATCGCAGCGGACCGGAGGAGAAATCGCGCTCGCGCAGGGTCCGCGGCGCGCTCGAGG
>CALKYE010000222.1 GCA_938003765.1 uncultured Planctomycetia bacterium
AGTAGCAGACGACGTCGGGGTTGTACTCCTTGAGCTTGGCGATCCAGTCCTTGTCCGGCAGGAACAGCGCCCGGCACTCGTGACCGGCGTCCTTGATCGCCCGGGAAAGCCACATGATCCCGAGCATCTCCTGGGGGAGGTACTCCTCGAGGAAGAGGACCTTCATGCGCTTGGTGGTGGTGGCGACCATGGTGCTTGGCGGGCTGGCGTCGAACCAGCAATCTGACGTTGGCGTGAGAGTGTAGCGGGGCGCAGTCCTCTCGATCGGCGATCGGCCCCCCACGACCTCCAGTCCAGAGTAGTCCGCGCGGGGAGATCGCGACGCCGGGAGCTGCCCGGAAGCGCGGATTCCGGGCCTCGGGGCGTAGGACGGACGCGCTCACGTAGCGGCTACGCGGGCGTTTCCAGGCTGCGACGGTCGAGTTCGCGGCGCCCCCGTGGGGGCCGTTCTGAAGCGCCCTGACCGGGATTCGAGCCCGAACGACGGTGCGATCGAGGATTTCAGCGCGCGCGCCGAGTCGGCCGGAGCGCCGCGGCTCGCGGACGGGCGGGCGAATGTCGAGCGGTGCGTTCAAGTCGCGCGTGTTTCGACGCCGAACACCGCCCAACGCTGCGTTGCAGCGAGGAACACTCATTCCCGAGCCAAGGCTTGCGCTGGCCAACCTCCCGACGCCGCAGCCTTGCGAACGGCACTTCCCCCCGACTCGCCGCCGATGAAATTCGAACTGCTCGCGCGCCAGGCGCTCACCCGTGCTTGCGAAGAGCTGCTGCCAGCCCCAGTTGACGAGCCATCTCACGTCAGGCCCGACGAACTGCGCATCGCCGCCGTGATCGGGTTCACCAATGCGCACGTTCGAGGGTCGCTGGGCGTCGCCGCGAGCATCGGTGGTCTCGAGCGCGTGCGCCGCCACATGGGCGCGCCCCGGACCAAGCGCGGCCCCGAGGATGCCCTCGGCGGGCTCGCCGGCATGCTCGTGGGTCACATCCGGCGCGAGTGGTCGCGCTACGGCGCGTCGGTCTCGCTGTCGACGCCGCTCGTGATCCGAGGCGTCGCGCTCGACGTGTGCGGACGCGATGCGGGCATCTGGCTGGAGCACGCCTCCGGAGTCGGCGGCGACAGAGTCGTCGTGTGGCTGGACGTGCACGTCGACAGCGAGCCCACGCTGCCCGCCGAGCCCGCGGATACGGGCATCACATCCAGTCGCAACACCCTGATGTTCTGACCGCGACCCGCCCTCCGATGTCCTCGCCCCGCCCCACCTCGAGCTCCGCAGCGTTCCCCCACCGGGGAGCGTCACTGCCGTTCTCGCGAGGTTGCGCGGCGCGCGTCGACACGGCGGGGACGAGCTTTGGCCCCACGGTCCACGGCGTCAGCCGCGGACTCGACCGCGCCGCCTCGAAGCCTCGCCGCCCCGGACTGGGCGGGGCGCCACACGCACGTTCCGAGCCTCGGCGCGGAATCGTCACTCCGTTTCGTTCTCCCCGGTCTGCGCCCCGCGCTACGCCTGCGCCCCGCGCTCTCTCGACCTGACCTCCAGGCGCCCTACTGCGATGGCCAAAGTGCTCATTGTCGACGACTCCGCAACGATGCGTCAGCAGCTCCGACAGGTCCTCACCACCGGTGGCTTCGACGTTCTCGAAGCCGTGGACGGTCAAGACGGGCTGGAGAAGCTCAACGCCGACAAGGACGTCCGGGTCACGATCCTGGACGTGAACATGCCGCGCATGAACGGGATCGAGCTGGCCGAGGCGCTCAAGGCCAACGGCCGCATCGACGCCGGCCTCAACGTGATGATGCTGACCACCGAAGGCCACGCCGAGCTGATCGCGCGCGCCAAGGCGGCCGGCGCCAAAGGTTGGATCGTCAAGCCCTTCAAGCCCGAGCTGCTGCTCGCGGCGGTCAAGAAGTTTGCGGCTTGAGTCGATGCACGGAGGGAGCGCACCCAGCGCCACCAACATGCATTCGACACCGACCGAGTTCGCCCGACGGGAGATCGAGACCGAGATCGAGCGAGTGCTCCGCGACACGGAGTCCTCGACGCTTTCGCTGGGCGAGGACCTGGGGCTCATCCTGCGCGAGTCCCGCGCGTTCACGGACCAGATCAAGCACAGCATCGGCGCCCTGGGCGGCGAGGGCGACAAGAGTGTCGCCGTGGTGCTCGAGTCCCAGAACCGCACCGTGGCCGAGTTCCTCCAGGTGCTCCGCAAGACGGTCGCGACCCAGAGCGCGATCGCGGAGCGCGTGCTCGAGACCTCGCGCATCGTGGCGCAGGCGGCGCAGTCCGTGGCGTCGATCTCGATGCAGTCCCGCATGCTGTCCCTGAACACGATGATCGAGGCCGAGCGCCTGGGCTCGCAGGGCCGGCCCGTGATGGTCATCGCGCAGGAGATGCGCGAGCTCAGCGAGAACATCGCGGGCTCCAACCAGGAGATCACGCGTCTCGCGGTCGCGCTGACTCCGCTGCTCGACAACGTGAAGCGCAACATCGGCTCGTTGAACGAGCGCACGGATGAGTTCGGCCAGCGCTTCGACACGGAGCGCGAACGCATTCGCCAGGCGACGACCAACGTCGAGACCGCCGTGCGCGACACCTTGCGCGCGGGAGACGAGCGCCTCGCGAGCATCGTCGAGGTGTCGAATCGCTCGCTGATCTCCCTGCAGAGTCAGGACATCGTGTCGCAGCGACTGCGGCGCGTGATCAGCCTCAACGCCGGCGCAGCGACCGGCGGTCAAGCGCGCGGACCGATCGGCTCGCAGCCCTGCGACGGGCCGAGCGTGGCGGAGCAGATCGCCCGCGGCGAAGCGACCGACGGCTTCCTGTCCGATTCACTGAGCCCCGAGTCGGCCACCCTCGACTCGGGCGAGATGATGATGTTCTGACACGCGTCGGGCGGCGCTCGGCGCCGCTCAACGGGTCGCGACGAGCTCCTCGAGTTCGCCTTCGAGCTCCCAGCCGCCTCCGAGCGCGCGGTACACCGCGACTGCGGCCGCGGCGAGTTCCGAACGCGCTGCGGCCAACTGGCTCTCGCTCGCGAGCAGGCTGCGACGCGCGTCGAGCACCGACAGGAAGTTGTCGAGGCCGCCCGCGTAGCGCTCCCGCGCCAGCGCTTCCGCGCGCACGTCCGCGGCGCGCGCCGCCTCCAACTCGACGGCTCGCTCGCCCGCGCGTCGCCACGCAGCGAGCGCGGTCTCCGCGTCGGCCAGCGCCGCCAGCCCCGCTTGCGCGTAACGCAGCGCCGCCGCCTCTGCTTGCGCCGTGCGCACCGCTATCCCGGCGCGCAGCAGTCCGCCGCGCAGCAACGGCAGCGTGAACGAGGGACCAACCGACCACGTGCGCGCGCCGGACTGGAACAAGTCGTCGAGCCGCTCGCTCTCCAGCCCGAGCGCCGCCCCCAGCGAGATGCGCGGGTACAGCTCGGCCCGCGCCTGCGCGTTCTGAGCGCTCGCGCGCGCCAGCTCGCGCTCGGCTCGCCGCACGTCCGCTCGGCGCTCGAGCAACTGCGCCGGTGCGCCGGTCGTCAACGCAACCGGCGGAGTCAGCGCGCGCCGCCCCGCGTCGAGTTCGTCGACCAACTCGCGCGGCCAGACGCCGAGCAACGTCGCGAGCGCGTGCTGGCGAGCCGCGCGTTCACGCTCGAGTTCGGGCAGGCGCGCGCGAGTGCTCGCGATCAAGCCCTCGATGCGCGCGAGCGCAAGTTCGTCCTCGAGGCCGGCCTGCGCGCGCGAGCGCACCAACTCGGCGGTGTCGGCCTGCAGCGTCAACTCGCGCTCGAGGATGCTCACTTGCTCCTCGAAGCCGCGCAGCTCGACGTAGTGGCGCGCCAGGTCCGCGCACAGCACGACCAAGGTCGCGTGCACGTCCTCCACCGCGATGTCGTACTCAGCGCTCGCCGCTTCGACGCCGCGCGCCACACGCCCGAACAAGTCGAGCTCCCAGCTCGCTCGGAAGCCGGCGGAATGGAAGCTGTTGTCGCTGGGCGGGAAGAACTGGCCGAAGGCGACTTCGGTGCTGGGCTCGCGCCGCGCGAACGAGCCGCCGGCGTCGGCCTGGGGCCGCCCCTCGCCGCCCGCGATCGTGATCACTGCGCGCGCTTCACGTAGTCGCGCGAGCGCGATCTTGAGGTCGAGGTTGCTGCGCAGAGCCCGCTCGATCAGCGCGTCGAGCGTGGGATCGCCGAACTGCCGCCACCAGCGCGCCTCGAGCTGGACCTGGTCCTGCGCGAACTCGAACTGCGCCGGCGCGTGCAACGGCGGTCGGACGTAGTCGTCGCCGACCTTGCACCCACTCGCGAGGAACGCCGCGATGACGAGCGCGCGCTTCATCGCGCCGCACCTGCATCCAGCGGCCGCGCCTCGAGGAACACATCCATTTGCTGGCCGGGGTACACCGGCAACGCGTTCGCGGCGAAGGAGTAGATCACCTGCAGCACGCGCGTGTCGACGCGCTCGACCGGATCGCCCGTGAGCGAGCGCTTGGGAACCACGTACGGCTCGATGCGCACGAACTCGAGCTGCGTCGAGAGCTGCGGATTGCCGCGCACGAAGCCCGTGCCCGCCGCGCCGCGCTCGAGGCGCCAGGCGTCGCTCTCGTCGACGTCGACGCGCACGTGCAGGCGCGAGATGTCGCCGAGCATCAGCGCCGGCGTTCGCGACCCGGCCTCGGTGTACTCACCGACGCGCACGTTGAGCTGCAGCACGCTGCCGGCGATGGGCGCGCGCACAACCAGCCGCTCGAGCTCGACCTCGACCTGCGCGAGCCCGGCTTGCGCCGTCGCGAGGCGCGCCTTGGCGACCTCGAGTTCGGGTTCGGACGCGCCCGCTTCGAGTCGCGCGAGCACCGCGTTCGAGGCCTCGAGACTCGCCTGAGCGCTCTCCACAGCGAAGCGTCGGCGCGTGAGCTCCTCGGTGCTGACAGCGCGCTTGTCGCTGACGCCTTCGGCGAGCGCCAGCTTGGCGCGAGCGTCCTCCAGCACGACTTGCGCGGCGCGCAAGTTCGCGCGAGCCGGAGGCAGGTCCTCCGCCCGAGGCAACGATTCGAGATGCGCCAACTCCGCGCGCGCAGCGGCGACTTCCGCGCGACGAACTTCCGCCAGCGCGCGTCGGTCGCGGTCGTCCAAGCGCAACAGCACGTCGCCGCGCTCGACCCGCTGTCCGCGCGTCACGGGGACTTCGAGCACCAGTCCGCTGAACGGCGCGCTGATCGCGATGTTCTCGCTGGCCGCCTCGATCAATCCCGCGCCGGCGATCTGCGTGCGATACGGCGAGGCCGCGGGCGACGCGATCGGCGGCGCGGCGGCGAGCTGCTGGTTGCTGGTCGAGACGGTGTGCGCGGCGGCGATCAGGCCCACCACGCTCAGGCCGGGGAACACGTACTTGCGGAAGATCATGGCTGGCGGCTCGTGGGAGTGGACTCGATGCGTTCGACGCGTCCGTCGTCCATGTGGGCGATGCGATCGGCGAGCGAAAAGATGCGGGCGTCGTGGGTGACGACGATCAGCGCGCGCTCGTCGCTCGCGGCGACCACGCGCAGCAGTTCCATCACGCGCTGACCGGTGTCGTGGTCGAGCGCGCTGGTGGGCTCATCGCACACGACCAATCGCGGGTCGTGCACCAGCGCGCGGGCGATGGCGACGCGCTGCTGCTGCCCGCCGGAGAGCTGCGCCGGCAGCGAACGCGTGCGCGCGCCGAGGTCGACGCGCTCGAGCATCTGCTCCGCGCGGCGGACGGCCTTGTCGTGGCCCTCGCCGAGGATCATCAGCGGCACGGCCACGTTCTCGGCGGCAGTCAGCGTCGGCACGAGGTTCAGGGCCTGGAACACGAAGCCCACGTTGCGACCGCGCCAGGCGGCGCGCTTGCGCTCGCCCCAGCTCGCGACGTCCTCGCCAAACACCTCGCACGAGCCACCCGAGCGATCGAGCGTTCCCGCGATCACGGAGATCAGAGTGGTCTTGCCGCAGCCCGACGGGCCGACGAGGTACGTCATCTCTCCCGTGCGGACCTGCAGATCGATCCCGCGCAACGCCTGCACGGCGTTGTCGCCCTGGCCGTACTGCTTGGTCAGGCCGCGGCAGTTCACCGCGAGCGCTCCAGCGACGATGTTGGTCATGTCGCTCACCCCTTGAAGACCACAGCCGGTTCGAGCCGCAGCACGCGCGAGATCGACAGCAGCGCAGCGAACAAGCAGCAGATCACGATCGCGACGCCGCCGAACACGGGCACCTGCCAGGCCATGTTGAAGGCGAGCTCGGAGCCCGCGAGCACGCGTCCGCTCAGCGCCGTCAGTCCGACGCCGATGCCGAAGCCCACGCACGCGGCGAACATCACCTGCGCGGCCACCATGCGCAGGAGCAGGAAGTTGCTCGCGCCCATGGCCTTCATGGCGGCGAACGAGCGCTGGTTGTCGAGGATGAAGTTGTAGAGGAGCTGGCCCGAGATCAGCACTCCGATCACGAAGCCCAGCGCGATGGTGATGCCGAAGTTCGCGAGGATGCCGGTCTTGCGCAGGATGAAGTCCATCGAGCGCTCTTCGAAGCCCTCCGCGGTGTAGGCCTGCAGGCCGGTGAGCGAGCTGATCTGCGTCGCCACGGCCTCGTGGTCGTAGCCCGGCTTCACGCGCGCGAGCACGAAGTTGAGCATGCGTCGCTCGGGCGGCGCGATCGCGAGCGCGCGCGAGTAAGTGGTGTAGATCAGCGGATCCCAGAAGAACTCCGCCGTGCGCTGGTAGCGGCCGACGACCACCATCTCGTGGTCGTTGAGGTCCACGCGGTCGCCGATCGCGAGCGGGCGCCGTTCGCTCGAGCCGCGCGCGACGCTCACCGCGAGCTCGTCCTGCGCGTCGCCGAAGTCGACCAGGATGCCGCGGTCCTGGCGCAGCGCCGCGAGCGTGCCGCTCTCCATGATCGGCGGCGCGCCGAGGAGCGTCGCATCGTCGAGCCCGATCACACGCGCGATCACGCGCCGCCCGTCAGCCAGGCGACAGGGCATGTAGGCCTTGTACATCGGCACGGCCCACTCGACGCCCTCCACTCCGCGCACGCGCAGGAGCGAGCTGTCGAGCATGGTCTTGCGGTCCTCGGTGAACTCGACCTGCTCGTCCATGATCCACAGGTCGGCTTGGCCTGTGTCGCGGATCCAGGCGCCGGTGCGGAGCACGAAGCCCGCGAAGATCGAGCCTTGTTGCGTGATCAGGAGCGTCGCGAACGCGAGTCCGGCGACGAGCCCCGCGTACTTGAGCTTGTCGCCCAAGAGCATGCGCAGCGCGATGCGGATCATCGTCGACCACCCTTGGCGCGCGGGGCGCGACGCTTGGCGCTTACGCCGCCCGCGGGCTTGTCTTTGCGCGCAGCCTTGCTCGCGCGCGCACGCGCACCGGGCTTCGACACGCTCATCCCCGCCACGAGCGCTTCGGTCATCGCCTCCGCGCGCGCCTCGATCGAGCGCCAGTCGACCCACTCGTCGCCGGCGTGCGTGATCTGCAGCGACGCTACGCCGTGCACACCGGCCCAGAAGGTCTGCGCAACGAGGTCAGCGTCGTTGAACTCGGCCTGCAGCAGCCCCTGCTCGATCGCCTGATTGACGCTGAGGCGCAGGAAGGCGTAGCCGTCGCGGTGCGGGTCGCCCTTGCGCTCGAGCGAGTCGGCGTCGTAGTCCAGACCCGCGGGCGACATGAACATCAGCCGGTAGTGCTGCGGGTGATCGATGGCGAAGCGGATGTACTCACGCCCCAGACGGCGCAGGCGCTCGAGCGGATCGGCGATGGAAGCGAGGCTCGCGAGACCGGCGCTGAAGACGTCGAAGTCGCGCTTGCACAGCGTCCGGATCAGCTCGTCCTTGTCGCGAAAGTGCCCGTAGATCGCGGCCGGCGTGTACTCGATGGCCTCGGCGATCTTGCGCAAGGTCACCGCCTCGTAGCCGTGGCGCGCGAACAGCTCGCGCGCCGCGTCGAGGATCTTGTCCTGGAGGTTCTGGCGCTCGCGCGCCCGTCGATCGGCCGAAGTCACGGGGGTCTCCGCTGATGGGAACAGCGATCTGTTGCTGAACAGTGTTTAGTGAGCGGCCCGCGATCTGTCAACGGACGGCGTAGCGCGGCCGGACGGGCCAAGCGCTCCTAACTCGTGGCGTGGACGACGCGTCGAAGGCGCCACGCCATCGAGGCGCTCGAGCGCCCCCGCGGCCCCAAGGTCAGCGTTCGAGCGTCGCCAGGTGGCGGGCGATGGCGCGGTCTTCGGCAGGTCCGGCGTCGCCGTGCTCGGCCAGGAAGTCGATCAGCTCGAGCACGCGCACGCCGGCGTCCGGCCCCCGGAAGGTTCCGGCCAGCTCCTCCACCGCGTGGCAGCGCTCGCAGTGCAGCACGTACAGCGCGCGACCGTCGAGCTCCCGCGACGACTCGGGCGAGTCCGAAGTCGAAGCGCTCGGCGAAGCGCCCGTGCGCACCTTCGCACTCCACGCCACCGCGCCCGCCAACGCGAACAGCGCAAGCGCGAAGGCGGCGGCGGTCCATCTGACTTTGCGCGCGTGCATGCGAGGCCTTCGTGCTTCAGACCATGTCGAAGCGTTCGGTGTGGAGCTGACGCGATGGGATGCCGAGCTGAACGGCGAAGCGCTCAACGGCGTCCATCATGGGCGTCGGCCCGCACACGAAGAACTGGGTGAAGCGCAGGTCGTGCGGCAGGTGACGACGCAGGAGTTCCGCGCTCAGCAGCCCGACCTCGCAGGCTTCGCCCGGATCGGGATGCTCGAACACGAACACGAGCTCCAGCGCCAACGCGCCGCGCAGACTCTCGAGCTCGTCCGCGAACGCGGCGCGCGCGCGGCGATCGGCTGCGTAGAGCAGCGTGACCGGCCGGCGATCGCCCCGATCGCGCATGGTGAGCAGGATGGAGCGCATCGGAGTGATGCCGATGCCTCCGGCGATGAGCACGAGTCGTTCGGCGGGCAATCCGTCGGGCGTGAACGCGCCGAACGGCCCGTCGATCCGCACTCGCTCGCCCGCGGGGATCTGGGGCACGAGCTCGCGCGACCAGTCGCCGAGCGCCTTGATCGCGAGCTCGAGCGTGCGACCGCCGTCGAGCTCCGCCGAAGACGCGATCGAGATCGGGTGCTCCTGCGCGAAGGCGCCGCTCCTGCGCGTGCGCAGCCACACGAACTGACCGGGCGCAAAGCGCAGTCCTCCGTGTCCGATCGCGCGCAGCACCAGCGTGCGCGTGCTCGCGCCTTCGTCGCGGTTCTCGACCACCTCCCAGAGGCGTCGCGCGAGCAACGCGGGGCGGACCAGCCGCTGCCAGGCGAGGGCCGCGAGCGCGAGCCCTACGCATCCGCCGGCGACCCACGAGCGCAGGTGCGGCGTGCGCGCCAGCGGCGGCCAGACGTGGGCCAGCGAGGCCAGCACGATCGTCGCGGCGAGCGCTCGGTGGCTCACGAGCCACAGCTCGTACGCGCAACGGAGCTGACGCCGCCACAGCGACACCGCGATCAACGCGAGCAGCGCGCACAACGCGAGCGAGCCCCAGCGCTCGACACCTGAGCCCGCGAACGGATTGGGCCAGCGCGGGGCCAGTGCGACGACGTGGGCTGCGATCAGCGCCAGCGCGACGAACGCCATGGCGCGGTGGAACAGGAGCAACGCGTCGGAGCCGAACGCCGCGGCCGCGGCGCGCACGCGCGTGACGAGCCCGAACTCGGCCGCGAGCAGCGCGAACGCCAGCCAGCCGCACGCGGCGCCGAACGCGACGGTTGGGCTGCTCCACTGTGCTCCGCGCGCCGCGATCGCCAGCCCCAACGGCGCGATCACGGCAGCCGCGAAGACCGAGAACCACGCGAGCGAGCGCATCGCCAGAGCTGTCGCATGCCGCGCCCCCGCGAGCAAGCCTCGCCCGCGCGCACTCTCCTTGCGCGCCGCCGGGCTGCGCACAAGTCGGTACGCGATCGCGCCGTTTCCTGCGAATCCTCGGCGCGCTTGCGAGCCTCTACTGTGCGAGCGCACGAACTGCGCTCCGCACCTGCACTCCATCGAGGAATCGCCATGAACAAGTTGCTGCCGGTCAATGAACACCCGTTCGAGCGCGGAGCTCGCGTGCTGCTCGGCCTGGGCGTGCTCGCCCTCGCGTTCGTCGGCCCCCAGACTCCGTGGGGCTACCTGGGCCTGGTCCCGTTGCTCACCGGACTGATCGGGAGCTGCCCGCTGTACACCGCGCTGGGCTTCTCGACCTGTCCGCTCAAGGGCGCCGCGAAGTCCTGACCTCGCGCGCCTTGACTGCCAGCGATCGAGAGCTGCTCGAGCGCAGCGCCCGCGGCGACCGCGCGGCGTTCGGCGAGTTCGTCGAGCAGCACAGCGCCAACGTGCACCGCTACCTGCGCTGGCTGGTGGACGATCCGAACGACGTCGAGGACCTGCTGCAGAAGACGTTCGTCGACGCCTGGCGGGCCGCGGCGCAGGCGCGCGCCGACGGAGGCGCGAGAACATGGCTGCTCGCGATCGCGCGGCGGAACGCCGGCAAGTGGCTGGCGCGCCGTGGCGCAACGCGCGAACGCGAGCAGTCGCTCGAAGAGCTGGGCGAGCTGGCGGGCTTCGGCGACGCGCAGCACACGCCCGAACAGATGGCGCGCGCCGCCGAGGAGCGCTCGCTGGTCGAACAGGCGCTCGCCGCGTTGGCGCCGCCCGAGCGCGAGATCCTCGTGCTGCGGGAACTCGAAGGTGTGGAAGGCGCGGCGGCGGCCGAGTTGCTCGGACTGAGCCTCGCGGCGCAGAAGAGCCGCCTCCACCGCGCGCGCCTGCGTTTGGCGGCGGAACTGCGACAGCGACTGCGTGCGGAGGTCGACCGATGAAGGCCGAACGAGTCTTGGCAGGTCTTTCGTGCTCGCAGGTGCTCGCGAGCTTGACCGACTACCTCGACGGCGAGCTGGCGCCCGACGCTCGCGCGGCGCTGGAGGCGCACGTGCGCGCATGCGAGCACTGCGCGCGCTTCGGCGGCGTGTTCGCGGCGGTCGTGCGCGGTCTGCGCGAGCGCCTGGGCTCGGCCGCGCTCGATCCGGGCGTCGGTGCGCGCCTGCGCACGAAGCTGGGTGCGCAGTTGGACGCGCAGTTGGGCGCGTCGAACGAGCGCCGCGACGAGCCGCGCTGACGAACTCCGCCGGAGCGCCGCGCCTACTTCGCGAGCCGCTGGAGCGCGGCCTCGACTTCGCCGAAGGTCCGCTCGCGCGAGAAGCGCTCCATGCGCGCCAGCCCGGCTTCGACGAAGCGCGCCGCGAGCGCGGGATCGGCGAGTACGCGCTCGATCGCGCTGCGCAACGCATCCGGCGACTTGGGCGGCACGAGCAGGCCGTTCACCTCGTGCTCGACCACCTCCGGATTGCCGCACACTCCCGTGCACACGATGGGAGCGCCGAGCGCGCTCACCTCGAGCAGCGTGTGGGACAGTCCCTCGTACTCGCTGTTGAGCACGAACACGTCGGAGGCGCGCACCAGCAGCGGAATCTGCTGGTACGGCACGTTGCCGAGGAAGCGCACGCGCGACGCGAGTCCCCGCTCGGCGGCGCGCCGCGTCCAGGCCTCCTGCATGTCGCCGTCGCCCGCGACGAGCAGCTCGACGTCCTGCGGGAGCCCCGCGAGCGCATCGATGATCCCGTCGACGCCCTTCCACACCATCAGGCGACAGATGGTGAGCACGTAGCGCGGCGTCGTGCGCAGGCCGAGCGTTTCGCGCGCCTCGCGCTGCGTCGCGACCACGTCCGATGCGCGCGGACCGTGGTACGCGTTGTAGATGAGCTGCGTCTTGCCGTCGGGCACGCCGTAGCGCTCGATCGGAATGCGCCGCAGGAAGTCCGAGCAGGCGATGATCCGCGAGCACCAGCCCCACCAGCGCCGTTGCAGCGCGCGGACGAGCTGCACCTTCCAGCCGTACTGCTTGCCTTCGAACGTGACGATGTCGTCGCCGTCGATCCAACCCTTGCGGTGGCTGATCTCCCAGGCGCCGTCGACCATGATGCGGATCATCACGGGCTTGCCCGCGAGCCGGCCGGCGAGGACGTGCAGGAGCGCGAGGTGCTCGTTGACGTACACCACGTCGACGGAGCGCGCCGCCCGCCACACGGCGAAGAACGCCTTGAGATAGCGCACCGGCAGCGGCCCGCGCGTGATCGCGCGCACCGGGAACGGATAGCCCGTCGGGTTCGGGTCGGAGCAGAACGCGACGACGCTCACGTCGTGCCCGCGCTCGACCAGGAAACGCCCCAGGCTCGGCACGTACACCGCCGGTCCGCCCAGATCGGGCGGGAACACGGGCGAGGTCAAGAGGACACGCATGGAGGGGCGCAGAGGTTAGCGCCTCTCATCGGCCATCGCGCCGCGCCGAGTGGGCCGTTCACCGCGCCCGAGTCCGCCGCGGCGACCGACCGCGGCGGGCGAAGGCTCCTTCGACGCGAGCGTGGGCGAGGCTCACGCTCGGCGAGAACGCTCCACGGCGCTCGCTCAGCGCGTCGAGTACGCCTGCCGCACAGCGAGTTGCGCCGTAGCGAGCGCGCCTTCGAGCCGACGACGATGCGCGGGATCCTTCGCGCCCTCGATCAGCTTCTGCAGCGCCAGCTCGTGAGCTCGCGCCAGCGCGGCCGACGTCTCGCACTCGACCTCGGGCTTGACGCCCACGCCTTCCCAGTTCGTCTTCGTGATCGGGTTGATCGCGCGGCCCGTCGAGATGAACGCCCTGAAGTGCTTGTGCAGGCGGAACATCCCGCCGGGGTGCGCCCCGCCGCCCGTGGTCTTCCCGACGATCGTCGCGCGCTTCAGGCACTGCAGGTTGTAGGCGAACTCCTCGGCCGCGGAGAAGGTGTAGTCGCTGGTGAGCACGTACACCGGCTTGTCGCCGTAGCGCGGTCCGGGGAGCTCGGGGCGCGTCCAGAACTCCCGCGTCTCGTCGGTCGGTCGGAAGTACAGGTCGTTGAGGTGCACCGGCTCGGCGCCGAACAGGTAGCTCGAGATCAACTGCACCATCTGGGGCGATCCGCCACCGTTCTCGCGCAGGTCGAAGACCAACGCGTCGGTGTTCGCGACCAGCGCCATCGCAGCGTGGGCCGTCGGCGCCGCGACCTCGGTCGGCATGAACCCGCGCAGGTCGATGTAGCCGACGTTGCCCGCCAGGCGCCGCACCGACTCGAACCCGAAGTTGTCCCAGGCGCCTTCGCGGCGGATCGCCTCGAGCTCGTCGGCGGGCGGGCCGTCGGCGCCGGGTCCTTCGCGCGGCCCAGCTTCCTCGGGAATGGGCTCGGACGAGTAGCCCACCGACAGGTGCCGGTCGGAGCTCACGTCGCGCAACGCGTCGGTCAGGAGCTGCGCGAAGGCGTGCGGATCGGTGGACTTGTCGAACACGCCGGCGCTCAGCCGCTCGCGCACTTCGAAGTCGATGTCCTCCGCGACGCGCGGGAACACGTAGTTGCGCTCGAGTTCGGACAGGAGGCGTTCGATGACCTCCTTGCGAACAGCGGGAGTCAGCTCGAGCGACTTGGGCGTCGGAGCTTGGACCAGGCAGGTGAGGGCGAGGAGCGTGGTGAGCATGGGGGATTCCTTCAGCGCTTGGATCGAGGTGAGGGTCGTTCGCGTTCGCTCGGCGCCGTGAGGCCGCGCACGAGCAGGCTGGCGAGGCTGGCGGCGCGCTCCTGAACCGCGGAGCGCGAGCCGAGTTCTTTGCGGCTGAGCGAGTACGGGAGCAGCGAGTTGGTGGCGTGAACGACGACGCGAGCCGCCGCCAGCGTGTCGTCGATGTTCCAGCGCTCGGCGCGCACGCCGTCGTCGAGGACGCGCGCCAGCACGCGCGCTTCGGCTTCGAAGTAGCGCTCGCGCCGCTCGAGGTACTGGTCGCGCAGGTCCGCGAGCATCTCGTCCAGGCTCTCGCGGTAGTGCCGCACGGCGTCGAAGCGCGTCATCACGCGCGCGACGATCATGCGCCACACGCGCGTCGCGGCCGGGCTGCGCTCGGCGGCGATGGCGGCCAGCTCGGCGAGCACGCGCTCCACCACGCGGTCGATCGAGGCCAGGAAGATCTCCTCCTTGCCCGGGAAGTGCACGTAGATCGAGCGGCGCGCGACGCCCGATTCCTCGGCCAGGAGGTCGAGGGTCGTCTTGCGGTAGCCGTGCTGCGGGAGCAGGCGCAGAGCGGCGTCGAGGATCGCGTCCTGAGGGGAGACTTGGAGGGCTGGGGCCATGTTGGCCAGACTACGTCTGCACTGAATCGACGTTTCAGTGCAACGCGTAAGAAGCGCGTGACCCGCCGCTCCCCGCGCTCAACCGCTCACTCCTCGAGCTTGACGTTCCAATACGCTTCGCTGACGAAGCGCTCCCAGCTCTGCCGGACGCGGCCGACCGGCACTTCGAGCACCGGCGACCAGCGCGGCTTCTCGGGCTTCTTCAGCATGCGCATGCCCGCCTCTTCGGGCGTGCGGTCGCGCTTGCGCCGATTGCAGTCCATGCAGGCGAGCACGCAGTTCTCCCACGAGCTCTTGCCGCCGCGCGAGCGTGGGAAGACGTGGTCGATCGACAGCTCCGCGGTCCCCGGACGCGCTCCGCAGTACTGGCACTGGTTGTGGTCGCGCCGGAACAGGTTGCGGCGGCTGAACACGGCCGCCGGGTTGGGCATGCCGTTGTAGTGCGTCAGCACGATCACCTCGGGCACCTTGATGCGCAGGCGCACCGTCGAGATGCACGGCTCGTGCGGTTGGACCGAGAGCTCCATCCACGACTCGAAGCCGTGGACTTCGTAGGTCTGCGGGGCCACCGCCTTGGCGGCGCCAGTGAACATCAGACGAAGCGCGTGCCGCACCGTGACGGTGTGGATCGCAGCCCACGACTCGTTGAGCACGAGCGCCGGCTGCGTGAGCACGCTTGGCATGTTCATGGCAGGGTAAGGCTAGGCGGACGGACAGCGCGATCAAGAGCTGCGCACGCGGCTTCTCTAGCCAAACCGACGACCGCGGGAACCGCAAGTGGAGCGCGGGAGGCGCAGCGCGGCGGCAGCGCTCTATGCTCGCCTCGCGTGGAAGAGGCTTCGCAGGAGGGCTTCGTGGAGATCCAAAGGACGGCGCTGGTGACGGGCGGCAACCGCGGCATCGGCCGAGCGGTTTGCGAACGCCTCGCGCGCGAAGGGATGGCGGTGGTGTTGAGCGCGCGGCGCCAAGCCGATGCGACCGCCGCAGCCGACGAGCTCACCAAGCTGGGGTTGAACGTGCGCGGCGAACAGCTCGACCTCGCCGACGAGCGCTCGGTGAACAACTGCGCGGGCCGACTGCGCAGCGCGGGCGTCGCCGTCGACGTGCTCGTCAACAACGGCGCAGTGCTGTTCGAGGGCGACGCCCTCACGACCGCGAGTCGCGAGTTCCGCGCGGCGCTGGACATCAACGTGCTCGGCGCGCTGTGGACGTGCCGCGCGTTCGTCCCGGCGATGCTGGAACGCGGCTACGGACGCGTGGTCAACGTCTCGTCGGGCTGGGGAGCGTTCTCCGAGGGCCTCGACGGGCCGGCGAGCTACTCGATCACGAAGGCGGCGCTCAACGCGCTGACCGTGTCGCTCGCGCGTTCGCTGCGAGGCGACGTGAAGGCGAACGCGTGCTGTCCCGGTTGGGTGCGCACCCGGATGGGCGGCGCCGACGCCGACCGCTCGCCGGAGGAGGGCGCGGACACGATCGCGTGGCTCGCCACGCTCCCCGCCGACGGCCCGAGCGGCGGCTTCTTCCGCGATCGCGCGCCGATCGAGTGGTGAGCGCGGCGAGTGCGCCGGAAATCGGCGCATGAGTTGAGCCCGGCCGCGCCCCTGCTCGGCGGGTGAACGAAGACCTCATCGGCTCGAGTCTCGGCGGCTACCGCCTTCTGTCCTTCCTCGGCCGCGGCGCGCAGGCCTCGGTCTACCGCGCGCGGCAGACCTCGGTGGAGCGCGACGTTGCGCTCAAGCTGCTCAGCCCGCGCTATCCCGCCGCGTTCGACTTCAAAGCGCGCTTCGAGCGCGAGGCGCGCGCCGCGGCGTCGCTCGAGCACCCCAACGTGCTGCCGGTCTACGACTACGGCGAGCAGGACGGGCGCTGCTACATCGTGATGCGGCTGGCTGAGCGGAGCCTCGCGCAGCGCCGTGCGGACGGTCCCGCGCTCGAGCTGGACGAGATCGTGGCCATCGTCTCGGGCGTGGCGGCGGCGCTCGACTGCGCGCACGCGCGGCGCATCGTCCACCGCGACGTGAAGCCGGAGAACGTGCTGCTCGACGCGGATGGGCGCGCTCTGCTCGCCGACTTCGGCATCGCCAAGCTGCTCGACGACTCGAACCTGCGCACGCAGACCAACCTCGCCGTCGGCACGCCCAACTACATGAGTCCGGAGCAGTGCGCCGGACTGCCGCTGGACGGCCGCGCGGACGTCTACGCGCTCGCAGCCATGGCCTACGAGCTCATCGTTCGACGCCTGCCGTTCGAGGCCAGTTCACCGCAGGCGGTCGCCATGAAGCACATGGCCGAGCCGGTGTCCTTCCCGTTCGATGCGCCTCACGTGAGCGCCGCGGTGCGCGCCGTGCTCGTGCGCGGCCTCGCGAAGAATCGCGAAGAGCGTTTCGCACGCGCGGGCGAGTTCGCGCAGGCGCTGGCCAGCGCGGCGAGCAGCTCGGAAACCGGCGCGACGCACGCCTTCGCGACGCCGAGCGACGCCAGACGCTCGCGACCGCGAGCCGTCCGCGTCGGCGCTTGGCTCGCGAGCCTCGCGCTGGTCGTCGTCAGCGGAGTCTGGGCTGCACGCGCCGTTTGGGGCGAGGCGCGAACCTCGGAGCAACAGCCCGAGTCGGAGAACTCCCCGCCCTCGGAACCCGCCGTCGCTCCGGCGACGCCTCCGGCAACGCCTCCGGCGCGACCTGCGCCCTCGCTGTGGCGGCAGTTCTCGGTCGCCGTCGGCCACGACTGGTCGTTCGAGAGCCAGCGCGGCTGCGCGCTCGGCGCGAAGCTCGACGAACGGGTGACCGCGCCGCTCGTCGCCAAGCTCGCGGGCCGACCGGGGATCGAGAGCGCCCAGCGCGCCGGCCTCCTGCTCGACTCGAACTTCAGCGCGGACAGCGACGCAGCCGCCATCGGCTTGCGCGCGCAGCGAGACCTCGCGGTGGTCCTGTCGTACCGCTGGATCGACGGCCGCTTCGAGCAGCCCAACCGACTGATCGACGACGAGAACCGCTGGAGCGCGCGTCCGACCATCTCGCTGGCGGCGCACCTCGTGCAGGGCGCGCGCGTGTTCCCGCTCGTCGCTCGCGAGCTGACCACGCGCGACCCGGTGTTCACGAGCGCCGCTGACGAGGCCGTCGAGGCGGTGTTGCGCGAACGGGCGGACGAGTTCGTGAGCCTGGTGGCGAGCGAAGTCGACGCGCACGTGCGCGAGGCGCTCGAACGCGGACTCGAGTCGCGCTTCGCGCTGCTGATCGACGATCCGACCCGCGAGTTCGAGGCCGACCTGATCGAGCTCGTCACCACGCTCGAGGGCGTCGTGCCCGGCTCGCTCGCGCGGCAGCCCGACGCGGAACACCGCACCCAGCCGGGCATCGTGCGCCTTCCCGCGCCCGAGGGCGTCGGCGACGGGCGAGCCCTGGAACTGGCGCTCGAACTCGACGACCACTTCTCGCTCTGGTCGATGCGCCTGCGCAGCGACGAGCTCGCGTTGCACGCCCAGCTCGCCAAGGCGCTCGACGACGGCATCGGCAAGTCCCTCGAGCGGGAGCGCTACTCGTTCACGACGCGGCGCTGGCAGGACCTGACGCTGTACCTGTTCAAGAAGCGCAGCGCCGCGCGGTCCGAGGATCCCCGGGTCCCGGTTCGCCCTGCGCCGGCCGGCGCGAACGCCGCGTGGCGGCCGCTCGTCGTCACCGACAACGTGCTCTACCCCTCGTTCGTGCTCGCCACCGCGAACGTCGATGCGAGCGCACTGGCCGGCATCCCGGGACTGGTGGCGATCCGCTGGCCGAACGCAGCCGCGGGCTCGCGCATGGACGTGCACGCCGAGTGTCCTGAGTTGCTCGAGCCCTCGGACGACTCGTTCGAGGCCCGGCCTGGCGAAGGCGGCGAGCTCTACTTCCCCAAGCTGCGCTTCCGGTACGCCGAGCTCGCCAAGCTGCGCCAGTCGCGGCCCGCGGACCTCGTGTTCGACGTGTCGATCGACGGCGCGCCGGCGGAGCGCATCGTGCTCGGCGCGCGCGTGGCGTCGATCAACGACTGCCCGTTCGTGTGGGTCGTCGATCCGCAGAGCGCCGAGCCCGCGCGGCTGGACTGGAGCTGGATGTTCGCGGCCTACGTGAACGAGGACCACCCGCTGGTCGATCGCATCGGCAAGAGCGCCATCGATCGAGGCTTCATCCAGGCCTGGACCGGCTACCAGATGCGCAAGCCCGAAGCGGTGTACGAGCAGGCGCTCGCGCTGTGGGCCACGTTCATCCAGCAGGGCATCCACTACAGCAGCGTCACGGACTCGGCCACGAGCAGCGCGACCCGAGCGGTCGCGGATCAACACGTGCGCTTCATCGACGAGTCCTGGGACAACGAACAGGCCAACTGCGTCGACGGCAGCGTGCTGTTCGCCTCGGCGCTGCAGAAGTTCGGCATCGAGAGCGCGCTGGTGCTCGTGCCCGGACACTGCCTGGTCGCGTTCTCGCTCGATGGATCGATGGATCCCAAGGCGCTGTTGTGCATCGAGACGACCGCGCTGGGAGGCTCGATCCCCGACGCCAGCTTGCCGCCGAAGGACTACGTCAAGCGACTGGTGGGCGGCTTCGACGAGGCGCTGAAAGCCGGCAGTCAGCACTTGAAGGCCGCGCTCGCCCGCAACGGCGATGGCGAGCACCTCGTGATCCCGATCTCGGCCGCGCGCCGTGCGGGAGTGCTGCCGATCCCCTACTCGCGCTGAGCGCTCCATCGCGCGCCGCATGCCTCACAGGAGTCTGTGCTGATGATCCGTTCGACGCTCTCGATCTGCCTGCTCTCGTCGCTTCTGCTCGCCGCTCCCGCCGGCGCGCAAGCCAAGGCCGACGCCCACCCGGCCCACGCCGAACAGCGCGACTCCAACCCGGTCGAGGCCCTCAAGGAGCACGGCCGGGCGATTTGGCGCGAGTGGGAGTCGCTGCGCAGCGCCGGTTTGCTCGCGAACGACCTCGTGTTCCTCGCGCCTCCGATGCGGCCCGAGGGGACGAACTCCGCGTTCTCCGAGCAAGTTGTCGACTGGCTGCGCGAGGGAGCGCCGCAGCAGGCCACCGTCATCCACGGTTCGTCGCTGAAGTCGTTGCTCAACGCCTGGTTCTTCGGCGAGTCGCTGCTGCTCGACTCCGCCAGCGCGCTCGACCTCGCGCGCCGCGTTCAGGCGGGCTTCGTCATCAGCGGCGCATTGCGCGAGACGACCGACGAGCAGCACCGCAAGTCGATCGAGGTGCGCATCCTCGCGCAGCGTTCCGACGAGCTCGCCGTCGAACTCGACAGCGGACCCGTGCGCTTCGCGCGGGAGCACTGGCTCGAGGCGTTCCTCGCGGCGCAGTCCAAGCACGCGCAAGCGCCCGCGACACCGTTCGGGAAGACCCGCGGCGCGCGTTCGATTCCGTGGGACGACGCGAAGCGCGAAGAGCTGCTCCGACGCGCTCTGAGCGATGCGGTCGCGACGCTGCTCGAACGCTGCCGGCGAGCGAAGCAACAGGGAGACGTCGGCGTCGGCCCTGGCGACCGCCGACTGCTCGTGCTGCCGGCGCTCGACCCGCTCGGGCAGCTCAACTCGCTGTCCGACACTCTGTGGACCGCGCTGAGCGGCGCCTTCACGGGTCAGACGCCGTTGAAGTCCGTGCTCAAGCGCGCCGCCGACTCCAACGTCGCGCTCGCCTGGGTCTTCGAGCCCGAGATCGAACCGAGCGTGCTCGAGAAGCTCGGACTGGCTGGCGTGGTTCAACCGCGCTTCTCGTACGACCCGCTGCTCGGCCAGCTCCTGATCGAGGCCAACGTGATCGACGCGACCGGACGGGCCGCCCCGATCGAGCCGGTCAGCGTGTTCACCGCGGACTTCCGTCCGGCGCTCGAGTCCGTGCTGAAAGCCGCGTCGACGACCGAGCTCCCCGATTCGGATCTCGACGGCGAGACGCTGCTCCGCGACGCGCTCGAGGGTCTCGTGCGCGAGGTCCTGGCTCCGAGCGAAGAGCTGCGCGGCAAACAGTTGCGCCTCATGCCGCTGGAGACGGACGCGACCGCCGAGGTGGGCGCCCTGTTCGCCGCGGTGTTCGACGAGCTCATCGGAGAGAAGCGCCGCGTGCTCGAGGCCGCCGCCAGACTCGGCAAGTCGCCGGACGACGCGCTCCGCACGGGCGGCGGTGAGTTGCGCGTGCGACTCGCGGTGCTCGGCGGCGTCACGTACGAGTCCTACGAACTAGCCGCGCGCACCCTGCGCTACTGGAGCTGGGCCAATGTGGAGCGCTCCAAGGCCTTCGAGCTCGGTCGCCAGCTCAACGAGAGCCTGGTTCAGGCCGTCGACGAGCTCGGCCTCACGGCGCAGCTCTCCGGCGAGGCGCTGACTCCGCTCGAGCGTCTGACGAGCGATCCGCGCAGCCCCGACCCGCGCCTGACGAGCATCAATCTCGCTGAACCCGAGCTCGTGCTGCAGCTCCGCGCGGCCAGGATCGGCGAGTCGATCGAACTGCGCGCCACACTGCTCGACACCAGCGCGCTCGCTCCGGTTGCGCCCTCGTCGCGCGTCGCTCTGGGCGCGGCGCGGCCGACGAGCGTGGTCGCGCTCCGCCGAGTGCAGACGCGGCTTCGCGGCGACGTCGCCGACGCGATCCGAGGCGTCTTGAAGACCGTCAAGCCGCTGTCGCCCAAGGAACTCGCGCTCGAGGCGCTCCCCAAGGCGCTGCCCAGTCCAACCGCGGGCGATCCCCAGCCCCGCGCGCTCGCCGCGGCGAAGGTGCGCGTGGTGCACAACGGACGACGCGGCGCAGAGCTCGCGAGCGCGCTCGAAGAGGCGCTGGCGGAACGGCTCAGCGCGCGCGCGACGGTCGAGGAGGCCGCCGCGCGTGCCTCGCGCGCTCGACGCGACGCCCGAGCAGAAGCGCGCTTGCGCATCACGCCTGGCGCGGGCGCTGAAGCGGCCGCCCAAGAGCTGCTTGACTTCATCGCGACCTCCGACGCGCTGCCCGCACAGGCGCGCGCGCGGCTGCGTGCGCTCGCGCCGACCGTGGCCGCCGCCGAGCCCGGCGCCGAACCTCCGAGCGGCGTCGTGCTCGTCGTGATCGACGGCTGATGCGCGGCGATCGCTGCGTGAAGGCGGCAGGTCCGCGCCCCTGAGCCGACTGTCGACCTTGCTTTCCTCTCTCGACTCCCAGTCACCAACTATGAAGCCCACGTTCAACCCCGCCTCGGTCCTCGTCACTCTGCTCGCCTTCGTTTCGCTCGGAGCTTTGCCGTCTTGCCAGACCGGTCCCGCCGCGGCGAGGGACACCGACAAGAACGCCGCGACGATCGCCACGGAACTGGCCGGTGAAGCGGCCGCGAAGGTGATCGAGCAGTTCGCGCGCAGCGGAAGCACGATCGAAGGCCAGAAGCTCGCGTTGATCGTGCGAGAGCAGCCGATCCGCATGGCTCGGCCCGTGACCCGGCGCCAGGCTCCGTCCGGCTCGAGCATCGGCTTGGGCGATCTGGTGAACTCAGCCATCGGCACTCAGACCTACGAACAGCACGAGGTCCAACTGACTGCGGACATCAAGTCCGCCGTTGAAGAAGGCGTGGTTCAAGCGCTCATGCCCGCCCGGGCCTACGTCTTCGCCTCGGCCTCGATCGACTCGATCCTCGAGGCCATGGGCGTCCGCGATGCGCAGCAGTTGCTCGTCCCGGAGACGTTTGACCGCTTCAAGGAACTCATCCGCGCCGAAGCGGGCAACCAGACTCTGGACGGCCTTCTGATCGCGACGCACTCCGGCGACCAGGTCAAGCGCAGCAACTCGCTCGACTTCAAGGTCAGGATCACCTACGTCGACATGCGACCGATGCCGACCGCGCCGGTGATCGGCGTGAGCCGGATCTCGCGTGGCGATGCGGAGGGGATCTTCCGCCCGATCGACGAGTCCAACGACGGCCGCCTGACGCCCGCGCCCGCGGATGGTCACGCTCAAGCGGCCTCGGCGAGTCGTTCGAGCGGCGGCGACTCAGAGGGCGACACGTTGGCCACGGCGCGCGAGATCGCCGTCGGCGCCACCTGCAACGCCGACATCGGTCGGCGCGGAGACGCCCACGACTACTTCCGCTTCAGCTCGCCCGTCGACGGGTACGTGACGATCGAGCTGCGCAACGGCAATCCCCAGAAGGTCGGTGGAACGATCGAGTGGGACGTCGTCGACTCCGGTGACAAGCACCTCAAGCACGGCGGCGCGCACGCGGGCCACGCCGCCTCCCACATGATCTCGGTGAGCTCCGGCGCGAGCTACTTCGTCAAGGTGCGCGCCAACGCCGAGGTCGACAGGCCCATCCAGTACTCGCTCTCGACGGTGTACTCGCGCAACTGAGCGAGCCTGAAGGAGTCCATCGCGGCCGCGCGAGCGCTTCGAGCGTTCGCGCGGCTGCGCTCGCTTGATCCGTGAAGTCGCCGCCACAGGTCCCCTGATCCACGCGCGCGCATGGCGGCCGACGACGGACAAGAGCGGACGGAGGAGGCGACTCCTCACAAGCTGCGCAAGGCGCGCGAGCGCGGCGAGGTGGCGCGCTCGAGCGACCTGACGGCCGCGTTGCTGCTCGCGGTTGCAGCGGCGGGCGTGGCGTACGCAGGGCCGAAGCTCGCGCGCGCGCTGCAGGCGAACGCGATCGAAGCGTTCCACACCGCGGCGCAGGCGCAACTGAGCGAGCGCGACCTGCTCGACGCTCTGGGACTGTGCGCCGAGCGCGCTGCGGTCGCCTGCGCTCCGCTGCTGATCGTGTTGTGCGGCTGCGCGCTCGCGTTCACGTACTTCCAAGTCGGTCCCGTGCTCTCGTTCGAGCCGCTGAGCCCCAAGCTCGAGCGCCTGAACCCCGTCGCCGGCCTCCGCCGCCTGTTCGCGACGCGCGAGACGTACGTCGAGCTGGCCAAGTCCGCGCTCAAACTCGCCGGCGTCGTCGGGCTCGCCGTGCTGGTGGCGCGCGCCGAGCTGGCGCAGCTCCTGTCGCTCCATTCACTCGCTCCACTCGACGCCGCGCTGGCGACTGCGCGTGCGCTGGGCGTGCTCGTAGCGTGGACCGCGGCCTTCGCGTTGGCGCTGGGCGTCGTCGACCTCGCCTACCAGCGTTGGAACTTCGCGCGCCGCCAACGCATGAGCCACGCCGAGCTCAAGCGCGAGTTCAAGGACTTCGAGGGCGATCCGCACCTGCGCCACGCGCGGCGCGAGCTGCACCTGGAGATCCTCGAGAGCGCGATGCTCGACCAGGTTCCGCAAGCCGACCTCGTCGCGCGCAATCCCACGCACATCGCCTGCGCGCTGCGCTACGACCCGAAGCTCGACGGCGCGCCGCGCGTCATCGCCAAGGGGCAGGACGAACTCGCCTTCAAGATCGAAGAGCTCGCGCGCGCTCACGGCATTCCGATCGTCTACGACATCCCGTTCGCGCGCGCCGTGTTCCAGCTCGAGCTCGAGGCGCAGATCCCCGAGGAGCTGTTCGTCGCCGCGGTCGAGGTGCTGCGTTGGGCGGAGGCCGAGGCGCAAGCGCAGGGCCGCAACGTGTCGTGGCGTCGGGACGGCGGCGCGCCGCCGCACTGACGCGAGCTCGCGCGCAACGGGCTTCGGCGCGCCGCGATAAGCGCTGTGAGCTCGCGGACGACGTCGGGCTCGGCGCTGCAACCAGCCGCCACCTTCCAACCTGCGTCGCCACCGCGACGACCCTCTCAGCGAGAAACCAAGTCATGCGACTCGACCGCGCTCTGCGTTCCGCTCACGACTCGATCAACTTCTTCCGCCCGACCTGGATGGGCGAAGCTCCCCGCGCGTCCGGCTGCCGCCCCGGCAAGGGCAAGAAGCCGCGCCTGTCGCGCGAGGGCAACGTGATCAAGACCGCGCGCTTCGACATCACCGTCACCAAGGACAAGGTCTCGATCCGCGACCGCGAGTGCGGCGCGTACGTCGAGGCCTGGGGCGACCCGCACCTGTGGACCGGCGACGGCGACAAGTTCATGTTCACGCAGGACAACCTCACGCTCGACCTGCCCGACGGAACGAAGCTCACCATCGAGCCGACCGCGGTCCAAGGCGGGGTTTCGTGGGTCGAGAAGCTCCACGTGATGAACGGCGACAACGTCATCAGCGTCGAGGGCATCCACAGCGCGGCCGAGCCCGTGTTCGGCGAACTGGGCTTCGACGCAGCCGATGTCGACGCCGCCGTCGAGGACGGCATCGTGCTGTACGCCGAGCGCTCGATCGATGACCTGTTCTCGCGCCAGACCGGCGAGGAACTGATCCACACGAGCGGCGAGCGCCTGCTCGACGGGTTGCGCGGCGAGAGCAACACCGACCTGTGGAACTCCGCGGTCGAGCCGGCGCTGGGCAGCACCAAGGGCATGGACATCTACACGCGGCTGTTCATCGTCATGAGCCGGCTGCAGAAGGCGCTCGAGTCCAAGGTCGACAAGCTCGAGGAGATCGGCAAGCTGCGCGCCGAGCAGAAGGACAAGGGCAAGCACAAGGGCCGCGACTTCGACACCGAGATCCAGAAGCTGCAGTTCGAGATCCAGCAGCTCTCGCAGATGATGCAGCAGTTCAGCCAGCTGATGACGAACCTCTCGAAGAACGACCACGAGATGAAGATGGCTGCGGTGCGCAACCTGCGCGCCTGATGCGAGCTCGATGCGCGCCTGATGCGCGCCTCGCACTCCGCTCGAGCCGGTTCCGCAGCGCGCGGGGCCGGCTCGCTGTGTTTCGGCGACGACGCTGCGCGCAACGCGCGAGCACAGCCGGCGATCACCACGGCGTTCACGTCCCCACTTCGCAGGAACGCCATGAGCCTCACCATCAACAAGCAGCACACGACTCAACCTCCCGCAGCCCCCGCGCAACAGTCCGCGACGCCGCAGAGCCCTCCGAGCTCCGCCGCGACGATCGACGCGCCTCGAGACGACGGCGCAGCTCTCGCGGAGTCGTCGGACGAGCGCTTCACGACGCTCGCCCAGGACAAGGATCGCTGGCACGAGGCGATGCAGGTGGTGCTCGGCGAGAGCTACGACGCCGACACCGTCGGCGCGTTTCGTCAGCGAGCAGCGCGCGGCGATCTGTCCTGGTTGCCGGAGCTTCAGCGCGCGGACGGTCAGGCGCTCGACGCGAAGTTGCTCGACGCCTACCTCGATCCGAACGCCGACGCTCGCCTGGAGCTCTACCGCAGTCAGCCTCCCGCGGACGTCAGCGCGCCGCCCGCGGGGCTCGAGGCGTTCGCCTACGGCAGCGGCGACGTCCCGCTGATCCGCAGCGACGAGCAGCCCGCCTACATGCAAGGCGCCGTCGGCACTCCGCCCGAGGTCGCGCAGCTCGCGAAGGCCGGCGTTGCGAACTTCGCATCGGCCGCGTGGCTCGAGCAGGTCGCGGCTGCGGTCGAGCGCAACGGCGGACTCGGCGACGGCGAGAACGGTTTCCTCGCGTACAGCGCGAACCACGGGTTCGTGCGACTGCGCAACACCGGCCTGAGCCCGGAGCAGAACCGCCAGCTCGCCGCGATGAGCCTGCAGATGGGTTGGCCGGTCGAGAGCCTGCCCTCGCGCACCGACGACAACGGTCTCGCCGATCCCGACGTCTCGCGCTGGGCCGGCGAGTTCATCGGTCAGTACGCCGAGCAGTTCCAACGCTTCGTCGCCGACCCGCGCGGCAGTCCGATCAAGCTGCGCTCGGGCAAGCGCCGCTACGTGTTCGAGTTCAACGAGAAGGCCGGCGCGTTCGTCTCCTACAACTACAAGAAGAGCGGCGGTCTGCGCGGCTGGGTGCAGAGCAACCTCGCGTCGATCTCGAAGGTGCTCGGACCGATCGCGCAGTACGGCTGGGTCGTGCCTGGCGTCGGTTGGATCGCATCGGCTGCTGCGACGACGGTGCAGACGGCCGCGAGCTGGATCGCGACGGGCAAGCTCAAGGCGCAGCAACTCGTCGGCGCCGTCGGCAGTTGGTTCATGGGGCCGGGCGCGTCGGCCGCAACCAAGGGCGTGCTCGCGTCGGCGAACGCGGCAGCGGGTGTGATCGACGGCGGCAAGCTCGACGCGAGCGCGTTGGTCGGCGCGGTGTCGCCTTGGATCGGCTCGACCGGCGACGCGGTGCTCGACCACGCGGTCCGACAGGGCCTTTCGCTCACCGCGTCGGTCGTCGACGGACGCAAGCTCTCAGCGCGGCAGCTCTATTCCGCGCTCGCGCCGCTCGTGTTCGAGCTGCCGAACGGCCCGGCGCGACGACAGCTCGAGAGCCTCGCTCGACGGATCGACGGCGGCGAGGTGAGCGCTGCGGAAGCCGCCAGCCGCATCCGTCCGTTGCTCGACGGAGTCACGGGCGACGCGCGGCTCGACGCCGTGCTGCGCGACTCGCTGGAGCTGGTCGCGATCGGCATCGACACGCGCAAAGTCGGCGCGCAGGCGCTGCTGTCGATGGCGGAGCGCTATCTCGGCGACGCGCTCTCCAAGGCGCCGGGCCACGAGTCGCTGTACGACCTCGCGCAGCTCGCTGCGCACTGGACGGACACCGGTTCGATCGATCGCGAGTCGGCGCGTGAGCTCGTGTTCGACCTGACCGGCGCGACGCTCGACGAGTGGGGCGAGCGACTGTGGGGCCGCGACGAGCCGGCGGCGACGACCGAGGCCGCGTAGCCGCGAGAGGCGGGAAGGGAGCGTGGGCGCGTGACTCGCGCTCCCCTGCTGAGCCCGAACTCCGCTTCCGTCTCGCGAGCTCGACATGCCGATCCGCCAGCGCACGACCCACGCCGCACAGCGGCCCTTGCCTCTCACGAACCTCGCCAGCGATCTCTTGCTCGCGGCCGCGGTGGTGTGCGTCGTCGGCGTGCTGGTGATCGGCGCCTCGCCCGCCGCGATGGACTTGCTGCTGGGCGTGAACCTCAGCCTGAGCTTCACGATCCTGCTGGCCTCGATCTACGTCGCGGACGCGAGCAAGCTGCCCGCGTTCCCGACGCTGCTGCTGCTCACGACGCTCTTCCGGCTGTCGCTCAACGTCAGCTCTACGCGGCTGATCCTGCTCGACGGCGACGCGGGCGCTCTGATCACGGCCTTCGGCGAGTTCGTCGTGGGCGGCGACTACGTCGTGGGTGGCGTGGTGTTCCTGGTGCTCACGATCGTGCAGTTCGTCGTGATCGCCAAGGGCTCCGAGCGCGTGGCGGAGGTTTCGGCGCGCTTCACGCTCGACGCTCTGCAGGGCAAGCAGATGAGCATCGACGCCGATCTGCGCTCGCAACTCATCACGCAGGACCAGGCGCGCGCACGCCGCGCCGCGCTCGAGCGCGAATCGAAGCTCTACGGCGCGATGGACGGCGCGATGAAGTTCGTCAAGGGCGACGCCATCGCGGGCATCGTGATCTCGCTCGTGAACATCATCGGCGGCCTGATCGTCGGCGTGACGCGCGACGAGCTGTCCGCGGGCGAGTCCGCGCAGCTCTACTCGCTGCTCACCATCGGCGACGGACTGGTGTCGCAGATCCCCGCGCTCTTGATCAGCGTCGCCGCCGGCATCGTCGTGACGCGGGTCGCCGCCACCGATCGTCCCGAGGACTCCGGGTTGGCGCGCGAGATGACGAGCCAGGTGTTCGGCAATCCGCTGGTGGTCGGCGTCTCGGCGGTGATCACCTGCGGGTTGGCGTTCGTGCCGGGCTTTCCGACCTTCACGCTGCTCGCGCTCGCCGCGCTGCTCGCCGTGGCCAGCTTGCGCGCGCGTTGGGTGAAGCAGCGCGCTGGCGCCGAAGAACGGTCGAGCCGAGCCGCTGAGGCCCGGGACGCTAAGCCCGTCGCGAGCCGTCCTGCGCAGAGCTTCGCGCCGCGCGCGCTCACGCTGGAGATCGACACGCAGTTGCGACCGCTGCTCGCGCCGAACGACGCGCTCGCGGCCCGCGGACTGCGCATCCAGGTCGCCGACGTGTTCAAGAACCTCTCGAACGAGCTGGGCGTGAGGCTGCCCGAACTCTCGGTCGTCGAGCCCACGTCGCCGCTGCCCGAACGTGGCTACGCGCTGCTCGCGCACGGCCAACCGATCGCGCGCGGCGTGCTCGAGCCCGCCCGCTGTCTGGTGTTCGAGAGCGCGGCGGTCCTGCGCGAGCAGGGCTTCGACGTCGTCGAAGCGCTCGCACCCGATCAGCGCTCGCCAGCCGCCTGGGCCTCGCTCGCAGACCAAGCGCGTCTGCGCGCGTCGGGACTGCGCGTGTGGGACGCGCAGACCGCGCTCCTGCGTCATGTCGAGAGCGCTCTGCGCCAGTTCGCGCACATGTTCATCGGCGTGCAAGAGACCTACGAGCTGCTGGAGAGCTTGAAGGACAAGCGGCCGCAGCTCGTGCAGTCGCTCGTGCCGCAGGTCGTGAGCTACGCGTTGGTGGCCGAGGTCCTGCGCGGTCTGCTCCAGGAGCAGACACCGATCCGCGACTTGCGCCAGATCCTCGAGACGCTCGCGCGCTGCGCGCCGGAGGAGAAGAGCCCCGCGCGACTGGTCGAACTCGCGCGCGTCGACCTGCGGCGCGCGATCTGCGGCGCGCTCGCGCAGGAGCACCGCACGATCGGCGTGTACCGCATCGACCCGCAGATCGAACGGCGTCTGCTCGAGTTCGCTTCGCGCAGCGCCGCGTGCTCGCCAGCGGAGCGACACGCGCTCGTCGACGCGTTCACGCAGTCGATCGACCCGCGCCGTCATCTCGCGAGCCGGCCCGTCGTGTGCGTGCGCTTCGGTGAGCTGCGTTCGTACCTGCGCGCATTCCTCGGCGACACGTTGCCGGAGCTGGTCGTGCTCTCCGAGGCCGAGACCCCGCCCGACTTCACGCTCGACGAACTCGGCCTGGTCGCGCTCGAGCCGGCCGCGCTCAGCGTCTGACGAACGTCCCCGAACGCCGCGTGAGCAGCGCGCGCTCGAACCCCTCGCACGCTCGGACTCCCACCATGAGCACGCGTTCCCTGGTGATCGAACTTCCCGCGGGCGAGCAGGTCCGCACGCCGATCGTGGTCGTGCCGCCCGGTGGTCGGAGCCCGCTCGAGAGCGGCGCCGCCGTGGTGATCGAAGCCGGACGCGGCGGGTTCGTGTTGCGCGCGCCCGCGCCGCTCGACCACGTCACGCCGATCGAGGACCAGCCGCTCGCGCAGGCCGGTTGGCGCGTGCGCCGCGAAGGCGCGCGAGCTGGCGAGAACACGCTCGCCGAGGGCACGCAGTGGGGCCAGCCCGAGCTGCGCATCCACCCGCGCGACGGCGGAGCGCCGCAGGCGGTGAAGCTGCCGCTCAGCGACGGCGCGAGCCTGATCGTCGGTCGCAGCAGCAAGCAGGCCGAGGTCGTGATCGAGGACGAGTACGTCTCGCGCCGCCACGCGCGCTTCGTGGCGCGCGGCGGAGTGATCTTCGTCGAGGACCTCGCCAGCCAGTGGGGCGTGTTCGTCGACGAGCAACGCATCACGGCGCCCACCGCGCTGCGCGACGGCGCGAAGCTCCTGATCGGCAAGACGCGCATTCAGTTCCTGCACCTCCTCGCGTCCCTCGACGCGCTGCCGCCTCCTCCGCCTGAGCCGATTGCGCCGCGCGCGCGCGCCGATTCCGCGCCTGCGCGAGACGACGCGAGCCAGGAAGTGACGCCAGCGCCTGCGAATCGGGTTCTTGCGCACGCGGAGCACGCGAACGCGCTCTCGAGCCCCCGGCGACGCGCGGAGACGACGCTCGCGCCGCTCGCCGTCGCTCTCGCGAGCACGAGCGCGCTCGCCTACTACCTCGTCCAGTGGCTCGGCGCGGCGCGCTGATCGAGGGTCTCCGATGCCGCTTCCCGCTTCGCCGCCTTCGCACGCTGATCTGGTCGAGCGCCACCTGGACTACGCCAGCGCGCTCGCGCGACAGATCCACGCCAAGTTGCCGGCGCACGTCGACTTCGCGGAGCTCGAGCAGTACGCGCGTCTGGGGCTGGTCGAGGCCGCGAACAAGTTCGACGCCGCGCGCGGCGCGCAGTTCACGACCTTCGCGTACTACCGCATCCGTGGCGCGGTGTTCGACGGGCTGCGACGGATGACCGGCGTGCCGCACAGCGTCTTCGCGCAGGCCAAGGCGCTCACGCTGACCGACGCCGCGCTGAGCGAGGTCTTGGAAGGCGCCGAGGCGTGCCACGACGAGGAGTTGATGGCCTCGCTGTTCGAGTCCGCAGTGGCGCAGGCCGGATTCGTGAGCGCGTTGTCGGAGCTGGGCGACGAGGACGACTTCGAGCCTGCCGATTCTCGCGCCGACGACGACACAGTCGAACGCGACGATGTCCTGGCGCGCCTGCGCGAGCTCGTGGCCGAACTCGAGCCGCAGGAGCGCGAGCTCGTGGACTGGCTCTACGCGCAGTCGCTGAGCATGTCGGAGTGCGGAGCACGATTGGGACTCGACAAGGCGCAGATCTCGCGCCGTCACGCGCGGATCCTCGGCCGGTTGCGTGCTCACTTGGCGTCGAACTAGTACGCAGCGCGGCCCACGTTGGGTGTCAGTATCCGGGCTAGCCTTGGCGCGCGCCGAGGCTCTCGTAGCTACGGCCCAACCCCTTTCGAGCACCCAGACCATGCGCATCCTCCACCCGACGGACTTCTCCGCGTCATCGCAGATCGCCGGACGCGCCGCGGCGCGGCTCGCGAAGGCGTGGCGCATTCCGCTCCACGTGCTGCACGTCGCGCACCTGCCAGGCGTCAGCGCCGGCACGGTCGCCATGCCTCACCGGCCCAGCGTCGAGGAGCTCGATCGCCGCCGCGCCCGCCTCGAGGAGGAGGTGCAGACGCTGCGCGCATTGGGCGCCGAGGTGTCGGCGGAGGTGGTCGAGGGTCTGCCCGACGAGGTCGCGCTCGAGCGCTGCGAGAGCTTGAAGGCGTCGCTGCTCGTGATCGGCGCCACCGGTGAGCGCCGGCGCGTGGCGTTCGGACTGGGCAGCACCGCGATGCGGCTGATCAAGACCTCTCCCGTGCCGACGTTGGTCGTGCGGGAAGACAGCTCCCTGGAGAGCTGGACCCGCGGCGAGCGCGCGTTGCGCGTCGGGATCGGGCTCGACCCGTCGCGGCCGGCGCGCGTGGCGCTGCACTGGCTGGGCTCGTGGGTGGCCGTCGGCGAGCTCGAAGCCGTCGCGGTGCACGTCTACGACCCCGAGTCGTTCCCCGGCGCCAGCGCGGTCGCCGAGAAGGAGCAGTTCCTGCTCGAAGACCTCCAGCGCCGGCTGGGCTCGGAAACACGCGTCAAGCACGCGCGCGCGAGGCTCGTCGCGGGCGGCGGTCGCGTCACTCCGCATCTGCTGGACGCCTGCGCGGCGGAGCAGTGCGACCTGCTCGTCGTCGGGACCCACCGCTACTCCACCTTCGACCGCATCCTGCGCGGCTCGACCTCGCTGGACATCGTGAGCGCCTCGACGCGCAACGTCGTCGTCGTTCCGCTCAGCGCGGGGACCGCGGCTCGCCGCAACGTGCCGCGCCAGATCGACCGCGTGCTCGTGCCGCTCGACTTCTCCGACGCTTCTCGCCGCGCCCTGCCTTGGGCCTGCTCACTGGCGGCGCACGGCGGTCAACTCCAGCTCGTCCACATCTGCACCGTGATCGAAGGCGAGCGCCCGACCGACATGGTCGCGCGCGCGCGGGCCGACATGGCGGCCGTCGATCCGTCGGTTTGGGGCCGCCCGGACCTGGTGGTGCGCAGCGAGGTGCTCGTGGCGAACAACGTCGCCAAGGAGATCGTGCGCCTCGCCGCCGAGTGGGAGAGCGACGTGATCTGCATGGCGAGCCACGGGCGTTCGGGCCTGAGCCGGGTGCTGATGGGCTCGGTCACGCAGTCCGTGCTGCGGCGCGCCGACCGGCCCGTGGTGGCCGTGCCGGCGCTGCTCGAAGGCTGAGCACGGCCGCTTCCGATCTCGTCCCGCGGCAACTGCGCTCGTCGGGCGGCTGGAGCGGCTCGCGCCTCCGGGCGCTGGCGTCAGACGGACGCCATGTCCGGAGGCGCGGGTGAATCGAGCGGCGCGAGCCGCAGTGCTCGCGCGCTCGGTGAGTCGGCGGCCTCGCTCAGAACGAGGTCTGCCACTGGAGGCGGACCATCACGCCGTCTTCGCCGACGGTGAAGTTCGGTCCCGAATTGCTGACGGGCGAGCCGTTCTCGATGCTCGTCACGTCGAGGCTGAGTTTGTTGCCGTGCGTGCCGTCCGTGTAGTAGTTCACGCCCGCGGCGTACTCGTAGGAGTCGTTGAAGTCGCCCTGCACGGTCGAGTAGCGCAGCTGCACGTCGAACTTGCTCGGCGCGAGCGTGTAGCCCGCGGCCAGGTAGCCGCCGTACGACTCGTTCGAGTCCTCGGGGAACCCGCCCGGCGCCGCGCCCGTGGGGCCGATGTCGTTGACCCAGCGGTAGTAGCCCTCGCCGTGCAGGCTGAACCCGGCGAGCTTCATGGCCGCATCGAGCGCCACGAGCGTCACGTCGAAGTGATCGACGCCCAGGCTCGTCAAACGCGTGCCGTCGTCGAGCCGCAGGAAGCTCGACTCGGCGACGGGGTCGCCGCCGGAGTCGAAGCCGTTCTCGCGCGCGTAGGTGAAGCTCGCGCCGAAGCGCGTGCGGAGCTTGTCCTCGGCCTTCAAGTCGGCGTAGCCGCGGCCGAAGTCGCCGTTGGGCTCCCACCAGGCGCTGCCCGAGAACATCAGGTCGTCGTTGATCTCGTCGAATTCGAGGTCGGTGGTCTGGAACCCGTTGCCGATCATCGCGCGGTAGTGAACGTCCTCGACCGGCTCGCCGATCGCCCAGACTCCCAGCGAGCGGTCGGGGCGGAAGAACGACGTCGCCATCGAGCGGTCGATCAGGTGGGTCGCGGTCGAGCCCTCCAGCCATTCGCGGGAGCCGGGCACGAAGGCCTTGCCGGCGTAGAGGTCGAGGCTCTTGGAGAACTCGTAGTTGAACCAGAAGTCGTGGAAAATCGTGGTGTGGCCATCGTCGGTGTCCGCGTCGAGGTTGACGTAGAAGTGCAGGTTCGGGTCGTACCCGGTGCCGCGGAACTCGAGCCGGCCGCGCTCGATCTCGAAGTCGTTGCGCGCTCTGAGATCGATCGGAGAGCCTGACGCCGCCGTGGCGAGGTTGTCGTACGTGTCGCTCTTGGGCGCGACGCCCGTGTAGCGAAACTGCATCCGCCCGTTGATCCGCAGCGAGAACGGATTGGAGGGGTCCGTCGAGCGGATGAAGAAGCCCTTGTCGTAGCCGGACACCCAGCCGGTCTGCGCCGGGAGCGACGCGGCCTCGCGCTCGTTGAGCGCGGCCAGCGACGCCTCGAGCGTCTGAATGCGTTGTTCCTGCGCTTCCAGGCGCTGCTGAGTTGCGGACGCCTCGGCGGGCTGCTGCGCCTGAAGGGCGGGCGCTCCGAGCGCCAGCAAACCTGCGGTGACGACGGGCGAATGGACGGCTCTCACGGGTTCCTCTTCTGGGGGAGTGACAAAGGACGTTTGGGTCGATCGGATGAGAGCGCGAACGATTGGCTGTCTTTACAAAGAGCCGATCAAGGCGGCGTGAATCATCAAGGCGCCGTCAAGCTCCGCCAAAGATGCGCGGCCCGGGCGAGCCGGCCCGGCGGCGGTCGCTCGAAGTCGTGGGCGGGCTCCGCAGCACCCGGCGGCGCGGTGCTCGACCCGACGGGCGGGTTCGACCCGCCGAGACGTGCAGCGCGCGACCGTCCTTCACATGGCGCCAGCGCGAGAGCTCCCGCTCGAGCCGTTCCGCGACGGAAGGCGCGAACCTGAACCCGTTCGTCTTTCGATGCCCGAGCCGCCCCCCAGCGCTCGCGGCGAGCTCTCGACGCGCTCGGGATCCAAGCGGCGAATCAGAGAGCGCTTCGCGTGACGCAGTCAGGGGAGCGAGCAACTTGCAAGAATTCGCGACCTTCTCCCTGGGTGGATCGACTCCACTCCCCTGCCCTGCTCGCCGCCATGACCCACGAAGCACCTCCTTGTGACAGCAACCCCGCGTCGGGGATCCACCCCGTCCCGGACCTCACCGAGTCCCTGATCCTCGTGCGCAAGGCGCAGGACGGCGACCGCGAGGCGCTCAACCGCCTGTTCGAGCGCTACTACGACCGCATCTATCGCATCGTGCGCATCCGCATGGGCGCGAAGCTGCGCACGGTGCTCGACTCCTACGACATCGTGCAGGAGACCTGCGCGGTGGCCGTGCGCAAGATCGGCGACTTCCAGCCGCGCGACCACGCCAGCCTGATCCAGTGGCTGGCGCGCATCGCGGAGAATCAGATCCACGACGCGACCGACAAGATGAACGCCATCCGGCGCGACAAGAGCAAGGAGGTCGCGCTCGACGCCGTCACCGCGCGCGACGGCGAGTCCTATCCCGGTCTGCAGCTCTCCACGGGCGGCCCCGGGCCGAGCACGATCATCGCCAACAGCGAGCTCAAGGAGATCTACGACTCGTGCGTCGAGGCGCTGCCGCAGGAGTACCGCGAGCTGATCCTGCTGCGCGAGTACGCCGGAGCGTCGTGGGAGGACATCACCGAGAAGGTGGGCCGTCCCAACGTGCACGCGGCCCAGGAGGCCTACCGCCGCGCACAGATCAAGCTGGCGAGCCTGTTGCGCCAGCGCATGCGGCGCTGAGGCGCTGCACGACGGCCTCGACCTCGCGCGCGTATCTTGCGCGCATGGCGAAGAACGAGCGATCGCGTCGGCGGCGGGCGGCGAAGAAGCGCGAGCGGACCAAGCGATTGGCGCGCGCGCGCAACCTGCGGCGCAACGAGCCGACGTTCGAGCCCTACGTCCCCGACGCGGACGCGCCGTTCGCCGAGGAGCGCTTCCTGCGCCGCGCGCTGCTCGAGCTGTCGAGCGCGGGCGAGATCAGCGAAGAGCGCGTGCAGCAGTTCCTGACCGAGAACGCCACGCGCCCGTGGTTCGAGATCGCGGTCGAGCAGTTCGAGAAGATGCCGAACGAGCAGGCGCAGGAGCTGGCCTTCTGCGCCCTCGAGACGCCCGATCCGGACGAGTCGCTCGACCTGGCCGAGGAGGCGCTCGAGCTCGACCCCGACAACTGCGACGCGCGCTACGTGGTCGCGTGCGCGCTGCGCGACGAGCTGGGCGACGAAGCCTGGCTCACCAGTTTGTACGAGGCTGTCGAGGCCGGCGTCGAAGCGCTCGGCGGCGCGGACGTCCTCGAGAGCAACGGCGGCGAGCTGGGCCACCTGGTGTTCGCGCGGCCGTACTTGCGCGCGCGCGGGCGACTGGCGCTGGCGTTGCGCGATCTGGGCCGGCTCGACGCGGCGGCCGTGGAGTTCGAGGAGCTGTTGCGGGCTGATCGCTCGGACGCGTTCGGCGCGCGCGAGGCCCTGTTGGGTGTCGAGCTCGCACGCGGTGAGCTCGAGCGGGCGCGCGAGCTGCTAACGGCGGAGCCCCGTCCGGATGAGCGCGCACTGCCCGACCTGCTCGTGGTCTGGGCCCGAGTGATCGAGCGTCAGCGCAGTAGCGACGACGCGGGAGCGCGCGAGGCGCTCGATGCCGCGCGAGCGCGATGCCCCGAGCTGCTGCCGGTCTTGCTCGAGCCCGCCGACCCCGAACGCATCGTGGATCCGGCGAGCGAGGCCGCGCAGCTCATCGAGATCCTGCAGCTCGACTGCGACGAGCACGCGCCGCTGCGTGAGTGGCTCGCCGCGGTCGGGCGCGCGAGCTGAGTGCGTCGAGGGCGCGCTCGGGCTCGCAGTCAGGCTCGCAGTCGGGGACCGAGTCCTCTGGAAACGGAGCGGCGCGGCGGCCTTCCGCGGGCACGCCGCGCCTGGATGCTCCGACGTCAGGTCGCCGGCTCATCGCGCGTCGTCCGGTGGGCCAAGGCCCACCGACCGCGCGCATCGGTTCTCCAAACACTCGCACTCCTGCCGCCGCTGCCGCACCTCGCGGTGCGACGCCGACGGCAGCGACCCCCGCGACGCCCCCCAGCGCCGTTGGGGATCTAACTCCCACGGCTCGAAGGGGCGCGCAGGAGCTTTCTCCATGCAAATGGGTATTACCCGCTGCTCGATCCTTGTGACGCCCTCTCGCGAGGATTCCTCCCCGCTTTCGGAGCTTCCGTCCCCCGGGTCCGTTCAGGGCGTGTGAGTCATCTCCAGGGCGTTGCTCAGATTGGTCGTGCGCGGCGCGGGCGGGTCGCGGAACCAGCCCTGCATCCAGACCTTCTGGCCCGGCGACCAGGGCGCGCCCAGACCGCTCGGATTGGCGAGGCGGAACGCGTTCCAGTCGAGCACCAGCGCTCCGTCGCACTGGCCGAGCGTTCCGCCGCTGAACTGCGCGGTCGAGCGCTGAACCGGCGTCTTCACGCAGAAGAAGCTCGTGCTGCCCAGGCCCCACGGGAGGTTGCTCTGCCCGCTGGTCCCGAAGAACACCAGTCCGGCGCGCTGGCCTTCGACCTGCGCGACGGTCACGACGCACGGACGCACGAAGGTGCTGCTGGGTTGCGACGGCGCGCTGATCGAGGGCGTGCAGCCGGCGGACGTCGTTCCCGCGGTGCAGTACGCGAGCGGAGTGCGCGGCAGCGTCACGCGGAACGACTCGACCGTGCCCAGCGGGTTGATGCCCCAGCCGGCGATCACCGTGCCGTCGTCGGACACGTCGACGGCCGTGCGCATCGTCCACTGGCCCGCCATCGTCACGCCCAGGCTGAAGAGCAAGTCGGCGAGGTCGACGACTTGCGAGCCGAACTCCGGCCGCCACACGACAGCGCGGCTGTCGAGGAAGTTCGTTCCGCTCCAACCCACGACGGTCTCGCCATCGCCGCTCACGCCGAGCGCTTGAGCATTCGACGTCGAAGGAAGACGTCCGAGATCCTGCATGCCGCCGGACTGGGTCCAGCGGAACGCCTTGTTGGCCGATCCGCCGACGATCACGGCGCCGTTCGCGCTGACGCCCAGCGCCTCGCTCGTGCCGTTCTGCGGATTGGCGGGATCGAGCGAGCCGAGGAACGTCTGCACGCCGCCTTGCCAGCGCGTCGCGCGCCGGTTGCCGGACGAGCGCCAGCCGACGACCGTCGAGCCGTCGTTCGACACGGCGTTGGCGCGGCTCGAGAAGCCCACACCCGGCGCGAGATCCACCGTGCCGCCCGCGGCGGTCCAACGGAAGGCGTGCGCCTCGCCGGGACTGATCCACATCAACCCGACGATCGTCTGGCCGTCCGCGCTGATGTCGTAGGCCGTACCCGTCGTGCCTCCGCTCGAGCTCCCCAGTCCGGGCAGACTGGTCCACGCGCCATCCCACAGCGACGGCACGTTCAGCGTTCCCGTGGCGGTGTCCGGGTAGTTCGTGGCGATGCGCAGCGGCCCGTTCGCGACCTTGGCCGAGCTGAAACTCCCTTGCCCTGCGCCGATTCCCGTCCAGACGTTGGTCTGGATCTCGAGCTGGTAGAGATCGAACGCGTCCGCGGCGACGAAGCGCTGGCCATCGGGCGACATGCCCGAGACGCGCAGGTTGATCGGGCCGTTGGACAGGCCCTGGAGCGAGACCTGCGCGTCGGCGGACGCGGACAGGAGCAGCAGGGCGGCCAGGCGACAGGGCGAGGCGAGGGCGAGTTGGCGCATGGGATGGTCGAGTGGGATGAGCTGGGAGCGGCGACGTGGGGCAGGGTTGAAGCGTCAACCGCCCGCTCGCGTTGAGCGCGAATGACCAAATGCTCGCGCGCGCTCCCGCCAGCGCGCCTTCAGCAGCGCACGTGGCCCGCGCGAGTCGTTGTCAGAGTGCTGACACAAGGCTGTCAGGAGGGGTCCGCCAAGCTCCGGCCCGAGCGGTTGCGCTGGTTGCGACCGCGACCCTTCTTCTGGAGCCTTCTCATGTCCGCCACCCACACCGTGCCCGACAACGCGCCTTCCACTCTCCCGACCCTGGTCTCGGCCTGGTTCGAGATCCCCGTCCTCGACTTCGAGCGCGCGCGCCGCTTCTACGAGGCGCTGCTGGGCGTGCAGCTCCGCGAAGAGCGCATGGGCCCCTCGCACATGGCCATCTTTCCCAGCACCACCTGCGCGAGCGGCGGCTGCCTGTGCGCGATGGAGGGCTACGCTCCGTCGACGCAGGGTTCCGTGGTGTACCTGACGACCTCGAACGACGTGCAGCAGCATCTCGACCGCGCCGTCGCGCTCGGCGGCGCCGTGCTGTGGCCCAGGACCGAGCTCCCGGAGGGGATGGGCGTCTACGCGCAGATCCGCGACTGCGAGGGCAACCGCGTCGGTCTGTACTCGAGGGTCTGAGCGCCATGCGTCGCGCCGATCGGCTGTTCCAGATCATCGAACACCTGCGCGGCCGCGCGTGCGTGACGGCGCGCGAGCTGGCGCAGCGGCTCGAGGTCTCGGAGCGCACGATCTACCGCGACGTTCAGGACCTGATGACGAGCGGCGTGCCGATCGAGGGCGCGGCGGGCGTGGGCTACGCGCTGCGCCGCGGCTTCGATCTGCCGCCGATCATGTTCGACGCGCAGGAGCTCGAAGCGCTGGTCGTGAGCGCGCGGCTCGTGCAGGCGCTGGGCGGCGCGGGCCTCGCCGATGCGGCGCAGCGCGCGCTGCACAAGATCGAGGCCGTGCTCCCGCCCGCGCGACGTCACGAACTCGCCGCCGCGCGACTGTTCGCGCCCCCCGAGGCCGTGAACCCGCGCACGACCGCGCAGCTCGACCTCGTGCGGCGCGCCATCGCGACGCGCCACTTCGTCGCGCTCGAGTACGCGCGCGAGGACGGCGAGCGCTCGCGGCGCGAGATCCGTCCGCTGGCGATCATCTACTGGCCGCCGAACTGGCTGATGACCGCCTGGTGCGAGCTGCGCAACGACTTCCGCACCTTCCGCACCGATCGCATCCACTCCGCGGAGCTGCTCGCGCGCACGTTCCGCGATGAGCCCGGCAAGCGCTTCGAGGACTTCCTCAAGGGCCTGCCGGGCGCTTGTCGCGCTTGAAGGCGAGCGGCGCGCCTCTCGCGGGCCGGCCTCAGCGCGCGTGCGTCTTGACCGTCTCGCCGATGAAGTCCATCGCGCGCCGCAGCTCGTCGTAGTCCTCGTGCGCGAGCCGGAACCAGGTGTTGCACAGCCAGCCGCGGTCGAGGCCCTTGGTCAGCGCGCCGCGCGGCGGCAGCTCGTGCTCGTAGATCCAACTGCGGTAGCGCTCGAAGATCTTCTCGACGCCGGTGTGGCCCTCGATGCGCCCATCGCGGTCGGGGCGAATCTGGATCGAACCCACCGCGCGCCGGCGCGAGAGCTTCGACTCCGCCGGTCGGCCGAGGATCGCGCGCGCCCACTCGAGGTACACGTCGAAGTCGTTCCCGACGCCGTACATGTCCCAGATCTTCTCGCCCGCCGGACGCGCGCCGATCTCCGAGAACTTCAGCCCCTTCGGCCCGAAGAACCACTCCATGTGCGTCGCGCACGAACGCAGCCCGAGCGCGTCGATGACGCGGCGACCGACGTCGCGCAGCTCGCGGTAGCCCTCGGACTCGATGCGGTTGGTGACGGCGATCTGCGGAGAGATCCAGCGGGTGCGGTTGGCCTCGAGGCAACCGGGGTAGTAGTGCGACGCGAAGTCGTAGCGCTGCCCCTCGGGTCCGATGATCGAGTCGTAGAAGCCCTCGTGGCCTTCGACGAACTCCTCGACCGCGACGCGCCGGCCCTGGTCGAGCTCCAGCTTGGGCAGCAGCGCGTCGAGCGCGCGCTCGTCGTCGACCCGGTGCGCGCCGAGCGCGTTGAACCCGTCGATCGGCTTGACGATCAACGGAAAGCCTTCGCGCGCGGCGAACTCGCGCAACTCCTTGGCGCTCGACGCAGCGGCGGACTGCGCGCACGGCACTCCGGCCGCGCGCAAGACTGACTTCATCTCGACCTTGTCGCGGCACAGGCGAGCAGTGCGCGACGAGATGCCCGGCAGGCCGAACAGCTCGCGCAGGCGCGCCGCCGGCTCCACCAGCGGCTCGTCGATCGTTTCGACCAGCGTGAAGCCGCCCTGCGCGTTGAGCTCGCGCGCCTCACGCTCGAGCGCGGTCGCGTTGAGGATGTCAGGGCAGGCGCGATAGCCGTCGAGCAACTTGCGCAAGCCAGCGGGGAGCTTGTCGTGCGGCGCCGGCCCGATGCCCCACACGCGCGCGCCGAGATCCTTCAGACCTCGGATGAAACCGTGGTTGTAGACGTGTGTATCGGGCGCGAGGAACAGAACGGACGGACTGGTCATCGGGGGCGGAGAGCATACGCGAGCGCGCCGGAGTGCGGCCCTTGTGCCCGGCCGCGCGATCGAGTCTGCTGCGCGTCTCCGGCGGAGACACAATGAACAACATGGAAGGCAAGGTTGCGGGCCCGGCGATCGGACTGATCGTGGTGGGCGTGTTGGGTGTGCTCCTCACCATCCCGAGCTTCTTCACCGGGATGATCGATCCCGAGCTGTTCGCAAAGCTGCAAGAGAGGATGCCGCCGGAGTTCCGCGAGCAATTCGACGTCACCGAGGTCATCGCCAACTCGACCTCCGGCGCGAGCCTCACTTGGAACGTGCTCATGCTGGCCGCCAACGTGTTCATCGCCTGGGCCGGCGCGCGCATGCTGAGCCTCAAGTCCTGGACCGCTGCGATCGTGGCCAGCTCGCTGATGATGGCCACCTGCCTGTGCCAGTGCTGCTGCCCGATCGGCGTCGGGATCGGCATCTGGTCGCTGATCGTGCTGCTCGACCCCAACGTCAAGCAGGCCTTCGAAGCCAAAGCCGCCGTCTGAGCGCGCGCCGCTCGCGCAACGGACGAGATCGTCGAATCCCCTCGACGGGAACCGCGAGCCGACGGGGAACTGAGCACGCAAGCTCGGCGGCCGCGTCTTCCGATGCTCGCGCAGGCTCCTAATCTCCAAGCGATGAATGCAGTACGTGACTTCAAGAGCTTGCGCTCGTCGCTCCGCGAGGAACGCGCCGCGCTGATCGAGCATCCGCTCTACGCGCGCCTGTCCGGGCTGCGCGAGGTGCAGACGTTCATGGAGCACCACGTCTTCGCCGTGTGGGACTTCATGTCGTTGCTCAAGGGGCTGCAACGCGAGCTCACGTGCGTCGAGACGCCTTGGATCCCGCGCGGCGACAGCACGGCGCGCCGCCTGATCAACGAGATCGTGGTCGGCGAAGAGTCCGACGATGCGCCGGGCGGCGGCTACGCGAGCCACTTCGAGCTCTACCTGTCTGCCATGAAGCAGGCGGGCGCTCGCACGGACGTCATCGAGGGCTTCATCGAGCACCTGCGCCGCGGCGCAGGCGTTCCCGAGGCGCTGGTTCGCGCGCGCGCGCCGCGCGGTTCGGCGCAGTTCGTCGACTCGACCTTCGCCGCGCTGGCGAGCGGCTCACTGCCGCGCATCGCCTCGGCGTTCACGCTCGGACGCGAAGAGATCATCCCGGACATGTTCCTGCGCGTCGTGCGCGATCTCGCGACTCAGGACGGCCGGCCGCTGACGCTGCTCGTCGATTACCTCGAGCGCCACATCCACCTCGACGGCGAGCGGCACGGTCCGATGTCCGCGCGGATGCTCGAGTCGATCTGCGGCGCCGATCCGCGCGCGTGGGAGGCGGCGCGTGAGAGCGCGAGCATCGCCCTGAACGCTCGCCGCGCGCTGTGGGATGCGATCCACTGCGCGCTGCCCACGCCGCAGCCGGTCTGAGCTGACCAGCTCGCGCCGCGCCGCACGAATCGGCCAGCGCTCTGTGGCGCGCGCTCAGCCCGCGGCGGACGCGCCCGACCAGAACTGGCGGTGGAACAGCGCGTCCATCTCGCGCGGGGTCGGCGGAGCGCTCGCGCGCAGCCACCACTCGAGCAACGCCATGAAACTGCCCGCCGCAGCGTGGGCGAGCGGCGCGCGCTGCGCGGGTGAGATGGCGCCGGCGCGCGCGATCTGCTCGAGCCGCGCTTCGATGCCGCGCGCGAGGTGCGCCTCGACGAGCTCCCACACGTCGTGGAACTCCTGCGTGTTCGCCAGCGCGCGACGCAGAGGCTCCATCTCGGCCACGTGGGTGAAGAGCTCCTCGACGGGGGCCACGCGCTCGGAGCGATCGCGCGAGCGGACGAGGTGCAGCGCCACGCCGTCGGCGAACGCGTCGACGTCGCTCAGCAACAAGTCGTGCTTGTCGCGGAAGTGCGCGTAGAAGGTCGAGCGGCTCACGCCGGCGCGGTCGAGAACGTCCTGCACGGTGACGCCGTCGAAGGACTTCTCCTGGATCAACGCGATCAGCGCGTCTCCCAGTCGATTGCGCGTGCGTTGCGCGCGCGGATCGGTCGCCGACGGCGACGGACGCAGGTTCTCGGACATGAAGCGGCTCGGTGTTCGGAAAGTGCGCGTCGGCGCGCGAGTTGGACGCTCGCGGCGCTCCTACTTTAGCCGCATGAACGAACAGCGCTCCGGTGGTTGGTCTCTCGTCCTCGGTCTGGCGTGCGCGCTCGCGACCATGGCGCTGCATCCGACGGGGCGCGACTTCGTCGGCGCCGAGCGGGGCGGCGTGGGTCACATCAACGTGTTGGCGCACTCGCTCGCGCTCGCCGGCCTGCCGCTGAACGCCTTCGGCTTCCTGGTGTTGACGCGCGCCCTGTCGAGTCCGAACCGTCTGTCGACCGTGGCGTTCATCGTCCACGTCCAAGCGCTCGTCGCAGTCATGATCGCCGCCGTCGCGAGCGGCTTCGTCGCGACCGAGCTGTTCCGCGCGAGCGCGGGCTCGCCTACGGAGCTCACGCACGCGCTGCTCGACTACACGCACGATCTCAATCAGGCCTTCGCCAAGCTCTACGCCTGCGCGTCGTCGGTCGCGATCGCGCTGTGGTCGGTCGCAGCGCTGCGCAGCGACAGGTTCTCGCGCGGCTTCGGAGTTCTCGGGCTCCTCGTCGGCCTGCTCGGAACGCTCGCCGTGCTCTCGGGGCATCTGCGCCTCGACGTCCACGGCCTCGGAGCGCTGGTGTTGGCGCAGGGAGCGTGGACGATCTGGGCCGCGGCGCGTCTCGTCCGCATGCCGGCCCTCGATCTCGATTGAGCGCGAGCAGCCGCTCGACGCGCCTAACCTCGCACGCCTCGCTGCTCGCGGAGGCGCGCCTCGAGTTCCGCTCGGCGAGCGCGGTGTTCCCGTTCTCTGGCGTTCGTTTTCACGGCCGCGCGCGACAGCAGGACGACCTGAACGAGCCCGAAGCTCGCCATTCCCGCCGGCACGAGCACGAACAAGTGAGGCGCGCCCATGTTCGCGGCGAACACCGCCATGCCGATCGCGACCAGGACGAAGAACAGCGCGGCGCTCACTCCAATCGCGCCGGCGGCGTCGCCCCCGCGGAGGGTCGAGCCGGCGGAACTGGCCGCCGCTTCGACTCGCTCGCGGTCCAAGCGTTCGAGCTCGCGTTCCAACCGCAGCACTTCGACGTGCTCGGCGATCTGTTCGGTGGCCTCGGCGATCCGCTCCACCTCTTGAGTGAAGACACTGGACTCCGAGCGTTTGATCTCCAGCGACTGGCCGCAGAAGCGGCACACCACGAAGCGCGTTCGCGCCGCGGCGTCGAGTGCGGCGCCACAGTGGTTGCAGCGCAGTGCGAGGGTCTCCATTCGTGCGAGCGTTCGAGAGGCAGTCGAGGGAACTCCGAACCGGACCGCGCACGAGCTGACGGCGCACGCGGACACGTCTGCCGCCGCTCAGTCTAGCGGCCTGTGCGCGCGCTGCTCGGCGCTTGCGATGAGCACTCCAGGGCGCCTTGAGGACGGGCGTTCGTCGCGCTCGCACGAGCGACATCGCGACGGCGGTC
>CALKYE010000223.1 GCA_938003765.1 uncultured Planctomycetia bacterium
TCACGCAGCACGAGTCGGCGCTGATGCCCGCGGACTCGTCGGTGTAGCCGATGCGACGCAGCACGCCGCGCGCGATGCCCTGGTAGTCGACCGCGGGGACTCCGGGCTTCTTGGTAGTGATCTCGCCGGCGACGACCACGAGCCCGGTCGTCGTGAGCACCTCACAGGCGACGCGCGCGTTCGGATCGAGGGCCAGGTACGCGTCGAGGACGGCGTCAGAAATCTGGTCGGCCACCTTGTCGGGGTGGCCCATGGAGACGGACTCGGACGTGAAGAGCTGACGTGCCATCGGGTGCGTGGAGAAGGTGTTCGGTGAGGGGGAGCGCGCCGCCCGATCTTGCCGGGGGACGCATCATGGAACTCGGATAGGTCGATGCGAGGAGCGGCCAGCGGTCGCTCCGTGCGCAGCGCAGGGCGTCCCTCGGCCGCGCGAGTCGAGCGAAAGAGTCTAGCGGCCAGCGCCGCGAGGCGGGAGACATCGGTCGGCAAGGGCGCTCAAGGTGAGCGCGGTGGCGCCTTTCTGGCGCTGCACGGCCGCCGCTCCGGCGTGGGCCATCCGCTCGCGCCGACCCGTGTCGCGCGAGAGCGCCCCCAGGGCCTGCGCCAGCTCCTCGCGCCCTTCCACCCGCAACGCGGCCCCCTCGGACTCCAGCAGCGCCGCCTCCTGGCGGAAGTTGTCGACGTGCGGGCCGTAGAGCACCGCGCAACTCTGGGCGGCGGGCTCCAGCATGTTCTGACCGCCGTGCGGGATCAGGCTGCCGCCGACGAAGACCACGTCGGCCAGCGAGTAGATCGCCTCCAGTTCGCCGATGGTGTCGACGACGGTCGGGCGCGCGGGATCCGCCGCGGCGCGGGTGCGGCGCAGTTCCGTCAGGAGCTGGGGCGGAGCGCCGAGTCCCGTGAGAGCGCGCTGCACGTCGCCCGCGCGCGGCGGGTGGCGCGGCACGACGATCAGTCGCGCTTCGGGCGCGGACTCGCGGCACGCCTGCGTGAACCAGGCCTCCTCCGGATCGTGCGTGCTGCCTGCGACCAAGGTCGGGCGCGAAGCATCGATCGAGAGCAGCGAACGCAACTCCTCCACCTTCGCGCGGTGCGCGGGCGTCGGTTCACGCAGCAAGCCGTCGGCCTTCATGTTGCCGGTGACCAGCACGCGCTCGGCGGCGCCGCCCAGACGGCGGAAGCGCTCGGCGTACTCCTCGAGCTGCACGCAGAACAGCGAGATGCGATTGAACTGCGGCAGCGTCTGACGGAACCAGTGGTAGCGATCGAAGCTCTGCGAGGTGATGCGGCCGTTGACGACGGCGACCGGCGCTCCCAGTCGGTTGCACTCGCGCAGGAAGTTGGGCCAGATCTCGAGCTCGATCAGCACCACGGTGCTGGGCGAGATGGCGCGCAGGAAGCGCCGCACGCACCACGACAGATCGATCGGGAAGCGCACGATCGTTCGCGTCGGAAAGGTCTGGCGCGCGACCTCGAGACCCGTGGCCGTCGTGGTGCAGATCACGATGTCGAGCTCGGGGTCGTGCTCCTCGAGCGCGCGCACGAGCGGCGCGGCGCCTTTGACCTCGCCCACCGAAACACCGTGGATCAGAACGCGTCGGCGCGCCGGCAGCGCGGGCGTGTCGAGCGCGAGTCGCTCGCGCGCGAGACGCCGGAAGCGCGCGTCGAACGCGGCCCGCACGGCGAACCAGGGCGCGAGGAGCAGCAGCGCGGCGAGCCAGACCAGGTCGTAGGCGCCGTGCAGCAGACCGCGCAGCAGCCCCGGATTGGGGTCGCGCACGATCGGCGGAGCGCTGCGTTCGAAAGCCGCCGCCTGGCTCACTCTGCGCCGTGGCACTTCTTGTACTTCTTGCCGCTGCCGCACGGGCAGGGCGCGTTGCGATCGACGCGCGGAACGTCGGCGCCCGGTCGCGCCGCCGCGGACTGCGCCTCTTGCGCGCGCCGCAGCGCCTCCTGACGGCGCTGGAGTTCGAAGGCCTGCGCCGCGGACATCTGCGGCGCGATCGCGTCGAGCGCGCGCGCTCCTCCCGCGGCCGCAGCGCTGGCCGCAGCCGACGCCGCGGACTGCGGCACGCTCGAGGCCGGCGCGGGCTCGCGCGGCGGGAGCGGAGTCGACGGCGGCGCAGCGGGCTTGAGGTTGCGGCGCGGCGCCGGCGCGAGTTCGCCCGCGCTGGCGGCGCCGGGCTGCGCTCCGCTCGCATCTGCAGCGCCGCTCACGGCGGCCGTCGGCAGCGGCACGCTGGGAGGCGCGGCCGGCGCGGCGTTTCGGCGCGGCGCGGGGGCCGGCGTGGGCGCAGGCGCCGCGGCGGGCCGCGCACGCAACTGCGCGGGCGGTTCCTCGGCGCCGGGCTGCTGGATGCGGATGCGCAGGATCAGGCTCGCCACCTCGTCCTCGATCGCGGCGAGCAGGTTCTCGAACAGCGCGAAGCCCTCGCGCTTGTACTCGTTCTTCGGATCCTGCTGGCCGTAGCCGCGCAGACCGATGCCGGTCTTGAGCGCGTCGATGGCGTGCAGGTGGTCCTTCCAGCGCGAGTCGATCGCGTTGAGCAGGATGTACTGCTCGACGCGGCGCATGTAGTCGCCGCCGATCAGTTGCTCGCGCTCGTCGTAGATGCGCTTGAGCTCCGCGACGGCGCGTTCGAAGTCCGGCGTCTTCTCGGTCGCGGCCTGCGCCACGTCGCGCTCGCACTCCTGTCCGAACGTGCGTTGATGCCAGTTGCGGAAGCCGTCGACGTCCTCGATGTAGTTGCGCGAGCTGCGCTCGAGCGCCTTGACCAGGAACTGCTCCGTGCGGTCGCGCAGATTGACGCCCTCGAGCACCTCCTGGCGCACCGAGTAGATCGTCTTGCGCTGCTGATCCATCACGTCGTCGTACTCGAGCAACGACTTGCGGATCTCGAAGTTGTAGTCCTCGACCTTGCGCTGGGCCTTCTCGATGGCGCGAGTGACCATGCCGGACTCGATCGGCACGTCCTCGGTCATGCCCATGCGCTCCATCGCGTTCTTCACCCAGTCGCGATAGAAGCGCCGCATCAGGTCGTCTTCGAGCGACAGGAAGAAGCGCGACACGCCCACGTCGCCCTGACGACCGGAGCGACCGCGCAACTGATTGTCGATGCGGCGCGACTCGTGGCGCTCGCTGCCGAGCACGTACAGACCGCCGAGTCCGAGGACTTCGGCCTGGTCGCGGTCGCAGTCGGCGCGCACCTTCTGGCGCACGGCGTCGACTTCCTCGAGCTTCTCGGGATCGCCTTCGACCAGTCCCGCGGCCTCGAGCGCGGCCTTCAGGCGCCATTCGAAGTTGCCGCCCAACTTGATGTCGGTTCCGCGGCCCGCCATGTTCGTCGCAACGGTGACTGCGCCGATCTCGCCGGCGTGCGCGACGATCGAAGCCTCGCGCTCGTGGTTCTTGGCGTTCAGCACCTCGTGCCTGACGCCACGCTCGCGCAGGATCTTCGAGAGGTGCTCGCTCTTCTCGACCGAGGTCGTGCCGACCAGCACCGGTTGCCCGCGCTTGTGGACCTCTTCGATCTCGCTGGCGATCGCCTTCCACTTCTCGGGCGCGGTGCGGTAGACGATGTCCTGGTGGTCCTTGCGCGCGATGGCGAGGTTGGTCGGGATCGAGACCACGCGCAGTTGGTAGATCTTCCAGAACTCGTTGGCTTCCGTGAGCGCGGTGCCGGTCATGCCGGCGAGCTTGCGGAACAGTCGGAAGTAGTTCTGGAACGTGATCGTCGCGAGCGTCTGGTTCTCCTGGCGCGGGTTGAGGCCTTCCTTGACCTCGACCGCCTGGTGCAGACCGTCCGACCAACGCCGCCCGGCCATCTTGCGGCCGGTGAACTCGTCGACGATCACGACCTCGGGTTGTCCGTCGTCGCCCGGCTCGACCACGTACTGGTCGTCGAGGTGATACAGGCTGTGCGCGCGCAGAGCGTTCTCGATGTAGTGCGGCCAGTCCTCGTTGCCCGGCGTGTAGAACGACTCGACGCCCACGAGCTTCTCGGCTTCGATGATGCCGGCCTCGAGCAGCGTGGCGGTGCGCTCCTTCTCCTTGACCTCGTAGTGCTTCTCGCGCTCGAGCTTGCGCGCCACTCCGTCGGCGACCTTGTACTTGTAGCTCGACTCCTCAGCCGGTCCTGAAATGATCAGCGGCGTGCGCGCCTCGTCGATGAGCACCGAGTCGACTTCGTCGATGATCGCGAAGGTCAGGTGGCGCTGCACCTGCTCCTCCACGCGCTGCTTCATGTTGTCGCGCAGGTAGTCGAAGCCGAACTCGTTGTTCGTGCCGTAGACGATGTCGAGCGCGTAGATGGGCTTGCGCTCGTAGCTGCCCATGTTCGACTGGATCGCGCCGCTGGTGACGCCGAGGTAGTCGAAGATCGGCTCCATCCAGGCGCAGTCGCGCCGCGCGAGGTAGTCGTTGACGGTGATCAGGTAAACGGGCTTGCCGGCGAGGCAGTTGAGGTACAGCGGCAGCGTGGCGACGAGCGTCTTGCCTTCGCCGGTCATCATCTCGGCGATCGCGCCCTGGTGCAGCACGATGCCGCCCACGAGCTGGACGTCGAAGTGGCGCAGGCCGAGCGTGCGCACGGAGGCCTCGCGCACGAGCGCGAACGCCTTGGGCAGGATCTCGTCCAGGAGCGACTTGCGGGCGTCGTCGTCGGCAGCCTCGGCGAGGCGCTTCTTGAAGGCCGCGGTCTGCTCCTTGAACTGCGCCGCGGACAGGCTCTTGGCCCAGGGCTCCAGCTCGCCGATCTGCTTGACCAGGGGCTCGAGCTGGCGAACCACGCGCTCGTTCTGGGAGCCCACCGTGCGCTTGAGCAGCCGCCCGAAGGAGTTCCCGAAGTTCGTCAGTCGGTCCTGAAGTGAGTCCCAGTCGAAAGGCATGAGCGTGAGTGAGTCCTTGGGCCTGGCGCCGGGGCCGCCGGCCCCAGGGGGCGACCATTGAAAGCTCTGGGCCGCGGGGAGGGAAGGGCGAGGGCCGCCAAGCGCACTCCGAGCGGGCGCGCGAGGGACTCGAGTTGCGCGGCGCGGGAAGCGCAGAGCGCGACCCGGGCCGCGCCCGCGTGGCTTCACGCCCCGCTGCTTCGGCGGCGCATGAATTGGTCTACCGACGCGTGCGCTGCAACTGCGCCAGCTCGTTCACCATGCGGAACAGCGGCTCGCGCGCGTAGGGCTTGCGCAAGACGGCGTCGACCAGCGGCAGTCTCCCCCACTCGATCTTCGACGCCGTCGCCATCAGGATCGGCAGCGTCGCGGTGCGCGGATCGGCTCGCAGCGCCGCCAGCACGGCGCGGCCGTCCATTCCGGGGAGCTCGTAGTCGAGGATCACCACGTCGGGCAGCGGATCGAGCGCCAGCTCGGCCATCGCCATCTCGCCCGAGTGCGCGATGCGGCAGTCGTAGCCCCGGGCGCGGAACAGCGAGCGCAGGCCGAAGGCCACCGTGAGGTTGTCGTCGACGAGCAGCACGCGCACGCCCTTGTCGCCTTCGCGCTCGACCGGGGCGAGCGATTCGCACAGCGCGCGCAGATCGTCGAGCGTCGGCAATCCCGAGGTGCGCCAGGAAGCCTCGATCGAAGCGCCCAGGTCGCGGTTGTAGTCCTTGAGCGCGAGCCACTGCGCGTAGTCCGGCGCGTCCGGGCGCACGTCGAGGTTGTCGTGCGTGTCGACGGCGAAGAAGTACTCCTCGGCGACCAGGTACTCCTCCAGCACGAACTTCATGAACGGGTAGCGGTGGTTGCCGAGCTGCAAGCTGTAGCGCTTGCCGCCTTCGACCTCGCACGCGCCGTCGCGCGGCAGCAGCTCGAGCAGCGCTTCGATCGTCGCCGGCCCGACCCAGTGCGCGGAGGTCATCGGCGGCGCGACGGAGCAACTCGGCGGGTAGGCCTGTCGCAGGTACACGTCGATCGCGCGACGGACGTGTGCGGGAGTCAGCTCGCTCAGGCGCATCGGCTCAAGGTCCCGCGTTCGTGGCTCACGCCTGCTTGGCGACCGGAGGACGGCGAGTCGCGGACGAATGGAGTCGGCCGAGCACGCCGATCTGCTGAGCGACGTCGGAGAACCCGGCCTCGTCGAGCAGCGCAGAGATCTGCGCGGGCAGTCGTGCGATGTGCGAGGGATCGCTGAAGCACGAGGTTCCGACTTCGACGGCGGAGCAGCCGACCGCGAGGAACTCGAGCACGTCGCTCGCGCTCGCCACGCCGCCGCAGCCGATCACGGGGATCGAGACCGCGTTCACGCACTGCCACGCGCAGCGCAACGCGACGGGCTTCACACCGACGCCGGAGTATCCACCGATCACCGTGTTGATGCCGGGCTTGCCCGTGCGCCAGTCGACGGACATGCCGAGCAACGTGTTCACCGCGGTCACCGCATCCGCGCCGCCCGCTTCGACCGCGCGCGCGATCTCGCCGATGTCGGAGACGTTCGGCGAGAGCTTGGCGAAGAGCGGCTTGCGCGTGGCCGCGCGCACCTTGAGCAACACGGCTTCCGCGGTGCGCGGATCGGTGGCGAAGGGCAGCTTGCCGCCCTGCACGTTCGGACAGGAGAGATTGACCTCGAAGGCGTCGATCGCGCTCTCAGCGTCGAGGCGCGCAGCCAACTCGGCGAAGTCTTCGACGCACTCTCCGCCGATGTTCGTCACGACCAGACAGTCGGCCGCGCGCATCGTGGGCGCGATCTCGCGCAGGTAGTACTCGACGCCGCGGTTCTCGAGGCCGATCGAGTTGAGCAGGCCCGCTTCCGTTTCGCAGATGCGCGGCAGCGGATTGCCCGGCCGCGGCGCGAGCGTGACCGTCTTGCTCACCAGCCCGCCGAGCAGTTCGGGCGGCGCGAAGTGCTGCATCTCGAGCCCGTGACCAAAGGTCCCCGAGGCGGACAGCACGGGATTGCGCAGGGCGAGCCCGGCGAACGACACGGCGAGCGAAGCCATGCTGGAGGAGACTACTGGGCCTGGCGCGCGCTCACAACGCCGGCGGCGCGGGCGGGGCCGGAGCTGCATCCGACGCGGCGGACTCGCTTCCGAAGAAGCTGGCGCCGAGCAGACCGATCGCACCGACGCTGATGCACGCGTCGGCCACGTTGAAGGTCGGGAAGTGCCAGTCGAACATCGGGAAGTACACGTCGATGAAGTCGCGCACCTCGCCGAAGCTGGCGCCGTTGGGCGGAGGCAGGAACAGGTTGTCGTACAGGTTGCCCACGGCGCCTGCGAGGATCAGCGTCAGCGCAGCGGACAGCACGCGTCGCCCGCGCGGTGTGGTCAAAACGAGCCAGAGCAGGAACAGCACCGCGACGCACCGGCCACCGACGAGCAGCCACGGCGGGAGCTTGTCGAAGCCCCACGCCATGCCCTTGTTGGTGATCAGGTAGAAGCCGAGCCAATCTCCGAGGATCGGGTAGCGCGGATGACCGTGCGTATCGAACTTGATCACGCCCTCGGGCCTGGGCGAGAGCCAGGCGAACACCGCCGCCTTGCTCCACAAGTCGAGCACGATGAGCAGCACCGCTGCGATCAACCGCGTGAGCGCGGCGCTGGCCGGGACCAAGGGAGGCACGCCGAGAGGATCCGTCTATGGGTTGACGCGGCTCAGCCGGCGAGCGTGCGGCGCGAGCGCGGCGCAATCGTCCGAACTCGAGTTCGGGCGCCGCTCGCGAACAGGAACGCGCGCACGGAGGTCATCGAACTGGGCGGCGACGCTGCAGCGCGATCAGTTCCAGCGCTCGGCCTGACGCTGGCAGTCGATGCACAAGCGCGCGTAGGGCACCGCGCGCAGGCGATCCTTGGCGATCGCGCCCTCGCAGCCTTCGCACTGGCCGTAGGAGCCCGCTTCGATGCGATCGAGCGCTTCCAGCACCTCGGCCAGGGTGTTCTCGTCGCGCTCCATCAGGCGCAAGTTGAATTCCTGGTAGTAGCCGTCCGCCGTGTCGCCCGCCTTCGACTCCGCGTCGTGGTTGCCGTTCTGGCCGAAGGCCTCTTCGTGCAACTGCGTGAGGTCGCCCGACAGCATGGAGCGCAGCTTGTTCAGCAGCGCCTGGAACTCCTCGAGGTCCTTGGCGCTCAGTTTTGCGGGCTTCTTGTTCGTCATCCCTGAAGTCCTCACGTTCGGCGGCGCGCGCTGACGGAGTGCGGCAGCGCGCGCTGGCGCGCCCCGGCGATCCCTACCCCGATGTGGGCCGCCACGAGGGCGGGGAAAGATAGCCAGTCGCGGAGGTAGGTCAAGCGCAATCGGCCGTGAACGTGAGGGTTGCGGCGACACAGAGCGAGCGCACTTGCGCCGCGCGACGGCAGCGGTAGAGCCTGTCGACCGTGCGTCCCACCCCCACCCGACCCCGAACGAGCCGCGCACCGCGCGAGGAGTTGCCGGAACCCTGGCGCCGCGACCTGCGCGAATACCTGGAAGCCGCGCGAGTGGAGGCCGGGTCAGCGCGGGCGACCTTGACGAGCTACCGGCGCGATCTCGAGCAGGCGGCGCGGTTCTTCGCGGAGCGAGGCCGCTCGGGTTGGCGCGACGTGCAATCGCTCGACCTGATCGCCCACCTCGAGGCCCTGCGCGCGCGCGGCGCTGCGGATGCGAGTGTCGCCCGCTCGCTCTCGGCTCTGCGCATGCTGTTCGCGTTCCTCGTCGGCGAAGCGCGCCTCGTGCGCGACCCGAGCGCGCAACTCACCGCGCCGATCGTCCGACGCGCCTTGCCCGACGCTCTCAGCCTCCCGGATGTCGAAGCGCTGCTCGCCGGACCGCGCGGCGCCGGTTGGCTGGCGCTGCGCGATCGAGCCCTGCTCCAAGTGCTGTACGCCAGCGGAGCGCGCGTCAGCGAAGCCGCCGGGCTCCGTGTCGAGGACTGGAGCCGCGAACTGCACGTGCTGCGCCTGCACGGCAAAGGCGACAAGACCCGCATCGTTCCGATCGGCGAGCGCTGCGCCCGAGCGCTGGCGGCGTGGGTCGACGGCCCGCGCGCTCGCACGAAGGGCGCGCACCTGCGGCCCGAGGTGTTCCTCACGCGCGCGGGACAGCCGCTCGACCGCACCAACGCGTGGCGCCGCGTCAAACACGCAGCGCTCGTCGCAGGGATCAAGTCGCGCGTCACTCCGCACGTGCTGCGACACTCGTTCGCCACGCACATGGTGGAAGCCGGCGGCGACCTGCGCGCCGTTCAGGAACTGCTCGGGCACGCGTCCATCCAGACCACCCAGGTCTACACCCACCTCGATCACGAGCACGTGCTCGCGCTGCACCGGCTGCACCACCCGCGCGCGTGACGCGCGGGGACCAGCGGTTGGCGCGTCGCTCGCGCGTGCGCTACTTTCGCCCTCCGCATGCACGACTCGCTGCGCAAGTTGCTCGTGGGAGGTCTGCTGCTCGGCGGACTCACGTTCTTCGCTCTGGTGCGCGACGACGCATCGCCGGATGGCCTTGTGCTGTTCGATCTGCGCGAAGCTGAGGCCGGGACGGATGTCCCGGAAGGCGAAGGCGCGGCCAGCGGCGCGCAAAGCGCGCTCGAGGGCTCGACTCCGATCGACGGCGCGCCGATCGACGCCCCGCGCATCGTGCGAGGCCGGCTCGCGGACGTCGACGGCGCGCCCGTCGCGACGGTCCGAGTTCGGCGCGCGCACCCTTACCTGCCGTCGGTCGAGTCCGCGACCGACGAGGCGGGGCGTTTCGAGCTGAACCTCGAGGCCGCGCGCGGTGAGTTGGAGTTGGTCGGAACCGAGTGGATCCTGCTCGGAGGACTGCGCCACATCGACCCGCAATCCTCCGACGAGCACCTGCTCGTCGCGGCGCCGCGCGGGCGCGTCGCAGGCAAGGTCGTCGATGCGCAGGGCAGCGGCGTCGCCGACGCGCTCGTGCGCCTGAACCCACCGGCCGACGCGCTAGTTCCGTTCGGCATCGCCACTCCGCCGGTGGACCTCGACAGTTGGCGCGTGTGGACCACGGCCGACGGCTCGTTCCGCTTCGACTACGCGCCGCGCATGCGCGGAGTCACGGTCGATGTCGAGCACTCGGGCTCGGCGCCCGCTCGAGCGCCGCTCGAATTCGTCGAAGGCCGCGCGCAGGTCTCGATCCAACTGGAACCGCCGCGCTGAGCGGCGCGACGGCCTCGGCCGACCGGGACTTCTTTTGCATGGCCTCGCACAGCCGGGGGCCCCGCGACTGCTACCCTGTGGTGGTTCGTCGTGCGACGCGCACCCATGTGCGCCGCACTTGTTGGAGCCCGATTCACTTCCGGAGACTTCTGATGCGTATCCCCGCCATCACCACCGGCTTGATCGCCGCCGCAGCGCTCTACGCGTTCGCGACCCCGACGCCCGCCCCCCTCGAAATCGGCGCTGCCGCACCGAATGCGACCGCATCGGCGTGGTTCAACCACATCGGCGCAGACTTCGACCTCGCCAGCCTCAAGGGCCAGGCCGTCGTTCTGGAGTTCTGGGCCACCTGGTGAGGCCCCTGCCGTGGGGCGTGGCCCCACCTCGAGAGTCTGCAGGCGGAGTACGGCGAGAAGGGCCTGGTGGTCCTCGCGCTGTCGGATGAGGACGCGGAGAAGGTTGGCGCCTACGTCGACGAGATGGGGCTCACCATCCGCGTCGGCGCTGGTTCGCAAGCCAGCGGCGCGTTCAAGGTCAAGGGCTTCCCGACGACCGCGGTGATCGACGCCGACGGCAAGCTGGCCTGGCAAGGCCACCCCAGTTCGCTGTCCAACGGCATCGTCGAAGACGCCTTGAAGGGCGCCAAGCCGCGCTCTTCCAACTTCCTGGCCTTCGTGCCGACCGAGTCCGCCGGCGGCCGCGTAGCGGCGCAGCTCAAGTCGATCGAGCAAGGCAAGATCGGCAAGGCGCACGCGGCGCTGCTCGCGTTCGCGGCGGACGCCAAGGCGACCGAGACCGAGAAGACCGACGCAGCGGCCCTCGCGGCCGCGATCGACGCGCATGTGGCCGCGCTGATGACCCAGGCGGAGCGCTTCGTTCAGTCGCGCGACGTCCTGAAGTCGGTGACGATCTACGACGCACTGGCCAAGGAGTTCGGCGCCGCCCAGCAGGGCGCCGATGCCAAGTCCAAGGCCGAGGCGATCCGCAAGGACGCCACGCTCGCCAAGGAACTGGCTGCGGCCGAGGCCTTCGAGAAGACCCGCGACTCGGTCGCCAAGCTCGGCACGAGCAAGGCGCGCGACAAGTGGAAGGACTTCGCGGAGAAGCACAAGGGCACCCGCGCCGGCGAACGCGCGCGCGCCATGTCTCGCCCCGCGAAGTAGCTGAACCGCGCACGTCGACCGTCTCGCGCGGTCGACGCGGGCTCGACAAGAACAGCGACGCCGGCCTTCGTCTTGGACGAGGCCGGCGTCGCTCGTTTTCGGCGTGCGCGCAACGCGCCCGAGTTCGCGCTGGATCGCGCAGAGCTCGTCAGCGCGCAGCGGCGCCGCGCGACTCGCCGCCTGCGGCGCTCTTCTCGCGCTCCTTGCTCCACCACTCGCGCAGCGCCTTGATGCGCTTGGCGCGCTCGCCGTCGGAAGCTTGTGCGTCGAACTCCAGCGGACGGTGCGTGATCCGACGCAGCGCATCCGCCGCGGACTCGCGCACCGGCAACTCCGCGTCGTTCAGCGCCTCGATCAAGGGCTCGACGCCGCCGCCGGCGCCCAGGTCCCCCAGCACGCGCGCAGCCGCCATGCGGATGAACACGTCCTTGTCGCGCAGGAGCGGCGACACGTACGGGATGCAGGCGGCGTCGCGCGTTTCGCCCAGCGCGATCAGCCCCTGCCAGCGGTCGGCGGTGCTCTCGCTCTGGAGGAGCGTCGTGAGTTCGAACCACGCCGGCCGCACCTCGGGCGCGGTCACCGGCGCTTCGTCCAACTTCGGTCCGCGCGCGAGCTCACCGGCCTCGCCCAGCCGCCGCACGCTCTCCGCGAGCCCGCCCAGCTCGACGGTGGCCGAGGTGAGGCGCTGCGACAGTCCCATCAGCTCCTGGTCGTGGCGCGAGACGCGCGCGAGGCTCTCGTCCAGCGCGACGACGCGGCTCTCGAACTCGCTGAACTTCTGCCCCAGCTCGCGCAGCGCGCGCGCCTGCTGTTCGACCCCCGCGCCGAGGTTGCGTTGCGCCTCCGCCAGCGAATCGTCCAGCCGATTGCGAGCCTCCTGCGTGTTGCGCTCGAGCTCGCGACCCAGTCGCTCCAACTCCGCGCGCGAGGTCTGCTGCTCGACCACCGACATCTGGCTGGCGCGAGCCGCCTCGCGATCGAGCCGTTCGAATTCGCCGCGCGCCCAGTTCCACACGAGCAGCGCGCTGCAGCCGGCGGCGACGAGGGCCGTGAAGGCGAGGCCGCTCGAGTCGCGTTGGCGCTGCGCAGCTCCGACGTGCCCGCTCGGAGCGTGTCCGACCAACGCGCCCGGGGCGCCGGGTGTCGCTCCCGACATCGCCGCCTGCGCGGCGCCCGGAGGCGTGGCGAGGTCGAGATCCAATCCGAGGTTGGCCGGGCGGTTCGCCGCGCGCTCTTGAGCACGCTGCGTCATCGCGCGATCGCACAGGACGCAGATCACGCGTCCTTTGACCACCAGGGCGCGCCCGAGGTCGAGATCGGCCTGGGGAACGGACTCGTTGCACACATCGCAGAAGTAGAGGTTGGTCATTGCGAAGCTCTGCGGTTCGGTTCGGAAGGCGACGGCGCGGCGCGGATCGGTTCCGAGCCATCGGTTGAAGGCGTCTGGAGAGTGCGACAGCGCCGCGTGAGCGTCCAAACTCGTCGGCGTCGGTTGGGTTGCGAGGAAGAGCGCGCGTGGCGTTGCGAAGCCTCGCGGCGAAGTCGAGCGCGCGTCGCGGAGAGATCCCCGCGGCCGTATCCCTGCCGGGCGGACGCATTCTGGCGCAAAGGCTGGCCAGCAGACGCGTTCGACCGAGACCTGGACAACGCTGTCTCGCCCCACCTGACAGGGTTCTCGACGCCAGCAGCGCAGCGGGCGTTCTCCGGCGTGTGCTGATCGAGCCCGCCGACGGCCTCCGGCGCGATCGCGGATTCGTGCGAGCGCCCTCTGAGCGCCGAGCTGGCGCGTCGAGGCAGGCGCCGCAGCGCGCGGCGATCCGGCGGTCGCAGCAGGTTGCTCATGAAGTGGGTCGGGATTGGTCGGCAGTCCGCGAGTCGACTCGGCGCCGGAGTCGAGCGAGGCGAGCCGGTCCGCCGCTCCCCCGCGCGCACGTTCCCCGCCTCTTCGCCGCACGACACCTGCCAAGCGCCAAGCAGCGGGGAAACTAGCCTCTCCGCGTCCAGAGTTGCACCCCGCGCCTTCGCAAGTTGCAGCGCCGTATACTCGCCCCGCATCTCGGCTCGCCGCTTTGGACTCCGCCTTTCGCTCCGATCCCGCGCTCGAACGACTCGGACTGGAGTTCCTGGTGCGCTTCCTCGAGCTGGCGCGGGTGCGCCAGTCGCGCAACCAGGAGATCCTGGCCGAGTTGGGCTCGGCCTACACCAAGCTCGGCCGGCACAGCGAGGGCCTGGCCGTCGACCGCGAGCTGGTCCGACTGGCGCCCGAGAACGCCACCGCGCACTACAACCTGGGCTGCTCACTGGCGCTGTGCGGCGAGACCGAAGCGGCGCTCGACACGCTCGAGCGAGCGGTGGAGCTGGGCTACGACGACGCGCAGCATTTGGAGCACGACGTCGACTTGCAGTCCCTGATCGGCGAGCCGCGCTTCGACGCGCTCCTCGCACGCCTGCGCGGCAAACAGGCCTGAGGCGTCGCGGGCGCACCCGCGAACCGCTCACTCGCCCTTGGCGAGGATGCCCTCGCCCGAGCGCGACGCGTGCCAGCTGCGCCAGCGCGCGACGGCCTGAGCCCGTTCCTCGGACTCCGCTTGGGCGTCGAAGCCGAACGACTGGCCGGTGACCTCGCGCAGCGCCGACAGGCACCACGCCCGCGCCCACGGATCGTCGGATTCCAGTCCGTCGATCAGCGCTCCGACCTCGCCCCAGTCGCCGAGGCGGACCAGCGCCCGCGCGCGCTCGAAGCGCAGCGCACGATCCTCTTCGTTCTGCCAGCGAACGGCGCGCAGCGGCTCGACCAGACGGCTGTCGCGCGTGGCGCCGAGGGCGGCCACCGCACTCGCCGCGACGTCGGCCCGCGGGTCTTCGCACAGCTCGAGCAGGCGCTCGAAGGCCGGCTCACCGACCGCTGCCAGCCAGGCGATCTGTTCCACGCGCTCGATGCCGTGGGTCCACGGCAGGCGCGTGATCTGATCCTCGATCTGTTGGCGCAGAGCAGGCGACGCCCGCAGCCAAGTTTGATTCTCGCGCGCGTCCGGCGCGGGTCCGGCGCAGGCCACGACCACGGCCGCCAGGAACGTCGCTCCAACCCGCAGGGATGCTCGCTTCATGCTTGCTCGCTCGACCGGACTCTCGTTGGCGCCCCACGCGCCGTTCGGGCCGGGGCTGGGCTATCGACGCGATGGCGCGCCGACTTGACGCGCCGGGAGCGCCAGGCCCGGGTTCGAGCACAGCAGGCCCGCAGCGAGCGCCCCGAGGGACACCAGCGCGGCCACGAGACCCAGCCGCCGCCGCGCAGGCGGCACGGCGGGCCCCAGAGCGAGCGCATCGCCGAGCGGGGCCAGCCGGCCCGCGTTCCAGGGCTCGACTGCGCCGCGGAACTCCTCCGCGTGCTCGGTGGCGGTCGGCGCGCGCGCGAGCTCTGCGCCGTCCGCGTCGAACAGCACCAGCTCCCGCGCTCCAGCGAGGCCGGGCGAGGCCGCGACGCGCTGGGTGCGGGGATCGAGGGCGTTCACGTCGTGCGGCACGTGCGCGGGGATGCGGACCTGCGGCTGCGAGGCGTCGGCGAGCGCGACGTGCTCGGGAAGCTCGGTGGGCAGACCTTCGACGCGCCAACGACCCTGCGAGTCGCGTCGGGCGCGCGGACGTACACGCGGCTGGGAGCCGCCGGCTCGCCCGAGCAGACGCACGAGCGGCGCGAACAACGTCGAGGCGCGCTCCCACTCCGGCGAGCTGTCCGCAGTCGGCTCGCCGGTGAGGACGGCGCACCACCCCATTCCGTGTCGGCGCAGCGCGAGCCACGGCGCGCCGTCGGGCAACTCGGCGACGAGCTCATCGCCCTCGCGCGCTCGCGTGGACAACACCGGTCCTGCGCGCGGCAGCGGCGCGCGGGCCGACCAGCTCTCGAGCAACGCGCGCGCATCGCCGTCGCGCACGCGCGAGCGATCGACCACGGCCACCGCGCCGCCCTGAGGCGCGAGCTGATCGCGCACGCTTTCGCGCTCGAGCACTTCACCCAGCGCCGTGTCGCGCGCACTCCACGCTCGACCGTGCGCCGTCGGGCGCGCGAGTTCGTCGAGCCACTCGCGGTCCGCGTCGGCGCCTGCGGCGATCACCGCGAGCCGCGCGTTCGCGCGCGAGAGCTCGGCGAACAACTCGTCCGGCCAACCCGCGGGCGGCGTGCGAGCGCGTTGATCTCGACCATCGCTGATCAGGAACACCAGCGCCTCGCGTCCGCCCTCGCGCCGACGCGCGAACTCGGCGAGCGCCGCTGCGATGTCCGTCGGTCCACCGGGCGCAGTCTGGCGCGCCCAGTTCGCGCGGTTGCGTTCGCTCGCGAGCTCGTCGAAGCCGCCTTCGAGCTCGAAGGCGTCGCGCAGTCGGTCGGTGAACCACCACAGGCGCAGCGTCTCGCCGGACGCGGCGGCGCGCGCCAACGCGAGGCTCGCTGCGCGCAACTCGTCGAGCGCCGCTGCGTCCATGCTGCCCGAACCGTCGAGCAGGAGCACGACGTCGCGCGCGGGCGACTCGCGCAGTTCGAGCGGCAGCAGCGCGGTCGACGCGTCGCTGGCGGAGTTCGCCATAGCGCTCGCCAGCGCGTGCTGCCCGAGCGCGAACCAGCCTCCGCCGGACATCACGAAGGAACGCAAGGCCGAGGCCTCGAGTTCGCGCGGGTCCACGTCGAGCGTGACGAGCACGTCGCACTCCGCGAGCGACACGGGATCGAGCTCGGCGCGCGGTGGCAGCCAGTGCAATCCGTCGAGCGAGCGCAGTCCCTCCAGCCAGGGCAGGTAGCGAGCCGGCCGCGGCGCGATGACGCGAACCACGAGCGCCTCGCGACTGCGAACGTGCGCCGCGCGTTCGTCGTTCTCGGGCGCGACGTCGGCCGCACCCTCGATCGCAACGCGCGCGCGCAACGAAGTGAGCCCGGCGGCGAGCGGGCCGAGGTCGACGCTGACCTGCGCTTCACCCGCAGCCAGCGCGCGCGCGTTCAAGGACGTACGCGAGGTGCGTTCGCCGCGTGCGTCGCTCGAAGTCACTTCGAGCACGGCGCGCGCGCCGTTCGGAAGCGCGGACCCGCGCGAGCGCACGCGCGCGGCCAACGCCAGCGGCGCGCCAGCCTCGAGTTCGCGCGGCGCGCGCAACTCGGCGAGCTCGAGATCGACGACCGACGGCGGCGGCGGCGTGCGCAGCTCGAACTCGGCGCCTCGGCGGCGCAACTCGTCGATCGCGGCGCCCGGGTCAGGGCCGGTGAACGCGCCATCGCTCAACACGAGCACGCGCACGAGCGCCAGATCGCCCGCCAGCTCGCCCAGCGACCGCAACGCCGCCGCGCACTCCGCCGCGCCGTCGCGCAGCAGCGCCTTCGGCAATCGCTCGGAGGCGAGCGCTTGCGGACGCGCGGGAGCGGCGAGGACTTCGAACCCGTCGGCGAAGGCCGCCACGAGCACGCTCCGATCCGCCGGCGTCGCCGCGAGCTCGCGCGCGAGTTGCTCGTCGCGCCACGCAGCCCAGCCGGGGCGCGTGCGCACGACGCTGGCCGAAACGTCGAGGAGCACCGCCGTGCAGCGCGGCGCCGCGCCCCAACCGGCGTGGGGCCACCAGGCCCAGCTCGCTGCGAGCGCAGCCAGGAGCGCGAGGACCAGCCAGGCGCGCGTCGAGCGCACGAGCTCGGCCCCGCGCGCCATCACGCGAGAGCGGCGGCGCTGAACGCGTCCGCGCTCTCGATCCACCCGCCGCCCAGCAGTCGATCCCCGGCGTAGAAGGCCGCGCCCTGACCTGGCGTCAACGCCATCTGCGGCTCGTCGAAGACGACGCGTGCGGCGCCGTCCTCGAGGCTCACCTCGCACGCGGCGGGCTCGTGCCGGTAGCGCACTTGAACGGCGCAGCGCCAGCTCGGCGGCGGATCGAAGCCGATCCAATTCAGCTCGCGCACGACCATCGAACGAGACAGGCATTCATCGCGCGAACCCAGCACGACGAGCCCGCGCTCGGGCTCGAGCGCGACCACGTACAGCGGTTGCTCGCTCGCGATGCCGTGCCCGCGGCGCTGGCCGATGGTGAAGTGCTCCGTCCCCTCGTGGCGCCCGAGCACGCGGCCCGTGGTGTCGACGATCGAACCGGGGTGCAACTGCGCGCCGCGCTCGGCCAGCAGCTTGCGGTAGTCGTTGGAGGGCACGAAGCAGATCTCCTGGCTGTCGGCTTTGTGCGCGGTCCGCAGTCCGAACTCCGCCGCGAGCGCGCGCACGTGCGGCTTGCGCAGTCCGCCCAGCGGCAAACGCGCGCGGGCCAGGTCGCGTTCGCGCACCGAGAACAACTGGTAGGACTGATCCTTGTCGCGGTCGACGCCGCGGCGCACCACCACACGGCCGTCCTCGAGCGCCAGTTGCGCGTAGTGGCCGGTCGCGACGGCGCTGCAGCCCAGCTCATCCGCGAAGCGCAACAGGCGTTGGAACTTCAGATCGCGGTTGCACACCACGCACGGGTTGGGCGTGCGGCCGGCGGAGTACTCGCGCAGGAAGTAGCGGATGATCTGACCGAACTCGGCCGCCAGGTCGACGGCCTGGAACGCGATTCCCAACTTGGCGGCGACCATGCGCGCGTCGCGCGCGTCACTGACCGAGCAGCACGACTTCTTGTGCGACTGCTGCTCGTCGACGTGGACCCCGTTGCGCATGAACAACCCGACCATCGAGCGTCCTTCGCGCGCGAGCAGGAGCGCGGCGACCGAGCTGTCGACGCCGCCGCTCATGGCCACGACGACGCGCTCGCCGTTCGAGGCGCCGAGGGCGAGGCTGGCCGCTGTGCTCGGGGTCGCGCCGCTGACCGGGTTCGTTGCGGGCATCGTTGCGGCGGCCGCTGCGACGTCACTCGCGGAGTCGCTTGCAGCCGCGACGACTCGCGGTCCGCCCGCGAGCGCGGTCTCGAGTGCGCCGTCGTGAGCGCCCTCGGGTGCGCCATTGGGCCCGCGCCCGGCCGCAGACTCCGGCGTGCTGTCCTGCGTGCGGTCGAGGGCTTGTTGGTCCATGCGCGGAGCTGGTTCGAGGCGTGGCGCGACGCTGACGGGCGCGGCGCGAGCGCTACTAACGAACGCGCGATTCTAGTAGCCTCTTCGCCCCTTTCGACGGCCGCAGGCGCGGGAGTTCCCGACTTGTCTGCGCCGCGACCGCACTTCGAACATGCTTCAACCCACTCTGAGAACCGCGCTGCAAGACACCCCGGCCAGCTCCGCGCCGAGCGCAGGCGACACCGCGACCACGGGCCAGGCCACTCCCGAGGGCGCAGCGGGCGCGACGGGCGGCCCGTTCGACTCGGTCATGAGCTTCATGCCCATGATCCTGATCTTCGCGATCATGTACTTCGTGCTGATCGGGCCCGAGCGCAAGCAGCGCAAGAAGCGCGAGGAGATGCTGAAGGCGCTCAGCAAGGGCGACAACGTGATCACGACCGGCGGTCTCCACGGGACGATCGTGTCGATCAACGACACGCAAGTGACGCTGCAGGTCGACGAGGGCGTGCGGCTGAAGTTCAACCGCTCGGCGATCGCCGACCGGGCGAAGGACTGATCGCGGGCGAGCCTCGCGGCGCAGCGGACCACGCTGCGCGCAAAGCGGCGGATGCTCCGGCGGATGCCGCGACGCTGGGCGCGGCTCGAAAAGTCCGCGAGTGGCTCGCGCGCGCCTTACGCGCGCTCGTCGATGCGGCGCACGGCTCTCGAAGTCGGGCGAGCCCGGGTCGCGCTGCGTACGCATGGACCGCCGCCGCGCTGCGCTCGATCGACCACGGCGAGATCGGCCGGCGCGGTGAAGCGCTGTGCGCTCAACTGCTCGAAGCCGAGGGCTTTCGAGTCCTGGCGCAGCGGCTGAGAACTCCTCACGGCGAGGTCGACCTGGTCGCGCGCCGCGGCGCGCGTTTGTGGTGCGTGGAGGTCAAGTCCACGCGAGCATCACCCGGCGGCCGCGACGGCGGGTTCGACCCGGGCACTCGGCTCGGACAGCGGCAACGCGCACGTCTCGCGCGCGCCGCGGACGACTGCGCTCGCGCGCTCGGCGATCGCGCCTCGCCGGGCCTCGCGCTGGTGGAGATCTGGGTCGACGGCCGCGGACGGGCAGCGGACTGGCGGCTGACGGAACTGCGCGCGCCCGCAGGCGACTGAGCTCGCGCGGAGCACGGCCGGGCCATGGAGATCGCGGCGGCATACGGCCGACTGTCGCCGCGGATCCCCGACCTCGACGAGCGGCGCGTTCAATCCCGGGCTCGGCGCCTGCCGATGTTCCCCCTTCAAGGCCCGCACTATGCTGCTCGCTCGGGCGCGGGGGGCGGCGCGATCTCTGGCTGCAAGAGGTGGCGGCGGGCCGGCGCGTCCATCGAGCCCCGTCGACACCGTGACGCGCCTGCCAGGGCGCTCTGAGCCCCACTCCGAGCCCACCCCAGCCGGCGCCTGCCGCATGCTGCGAGTCCTCCGCCACTACCTGCCCCTGCGCCGTGCGCTGCTCGTGTTCAGCGAGACCGCGCTCCTCGGCGGCGTGCTCGTAGCGAGCATGAGCGCGCACTTGTGGCAGCCCGATCAGGCGACCTACGCGCGCGTGATCATGGCCGGGCTCAGCGAGGACGAGGCGCTGCGCCTGTGCGTGCTGTCCGCGCTGGCGATCGCCGTGCTGGCGCAGGTCGCGATCGCCTTCAACGAGCTGTACGACTTCCGCGTCTCGAGTTCCCGCTACGACCGCGCCTCGCGCTTCGTCGGTTCGACGGGCACCGCCGTGGCGTTGGCGCTGGGCGGCGTGTTCGTGGCGCGCGCCTGGGGCCTCGAGCGCGTGCTCGCGTTCCCCGGGATGCTGCCGTCCCAGCTCTACCAGACGCTGGTGTTCGCGCTGCTCGCGGGCTTCTCGATCCTGTGGGTCTGGCGGCACTTCTTCCACGCCGCGCTGCGGCGCTGGAACTTCAACGAGCGCGTGCTCGTGCTCGGCGCCGGCCCCGCGGCGCAGAGCCTGGTGCGCGAGATCCTCGGCCACGACGACTCGGGCTACGAGGCCGTGGGCATGGTGCCCGAGGCCGCGCCCAGCGGTGAGCACCCTTCGCGCCGCGCGGACCTGCCTCCGCTGCCGCGCTTCGTGCGCGATCCCGGCGGGCGCGGCGCGGGCGCGACGCCGAGCACACCGGCGACCTTCGACCCCGCCACCGAAGCCACGCTAGCCACGCTGCTGCTCGAACCACTGGCGCCAGCGCCCGAACCCGCGAACGCAACGCAGTCCAAGCCGCCGACGCTGTTCGACGTCGTGCGCAACCTCGACGTCGACATCGTCGTGGTCGCGCTCGAGGACCGCCGCGGGCACCTTCCCACCGAAGAGCTGTTGCGCTGCCGACTGGCGGGCATCGCTGTGAAGGAACGCGAAGCGCTCTACGAGCAGATCACCGGCAAGCTCGCCGTCGAGGCGATGCGGCCGTCCTACCTGATCTTCAACGACGGGTTCGGCCGCTCCGCGCGCGGCGAGAGCGCCAAGCGCGCCGTCGACATCGTGGTCGCGCTCGTGCTGCTCGCGCTGCTGTGGCCGGTCATGTTGCTCACCGCGCTGATCGTGCGCATGGACTCGCCGGGTCCGGCGTTGTTCAGCCAGGAGCGCGTCGGGCGCGACGGCCGGCAGTTCACGCTCTACAAGTTCCGCAGCATGCGCGCCGACGCCGAGAAGAGCACCGGACCGGTGTGGGCGCGCCAGGGCGATCCGCGCATCACGCGCAGTGGCCAGTTCATGCGCAAGACGCGCCTCGACGAGCTGCCGCAGCTGTTCAACGTGCTCGTGGGCGACATGTCGCTCGTCGGTCCGCGCCCGGAGCGGCAGGTGTTCGTCGACGACCTCGCGCGACAGATCCCCTACTACAACCAGCGCCACATCGTGAAGCCCGGACTCACCGGCTGGGCGCAGATCAACTACCCGTACGGCAGCACCGTCGAGGACGCGCTGCAGAAGCTCCAGTACGACCTGTTCTACATCAAGAACCAGTCGGTGCTGTTCGACCTGTCGATCCTGTTCCAGACGATCAAGACGGTCGTGCTGCGGCGCGGCACCTGAGCGCTCAGCCTTCGCGCGAGCGCTTGAAGCGCTCGACGTGCACGGCGAGCAAGGCGACGTCCGGCGGTCTCACGCCGGCGATGCGGCCCGCGGCGCCGAGCGTGCGCGGACGAACTTGACGCAGCTTGGCCGCCGCCTCCGCTGCGAGGCCGCTCAAGCTCGCGAAGTCGAAGTCCGCGGGGATCTCGGTCGTCTCCTGTCGGCGCAGGCGCGCAACCTGCTCGCGCTCGCGTTCGACATAGCCCGCGTACTTCACGTCGGCCTCCAGCGCGGCGCGCTCATCGGCGGACAGTTCGAGCGCGGCGAGTTCGGCGTGGCGCTCGGCGAGCAGCGCCAGATCCATCTCGGGGCGGCGCAGGACCTCGCGCAGGCTCTTGCCGCCGTACTCGCCCGGGCGCAGCGCGTCGAGCACGCCCGCCGCCTGCTTCAAGCGCTCTTCGCGACGCTTCAAGCGCTCGAGCGCGTCGCCACCCGCGAGCCCCATCTGTACGGCGCGCGGAGTGAGGCGCCGATCGGCGTTGTCCGAGCGCAGCAGGAGGCGGTGCTCCGCGCGGCTCGTGAACATGCGGTACGGCTCGGTGGGCTGCGCCACCACGAGGTCGTCGACCAACACGCCGATGTAGGCCTCGTCTCGTCCCAGCACGAGCGCGTTGTCGCCGCGTCGCCACAGCGCCGCGTTGGCGCCGGCGATCAGGCCCTGCGCGGCCGCCTCTTCGTAGCCCGACGTGCCGTTGATCTGGCCCGCGAGGAACAGCCCCGCGATGTCGCGCGCAGCGAGCGTGCGATCGAGCTGAGCGGGGAACACGAAGTCGTACTCGACCGCGTAGCCGTGGCGCACGAAGCGCGCGCGCTCGAGCCCCGGGATGGTCCGAATGAAGGCCTCCTGGACCTCGGCCGGCAGCGAGGTCGACACGCCGTTCACGTAGATCACGTCGGTCGACAGGCTCTCGGGCTCGAGGAACACCTGGTGGCGATCGCGGTCGGCGAAGCGCATCACCTTGTCCTCCACCGACGGGCAGTAGCGCGGGCCCACGCCCTGGATGCGCCCGGCGTACATCGGCGCGCGATGGATGTTCTCGCGGATCAGCTCGTGCGTCGCGGGCTGCGTCCAGGTGATGAAGCACTCGATCTGCGGTAGCGCGGGGAACTGCGCGCGCTCGGTCGCGAACGAGAACGGCTGAGGCCGCGCATCGCCGGGCTGCGGCTCGAGCCGCTCCCAGTCGATCGAGTGACGCTCCAGTCGCGGCGGCGTGCCCGTCTTGAGTCGACCCAGCGCGAGTCCCGCGCGCGCCAAGTCGTGCGAGATGCCGCGCGAGGTGCCCTCGCCGACGCGTCCGCCGCTCGAGGTCTGTTCGCCGGTGTGCATCACGGCGGCGAGGAAGGTGCCGGTCGTGATCACGACCGCGCCGCAGCGCAACTCGTGACCGTCGTCGATCTGCACGCCGCGCACGCGCCGCGCGCCGCCGGTTTCCTCGAGGAGCAGTCCCTCGACGCGCGCCTCGCGCACTTCGACGCCCGGCGTCGCGCGCAGCACGGCGGTGACCCACTCGCGGTAGAGGTGCCGATCCGACTGACAGCGCGGCCCCTGCGCCGCGACGCCCTTCGAGGCGCCCAGGACCTTGAACTGAATTCCAGTGCAGTCGGCAGCGCGCGCCATGACGCCGCCTAGCGCGTCGACCTCGCGCACGAGCTGGCCCTTGCCCAATCCGCCGATCGCCGGATTGCAGCTCATCTCGCCGATGCGATCGGCGCGCAGGGTGACGAGACACACGCTCGCGCCCAGTCGCGCGGCCGCGAGCGCGGCTTCGACGCCAGCGTGACCTCCGCCGACGACGACCACGTCCCAGCGCTCGTCGCTGGAGGGTCGAACGAAGGGATGCGCGTGCGTGGCGGTGGCGTTCACGGGTGGTGCGTGCGCCCGATCCGCTCGGGCGCTCGCGAGCCCTCCATTGAAGCGCGTTTGCGCGCCTCCGTCAGCAAATGGGCGCAGAGCGGCCGACTGAAGCGCTTTCCACTCGCGCGCGCGAGCCCGCTGGAGCGGAGGACCACGGTCCAGATTGGCGAGCGCGCAGGCCGACAAGCGCCGACTCGAATGTTGAACGTCATCTTCCGCTGCCGCGAGCGCATGGCCCTGATCTACGGCCGTGTCGCGCCGGGCCCGCTCGCAGGCGCGCGCTTCGCGATCGAGCCGCCGCAGGTGCTGCCCAAGGGCCGCGCGCGGCGTCCTGGTGAGCTCGTGCGCACGGCGCGCAGCGTGAGCGTGCGGCCCATGCCGCGCCGCGTCGGACCTTAGCGCGAACGCCGGGCCCGCCGGCGAGGGTACGATTCGCGCCATGCGTCGACTCGCCCTGCACTGGTCGTTGCCGCTCGCTGCGGCGTGGATGCTGACGAGCCCCCTGCACGCCCTTCCGAGCCCCGCCGACGGCCGGCGCTCGCTCGAGGACCTCCTGCTCGAGGCGCGCGAGCGGCGCGCGGCGGCGCAGGCCCAGTTGCGCGTCCAACTCGACGGAATCCTGGCCGAGATGGCGCCGGAGAACCGCACGCCGACTCCGGCCGAGTTCGCCACGCTGGTGGAGCGCATCGTCAAGCTCGGCGCCGAATCGACTCCGCTCCTGGTCGAGCGCCTGGACTGCGCGGAGGGCGCGACCGAGAACGAGAAGCTCCGCGCACGCGAACTGGCCAACGCGCTCGCGCGGATGGACACGACGGCGATCACCTCCGAGTTGCTGGCGCTGCTGAACAAGGCGAGCCCCGACGGGCAGCGCAACGTGCTGCGCGTGCTCGCGACCAGCTCCGAGCCCGAGCGCGCGCGCGAAGCGGTCGCGAAGCTGTTCCGCACGGCGGACACCAGCCTCAAGCAGGCGTGCCTGCGCACGCTGCTCCAGCTCGGCGGCGGCGCCGACGAGGCCTTGCTCACCGAGGTTCTTGGCGGGACGGACGACAACCTGATCGAACTCGCGCTCGACGCGCTCGCGACGGCGCGCTCGTCCGCCGCGCTCGAGGACGTGCGCCGCATCCTGGGCGACTCGCGCCGCGCCGCGCGCCACGCCTGGAGCCTGATGCAGTACTTCCGCGCGCAGCCGGCGCTCGCCACGCCCGCCGAGGCCCTGGCCTTCGCGAAGCTCGCGGCCAACTCCTCCATCGCCGCCGACACGCGCGTTCAGTTGATGGACGCGCTGCCGGCCCTCAAGCCCTCGCTCAACGCGGAGATGAAGCGCCTGATGGAGCCGATCGTCAGCTCGCCCGACCGCAAGCTGCACGAGGGCGCGCTAGTGCTGCTCACGCGCCTGGGCGACAAGTCGGCGCGCAAGGAGCTGATCAAGGAGTGCGACGAGCTCGTGGACCGCAACGACCGCTGGGCCGAGTCGTACGTGCGCCGCGCCGACGTGCTGGCCAAGATCGGCGAGGACGACGACGCCATCAAGGACTACAAGCAGGCGCTGGTCGTCGCGCGCAACGATCCGTCGATCCAGGCCGACACGTGGGTGAAGCTGGCGCGCGCCTACACGCGCCGCGGCAAGTTCAAGGAAGCCGCCGAGACGCTGCGCAAGTCGCCGCTGGCCGACGCCGCGCTGAAGGCGCTGGCGGAAGACCTCGAGTTCAAGCCGCTGCGCGATTCGAAGTACGGCAAGGAAGCGTTCGGCCTCAAGTGAAGCCCGCGTCGCGGGTCTCGACGGCGCAGTGACGCTCACGCCGCGCAATCACGACCGCGATGCGGCCGGCATGACGTACGTGTACCCCGTCGTGTCGCGGCGCGCGGGCGGGATCTCGATCGGGATCAACCTCAACCCGAACAACGCCTGCAACTGGCGCTGCGTGTACTGCCAGGTGCCGAACCTGCGCGCGGGTCGCGCGCCGGCGATCGACCTCGCGCAACTGAAGGCCGAGCTGGAGCGCATGCTCGCGCTCGTGCGGGATCCGCAGTGGCTGGAGAGCAACGTCCCCGCGCCGTCGCGCGCGCTGCGCGACATCGCCTTCTCCGGCAACGGCGAGCCCACCAGCGCGCGCGAACTCGAGGCGGCCATCGAACTCGCAGCTCGCGCGCGCGCCGACGCGGGCGTCGAGGGCTCGTGCGCGCTCACGCTCATCACGAACGGTTCGCTCGCGCACCTCGAGCAAGTGCGCCGCGCGCTCGCGAGGCTCGCGTCGCACGACGGCGAGGTCTGGTTCAAGCTCGACGCCGCAGACGACGCCGGGATCGCGCGCATCAACTCGAGCCACAACGGCGTCGAGCGCGCGCGACGCAACCTCGCGAGCTGCGCGCGGGCGTGCCGGACCTGGGTGCAGACGATCGCGTTCGACTGGAACGGTCCGACGCTCGCCGGCGAGAGCCTGGAGCGCTACTGCGCGCTGCTCGAGGACGTTCTGAACAGCGGCGCGCCGCTCGCGGGCGTGCGCCTGTACGGACTTGCACGACAGTCGCACCAGCCCGAGGCCGAGCAACTGCGCGCGTTGACGCCGGAAGCGCTCGAGGCGTTGGCGCAGACGATCCGCGCGCGCACGCGGCTCGAGGTCCGCGTCAGCGCTTGAGCTCGCCGGCCTGGTACACGCCGCTCAGCGTCGTGTCGGGCGAGCCATCGGGGAGGAAGTACTCCCACGCGCCTTCGCGCTTGCCCGCCACCATCGGACCCTGGCCTTCCTTCGAGCCGTCGGCGCGCCAGAAGGTCCAGGTCCCGCTCTGCACGTCCTCGCTGAACTCGCCCTTGCTCTGCGGCTTGCCGTCGGGGAAGAACGCCTCGTAGGCGCCGTGCTTCTTGCCCGCGAGCATCGTCCCGCGGTTGAGGACCTGGCCGTTGTCGTGGAAGAACAGCCACTCGCCGGACTGCAGTCCGTCGACGAACTCTCCTTCGGAGTGCTTCGCGCCCGAGGGGAAGAACGTCGACCAACGTCCGGTGCGCTTGCCTTCCTTCCAGGCGCCCTGCGTCATCAACTGACCGCTCGGATGCCAGCGCCGCGCTTCGCCGTCGAGCTGGCCGGCGACCCAGTTCGCTTCCTCGGCGGGCTTGCCGTCCGCGTACCAGCCGCGCCACACGCCCACCATCTGACCTTGCGCGTAGTCGCCCTCGGCCTGGAGCTGGCCGTTCTCGTGCCAGGTCTGGAAGCGTCCGATCTCCAGTCCGTCCTGGTACGAGCCCTGGCGCTTCCTCGCGCCGCTGGGGTAGTAGTCGGTCCACATGCCGACGCGCTTGCCGCCGTTGTAGCTGCCCTCGTCGAGCTTGCCGCCCTCGGGGTAGTACGACACCCACATCCCGTGCTCGCGGTCGTCGAGGAACGCGCCCTCGGTGAAGCGCGCGCCGTTGGGGTGGTTCATCAGCACCACGCCCTCGCGCTTGCCGTTCGTGTACTGGATCTGCGCCTTGACGCTGCCGTCGGGGAAGAACAGGCGCCACTCGCCGACCTTCAGGTCGTCCTTGTAGGCCCCCTTCGCGGACACCTTGCCGTCGAGGTCCCACTCCACCCACGGGCCGTGGCGCAGGCCGTTGAGCAGCATCCCCTGCTCGGCGGGCTTGGTGCGCGTCTCGTCGTGGAAGCGCGTGGCCGGGACGGGAGTGTCCGCGGCTGGCGCGGTCGGGGCGACGCCGGGGTTGGCCTGGGGCGAGGGTTCGTCGCCGCCGCACGCGGCCGCGCAGCCCAGCGCCAGCGCGGCGCCGAGCGATCGGAGGAGTCGTTGCATGATGAGCGCGATCGTAGCAGTCGCCCGGCGCGCGTTCTCTTCGAGGAGGCGCGCGCGCTCGCTCACGGACAGGTGTCGTTCGCCGCGCCCGGGGTGCCGTGATCGCCGGCGCCGTAGGGCGTGACGGCCGAGCACCAGCGATTGGGGTCGTCGTTGTCGAGGTGGTTGAGCGTGACGGGCTCGAGGCTCAGCGACGAGCCGCTCAACGTCGGCCAGATCACGTTGTCGAACTCGATGCGGTCGACCTCGACCGCGTTCGGAGCGGTGAGCACGATCTCGTCGCCCGCGTTGTCGAGTCGGAACGAGGTGAAGGCGTAGCTCGCCGCGAGGCTCACGCCGCCGTTGGTCGAGACGCTGGCGTTCGGCCCGACGACCACGCGCTGCGCGGGACCGATCAGGATCCCCGCCCCGCCGTTCGAGAGCACCACGCTCTCGCCGCCGTTGTCGCTGAGCGTCCAGCCTTCGAGGTCGATGGTGTAGCTCGTCGTGTTGTAGAGCTCGATCCACTCGCCGGCCGAGTCGGCCACGGCGGCGGGATCCTTCATCACCTCGGTGATCACGATGTGGCCCGGCTCCGCGGGCGGCGCGAGCGGGCAGAACTTCACTTCGAGCGCCGCCGACAGACCGACGTTCGTGCCGTCCGGATGGAACGGGTCGCGGAACCAGAATTGGTAGTAGCGCGTGGTCCCCGGCATGCTCGCGTCGATCGGAATCGGGTAGCTGACCGACCCGCTGAAGTCGGTCTGACGCACGCCCATGCGCTGCACCGGGTTGGCGACGTAGCGAATGCCGCCGAGGAACGGCACGGAGGCCTGCGCCGTGCCCCAGAAGGCGATCGTCGACACGAGCGGCATGCCGTCGACCATGCGCACCGAGAAGTCGTTCGTGTCGAGGCTCGGCGTGCCGGTCCACGAGACGTAGGGCGAGCTCAGGTTGCTCGTGAGCTTGCCCACTCCGTAGGGAACCGGCAGCGGACAGGCGGGCTGCTCGTTGTCGTTCGGCGCCCACGGAGTTCCGAGGTCCGCGCCGGACCAGGCGTTGATCGCCGCGGCGAAGTTCGACGCCGAGGTCGGACCCGTGGGCTGGATGCGCTCCGCCGAAACGCCGGGCTGGACGGTGATTCCCGCGCCGCCCCACGTGACCGTCTCCATGACCGCGCCGGTCCACGAGCGCAGCGTCAGCGCGCCGCTCGAGTTGGGCAGCGAGAACAACTGCCACGGAGCGTTCACGCCCGGGAACACGTTGCCGTTGCGCGAGCGACGCCCGTCGACGCCGACGACGAACTGCTCGCCGGGCTCGACCAGCACCTGACTGCGCAGCGTGAAGTTCTGCGCGCCGCTCGAGAACTGCATGCCGCCGAGGTTGAGCGTCTGACCGGAGACGTTCTTGAGCTCGAACCACTCGCCGAACGAGTCGGAGCTCGCGGCCGGATCGATCAGCAGCTCGTTCACCACGACGTCCGCCGGCGCCGCGCGGACGCCGGGCTGTTCGAAGGTCGCGAACTCGAGCGAGACGCCGCCGCTCGCCGTGCTGGTCGCGCTGAACGTGTCACCGTCGCTGGTGATCAGGATCGTGCCGTTGACCGCGTTGAACGCGCCCGGATCGCCGCCGGTCGCGAGCACCGTGTCGCCCTCGGTCGTGCACCACTGCACGCGCGTCGCGGAGACCGTGCTCCAGTTCGTGACCGTCGGCTCCGTCGGATGGCCGTACGGGTTGTCGTGACCGGCCGAGTGGATCACCAGGCTGGGGTTGAGGTTCGCGGCGACGGTCGACGAGCTGCTCGAGCTCGAACCGTGGTGCGAGGAGATGGCCACCTCGACCTGCCCGGCGATCGCGCTCACCGGTCCCTCGACGTTCGGCGTGCCCAACCCACCCGCGGTGAGGTCGCCCGCGACGTACAGATCGAAGTCGCCGTAGCGCAGCACCATCCCGAGCGAGCGCGAATTCTCGTCGCCGTCGGGATTGACCGAGCCGCCGCCCCAGGCCGCGTCGCGCGAGAGGAACTGCAGCGTCGCGCCGCCGCCCAGATCGAGGACCTGGCCGACCGTTGCGATCGCGCGCTTGCCGCTGACCGCCGAGAGGTACGAGGTCACGAAGCCGTTCGAGGGCCGGTCGTTGTCGCCGCGGTCGTAGGCGGCCACCAGCGGCTTGAAGGCGGAGTTGTGGATCTCGGTCAGGCCGCCGAAGTGATCGGTGTGCCAGTGCGTCATCACGCTGTAGTCGAGGCCGGTGACGCCGATCGACTGCAGGTACGGACGCACGATCGCCGTGCCGTCGCCCGGATTGCCGCCGTCGATCAAGAGCCGCGTGCCGGCGGGGCTCTTCACGAACACCGACAGGCCCTGGTCGACGTTGATGACGCGCACCTCGAGCTGCTGCGCGAAACTGGCCACGCTCGCGAGCGCGAGGGCGATGGAGAACGACACCAGGCGGTGTCCGGTGGTGGGTTGCGTCATGGGGCCGGGATCGGGCGGGTCGTTGCGGCTGGGCGAACCCCACCAAAGTACCACCCGCTCGCGGCGCTCGTCGGCGCGGCCTGCTCGAGCC
>CALKYE010000224.1 GCA_938003765.1 uncultured Planctomycetia bacterium
TGCTCACGAACATCCCCGGCGGCTGCTGCTTCGGGATGATCCCGCGCCTCAACGAGTGGATCGACGTGACGATGCCCGAGGGCGAATACGCCGAGTACACCTACTTCGACAAGATCGAGATCCGCGGCAAGCTGCTGGTCGGAGAAGCGAAGTCCGGCGAGGTCGTAACAGCGCTGTACCGGATGACGCCGGACGCCGTCGCGATCGTCGAGGAGTAGGCCGCCATCGGCTATCCTGCGCGGCTTCATGTCGCGCTTTCGACGCTGGAATTCGATCGCTGCCGCAGCGCTCTCGTGTGGACTCTGGGCGGCGCCTGCCGGCGCGCGCGTGCAGGAGGCGAAGGAGTCGCCGCGCTCGCGCGAACTGCTGCTCGAGCTGTGCAGCACGACGCGCCTGGCGGGCACGAGCGGCAGTCAGGTCGGCGCCGCGATCGTCGCGCGACATCTGCGCGCCGCGGGCTGGGAGGTCGAGCTGGACGAGCGCGAGGTGCTGCTCTCGCTGCCGCGCAGCACGCGCTTCGCCGTCTTCGCGGACGCCGCCGCGCGCGAGCCTGCTGTCGAGCGCCTGGCGAGCTTCGATCCCGACGCAGTCCCGCCCAACGACCTGCCGCTGTTCAACTCGTGGACGGCGAGCGGCGCGGCGCGCGGACCCGTCGTCGACGTCGGCTACGGGCTGCGCGCGGACTTCGAGCGCCTGAAGGCCGCCAAGGTCGAGCTGAAGGGCGCGATCGCGCTCGCGCGTTACGGCAAGGCGTACCGCGGAGTGAAGGCGCAACTCGCCGAGGAGTTCGGCTGCGCGGGCGTGCTGCTCTACACCCCGTCGAGCGAAGACGGTCGCGAGCGCGGGCCCGTGTGGCCGCAGGGTCCGTGGAAGCCCGACGACGACGCGCAGCGCGGCTCGATCCTTCCCGTGTCGCTCGCGCCGGGAGACCCGAGCACGCCCAACGGTCCGTCGGCGCGTCCGGGCGAAGCGTGCGAGCGCTTGAGCGTCGACGCGGCGCGCGAGCGGCTGCCCAAGATCCTGTGCCTGCCGATCGGCGCACGCGACGCGAGAGCCATCCTCACGCGCCTCGCGCCGGGTCCCGACGGCGCGCCGCTCGGACCGGGGCCCGTCGAAGTCGCGCTCGACCTCGACGCGCCGCTGGCGATGCGCCGCGTCGTCAACGTGCACGGGCGCCTCGCAGGCGAAAGCGACGAGCTCGTGATCGCAGGTTCGCACCGCGATGCGTGGGTGCGCGGCGCGAACGACTCGGGCTCGGGCTGTGTGGCGCTGTTGCGCGCCGCGGAGCACCTCTCCGAGCGCGTGAAGCAAGGTTGGAAGCCGCGCGCGACGCTGCAGCTGTCGTTCTGGGACGCCGAGGAGCACGGCCTCATCGGCAGCACCGAATGGGGCGAGGCCAACGCCGAGATGCTGCGCGAGAAGTGCCTCGCCTACGTGAACAGCGATGCGTCCGTGAGCGGCGTGAACTTCGGCGCGAGCGGAACCCCGGGCCTGCTCGGCGTGGTGCGAGCCGTGAGCGAACGCACGCGCACCGCGGACGGCTCGAAGTCGCTGTGGGAGGACTGGTGCTCGCGCTCGAAGGACGGCAAGCCGTCGCTCGGACTGCCGGGAGCGGGCTCGGATGACGCAGTGTTCGCGCACCATCTCAACGTGCCCGTGCTCAACGTGGGCTTCTCGGGCAACTCGGGCGGTCAGTACCACACCGCGTTCGACGACTTCGGCGTGGTGGACCGCTTCCTCGATCCGGGTTTCGTCGGGCACGAGATGCTCGGGCTGCTGCTCGCGGAGCTGGCGGTCGAACTGTGCACCCACCCGTCCGCCGGCTTCGCCGTCGCCGAAGCCGCCGACGCCATGAGCGAGCTGGCGCGGCGCTCGGTCGAGTTGCTCGGCGCGGAGCACTCCGAAGCCCTCGCACAGGCCTTCTTCGAGTGCGCGGTTCGCTCGGAGCGACTCGACTCGATGCCGTGGCCGAAGCCGCACCGCTTCTTCGAGCTGTTCGAGAGCCCTACCCCGCTGCGCGGTCGGGAGTGGTTCAAGAACAGCTTGTGGGCGCCCGCGCTCGAGAACGGCTACGGGGTCGAGAGCTTCCCGCACGCGCGCGCGAGTTCGGACCGAAGAGCGCTCGAGGCGCACGTCGCGTTCCTGATCAAGCGTGCGCGCAGCGCGCCCGGCCAGACGCGCGACGACGGCGGCGCGCAGGCCGGCGAGCGCGATTCGAAGTGAGCGACGCGTGAAGCAACTGTGGATCCAATTCCAGCGCTTCCTGCGCTACCGCTGGACGCTCGCGGCGGGAGTCGCCTGCATCCCGCTCGCAGCGCTGGGCGACGTGTGGATCACCAAGATCGTCGGCGACGCCATCGCGCGACTGCGCGAAGGCAGCGACACCGAGTTCCTCTCGGGGATGTTCTGGCTGATGATGGCCGTCGCGCTCGTGCGCGGCATCTTCCGCTACTTGCAGCGCTGGTGGATCGTCAGCGTCTCGCGCTACGTCGAGGTCGGCCTCAAGCAGGACCTGTTCGACAAGCTGGTCGAGCTGCCGCTCTCGTTCCACGTGCAGCACCGCTCCGGCGATCTCGTCTCGCGCCTCACCAGCGACGTCGAGAACGTGCGCATGTTCCTCGGCCCGGGCCTCATGTACACCGGCGGCGCGCTGGTGATGGTGCCGGCGAGTCTGATCTACCTGCTCGCGCTCGACGCCAGCGTCGCAGCGTGGATGGTCGTGCCGCTCGTGATCATGGGCCTGGGCATGAAGTGGATGGCGCCGCGCCTCGAGAAGCACTCGCTCGCGGTGCAGGAATCCGCCGCGGAGATCAGCCACAAGGCGCAGGAAGCGTTCAGCGGCATCCGCGTGATCAAGGGCTACGCGCGCGAGGAGCAGCAGACGCGGCGTTTCGGCAGCGCATCGGCGAAGAGCCTGCACCACCAGCTCGAGCTCGGCCGCGCGCGCGGCGTCACGCACGCCATCACCTGGGGCTCGAAGGACCTCACCTTCCTGCCGATCCTGTTCGTCGGCGGCATGGCGATGATGAACAAGGACCTGCCCGCGGGCGACCTGTTCAAGTTCATCGACCTCATCGCCAAGTTGTTCTGGCCGATCATCGCGTTGGGCTGGATGGCGGGCATCTATCCCCGCGCGGTGGTGAGCGCCGGGCGCGTGAGCGAACTGCTCGAAACCCAGCCGGAGATCGCCGACCCGAGCGCGCCGATCGAACTCGACGAGGTGCGCGGACGCCTGGAACTCGAGCGCGTGTCGTTCCGCTATCCCGGCGCCGAACGCGAGGCGGTCGAGAACGTGAGCCTCGTCGTGCCGGAGAACACGGTGCTGGGCGTCGTCGGCCCCACCGGCAGCGGCAAGAGCACGCTGCTCAACCTGCTCACGCGCCTGTTCGACGCGAGCGCCGGCGAGATCCGGCTCGACGGCGCGCCGATCAAGCGCTTGAACCTCGCGACGCTGCGCGGCGCGCTCGCGTACGTCCCGCAGGACTCGTTCCTGTTCTCGGACACCTGGCGCGCCAACGTGGGCTTCGGCGCCGACGAGCCGCTCGACGACGCGACCGTGGCCGAGCTCGCCGACCGCGCCTGCATGGCGGGTGAAGTGGCGACGTTCCCCGGCGGCTACGACCAGAAGATCGGCGAGCGCGGCGTCACGCTCTCCGGCGGTCAGCGTCAGCGCACGTGCATCGCGCGCGCGCTGGCCGGCGATCCGCGCGTGCTCGTGCTCGACGACTCGCTGAGCGCGGTCGACACCGAGACCGAGGCGCAGCTCGTCCGCAACCTGCGCAGCGCGAGCCACGGCCGCACGGTGATCCTCGCCGCGCACCGGCTCTCGACCGTGCGCCACGCCGACCAGATCGTCGTGCTCTCGAAGGGGCGCATCGTGCAGCGCGGACGCCACGACGAGTTGCTCGAACAGCCGGGGTGGTACGCGGACACCTGGTCGCGCCAGCAGGCGCAAGCGGAGCTCGCCGGGCTGTGATCCAAGTCGTCAAGCAACTCAAGGAGGCCCGCAAGGCCGCCAAGAAGGCCGCGAGCGATCCCGACACGCCCGAGGAGATGGTCGTCGGCAAGGCCTGGGATTCGACGCTCGCGCGGAGGTTGTGGCGCGAGGCGCGCCCCCACCACGGCCTGTTCTACGGCGCGTTCGCGGTGCTCGCCGTGCTGTTCGTGCTCGAGATGGCCGGGCCTTGGATCATCCGGAACGCGATCGACGGACCGGTGGCCGAGGTGATCGCGCTGCGCGCGCAGGGCGACACGCCAACGCTCGAACAAGGCATGGAAGGGCCCACGCGGGAGCTGATCTGGTGGGCGCTGGCCTACCTCGCGTGCACGCTGGGCATGACGTCCTTCCGCTACCTCGAAGTAGCGCACCTGACGCGCACGGGCCAGTCCGTCGTGCACGACCTGCGCGTCAAGCTCTTCAAGCACATCGAGTCGCTCGATCTGTCGTGGTTCGACAAGCGCCCCACCGGCTCGCTGGTGACGCGCGTGACGAGCGACATCGAGAACCTCGGCGAGATGTTCACCTCGGGCCTGGTGACGCTGGGCTTCGACTTCGTGCGCATCGCCGTCCTGCTCGTGGTGCTGTTCGTGCTGCACTGGCAGCTGGCGCTGGTCGTGCTCGCGCTCATGCCGCTGCTCATCGGCGTGAGCCTTGTCTTCCGCGGCGGCGCGCGCAACGCGCACCGCGCCGTGCGGGCCAAGCTGTCGGTGCTCAACGGCTACCTGCAGGAAGTGCTGCAGGGCATGCGCGTCGTGCACGTGTTCCGCCGCGAAGCGCGCGTGTCTCAGCGCTTCCGCGATCTGCTCGGGCAGTACCTGCAGGCCAACGTCCGCACGATCGTGCTGTTCGCGCTGTTCTTCCCCGCGCTGGACTTCGTGGTCAACGGCATCCAGGCGGCGATCGTGTGGGTCGGCGGACTCGACATCTCGTCAGGCGACCTCGAAGTCGGCGAGTTCTTCCAATTCTGGCTGTACGTCGGGATGTTGCTCAACCCCGTGCGCGAACTGGGCGAGCGCTACAACGTGCTCCAGTCCGCCTTCGCCTCGAGCGAGCGCATCTTCCAGGTGCTCGACACCCAGCCGACGGTCGCATCGGGCTCGCGAGCGCGCGGCGCCGCCGTGCGCGGCGTGATCCGCTTCGAGAACGTGAGCTTCGACTACCTGCCGGGCGTGCCCGTGCTGCAGGACGTGAGCTTCGAGATCCCGGCCGGGGCCACCGTGGCCGTCGTCGGAGCGACGGGCGCGGGCAAATCGACGCTCGCGAACCTCTTGATGCGCTTCTACGACCCGACGCGCGGACGCATCACGCTCGATGGAGTGGACCTGCGCGAGTACGAGCTCGAGGAGCTGCGCTCGCAGTTCGGCCTCGTGCTGCAGGAGGACTTCCTCTTCGCCGGCAGCGTGCGCGAGAACCTGGTGATGGAGCGCAGCGAAGTGAGCGAGGCCTCGCTCGCGCGCGCGTTGGACGCCAGCCGCGCCCGCGTGGTCCTCGAGCGCTTGCCGCAGGGACTCGACGCGCCCGTCGCCGAGCGCGGCGCGACGCTCTCGACCGGCGAACGGCAGTTGCTCGCCATCGCGCGCGCGCTGGCGGGATCGCCGCGCATCGTGGTGCTCGACGAAGCGACCGCCAGCGTCGACTCGCAGACCGAACACCAGATCGAGGAGGCCCAGGACAACCTGCTCGCGGGCCGCAGCGCGCTCGTGATCGCGCACCGGCTCTCGACGGTGCGCAAGGCGCACAAGATCCTGGTCATGCACCGCGGCGTGCTGCGCGAGCAAGGGACCCACGAGGAACTGCTGCGTTTGGGCGGCATCTACGCGCGTTTGCATCGACTGCAATTCGCGGGCGACGGCGGCTGAGAGGCGCAGCGCTCTTTACGGAGTCGAGTTCGCGCGCGAACTCGCCGGGCGCGCGGGCGATCCGCCGCGGAAATGCGAGCAGGCTTGCGCGTGCGTCCAGAGCACGCCAGGATCTGACGCGCTCGCTATGACTGACGCATCGGACGCTTCCCGCGATCCGCGCGATCCGCAATTGCAGCGCTTGCTCGAGGCGTTGCGCCGTTTCGCGCCACCGTTCTCGCGCTATTCGCGCGTTTCTGAGGTCGGTTGCGGCGCCATGGGCGTCGTCGAGCAAGTGACCGACCAACTGCTCGAGCGCAGTGTCGCGCTCAAATCGCTGCGAGTGCGCGAGGGCTCTGCGGCCGAGCACGAAAAGCGACTGCGACGCTTCCTGTTCGAGGCGCGCGTGACCGGCAACCTCGACCATCCTGCGATCGTCGCGGTGCACGACATCGGCATCGACGAAGCGGGCACGCCGTACTTCGCGATGAAGCTGGTGCGGGGCGAGCCCCTGTCGCAGAGCTTCGAGCGCTGCGCGCGCGGCGAAGACGCCTGGACCTTGCCCCGACTCGTCGGCGTGCTCCAGCGCGTGTGCGAAGCGATGAGCTACGCGCACCAGAAAGGCGTGCTGCACCGCGATCTCAAGCCCTCGAACGTGATGGTCGGGCGCTTCGGCGAGGTCTACGTGATGGACTGGGGGCTGGCGCGTTCGCTCGACGCTCCCGACGAGAACGACATCCGCGTGAGCGCGCAGGAACCCGCCACCGAGCAGATCGACGACATCGACGCCGATGAAGGGCTGCGCACGGTGGACGGCGACATCCTCGGCACGCCCGCCTACATGCCGCCCGAGCAGGCGCACGGCCGGATCTCGCAGATGGGCCCGCACTCGGACATCTACTCCGTGGGCGCGATGCTCTACCACCTGCTCGCCGGGCATATGCCCTACGTGCCCAGGTTCTCGCGAGTCGGGGCGCACACGCTGTTCCTGTGGGTGCGCGAAGGGCCGCCCACCGACCTCGCCAGCCTCGCGCCCGCCGCACCGGCCGAGCTGGTGGCGATCTGCAACAAGGCCATGGCGCGCGAGCCCTCGCAGCGCTTCGCCTCGATGGACGAGCTCGCCGACGAATTGCGCCGCTACATCGAGGGCCGCGTGGTGCGCAGCCACCGCACCGGGCCGATCATCGAGCTGCGCAAGTGGGCGCGGCGCAATCGGGTGGCGGCGG
>CALKYE010000225.1 GCA_938003765.1 uncultured Planctomycetia bacterium
CAGGTCAGCGGCGATCCGCGCCGCTGGTACATCCTCGAGAGCAACGGCACGGGCGCAGCCTGGCTCGACTACGACGGCGACGGCGACCTCGACCTGTTCATCGGCAACGGCCAGGGACTGAAGTACCTCGACGACGGCAAGCGGCTCGAGCTCGAAGTGAAGGCGCGCTGCGCGCTGTACCGCAACGACGGGGGGCTGCGCTTCACGGACGTGAGCGCGAGCTCGGGCTGCGCGCGCACCGACTGGGTGCAGTCGATCGCGGCGGCTGACGTCGACGGCGACGGCGACACCGACCTGTACCTCGCCTGCTTCGGTCCCGATGTGCTGCTGCGCAACGAGGGCGGGCGCTTCGTCGATGCGACGGCGGAGAGCGGCCTGGGCAACGCGAAGTGGGCGACGGGCGCCGCCTTCGCCGACGTGAACCGCGACGGCGCGCTCGATCTGTACGTCGCGAACTACTGCGAGTTCGATTTGAACAGTCCGCCGAACGGCGGCGTGCGCAACGTGATCAGCGGCCACGAAGTCGCGTGGGGCCCCGAGGGCGAGAACAAGAAGGGCATCAACCCGGGCGCGCCGGACGTGTTCTACCTGGGCGACGGGAAGGGCCGCTTCCGCGTGGCGACGCGCGAGTGCGGGCTCGAGCTCGAGAAGTCCCTGTGCTCGTACGGCGTCACCTTCAGCGACGTCGACGGCGACGGCTGGCAGGACATTCTCGTCGCCAACGACATGCAGCCGACGAACCTGTTCCGCAACCGCGGCGACGGGACCTTCGTCGAGGAGGGCGAGCGACGCGGGTTCGCGCTCGACGCGCACGGCAAGGCGACCAGCGCCATGGGCCTGTTCGTCGATGACATCGACGACGACGGCGACATGGACGTGCTGCGCACGAACTTCGACTTCGAGGTCAACTCGCTGCACGTCAACGACGGCCGCGGCCAGTTCGTCGACCGCGCGCGCGAGCTCGGCGTCGCCAGCGGCTCGATGGACCGGCTGGGCTGGGGCGGCGGGTTCTTCGACGTCGACTGCGACGGCGATCTCGACCTGCTCGTCGCCAACGGCCACGTCTACCCGCAGGCGCGCGCGATCGGCATGAGCGGCTGGGAGATGCAGAGCCAGCTCTACGAAGCGATCGTCAACGCTTCCGGCAAGCGCGTGTGGGTCGACGCCACGCTGCGCTGGGGCGGCGGGCTCGAGGCGCTGCGCTCGGCGCGCGGCGTCGCGTTCGCCGATGCGGACGACGACGGCGACCTCGACGTGCTGATCGTCGACATGGACGCGCCGCCGCGCCTGCTCGAGAACCGCAGCGCGCGCCAGGGCCAGTGGATCGGCTTCGCGCTCGTCGGCCGCGGCGCCAATCGCGAAGCGCTCGGCGCGCGCGTGGACGTCGTCGCCGGCGGCGTGACGCGCACCCGCGAGCTGCGCCGCACGCACGGGCTGTACTCCTCGCACGATCCGCGCCTGCACTTCGGACTGGGCGTCGTCGACGGCGTCGACTCCGTGCGCGTGCGCTGGCCGAGCGGACGCACGTCGCTCCACGCTGGCCTCGCGCCAGGCCAATACCACACCTTGCGCGAGCCCGCGCCCGAGACGGGCGGCGACGACCCGCGCAACGATTCATCCCAATCCCCCACGACTCCGGACGCATCCCGATGAAGGTCGCTCTGATCTTTCCGCCCCAGGGCCACTTCACGCAGCCCTACCTGAGCCTGCCGTCGCTGACGGCGTACCTGCGCGCGCACGGCGTCGGCGAGGTGCATCAGCTCGACGAGAGCATCGAGGCCTACGACTACTTCCTCTCGAAGGAGCGCCTGCGCCGCTCGCTCGAACGCGTGCGCGCGGGCCAGGGACTCGCGGCGCTCGACGCGCGCGACTCGCTCACGTTCTCCGAGATGGAGCGCTACCAGACGCTGAGCGAGATCGAGTTGATCGGCGACGAGCTCGTCGAGCGCATCGAGGAGGCCAAGCACGTCCTGCGCACGCCGCACGAGTTCTACGACTACGAGCGCTACCTGTGGGCCGGCCGCACGCTCGAGCAAGGCCTGCGCCTGTTCTCGGCCGAGTACGCGCCCTCGCGACTCACGCCGCACGGCTTCGTGACGCGCTACCGCGTCGAGCGCAGCAAGGAGATCCTCGCTGCGACGACCGACGAGCGAGAGAACCCCTTCATCGAGTTCTTCCGCGAGCACACGCTGCCGCGCCTGAAGGCGATCGATCCCGATCTGATCGGCATCTCGCTGACCTTCCCGAGCCAGGCGATCCCGGCCTTCACGCTCGCGCGCCTCATCAAGGAGTGGAAGCCCAGCGTGCACATCACCGTGGGCGGCGGATTGCTCGCCTACACGGCCGAGAAGCTCTCCAAGCGGCGCGAGGTGTGGAACGTCATCGACAGTTTCATCCTGCTCGAAGGCGAAGGACCGCTGCTCGCGCTGTGCGAAGAAGTGAAGAGCGGTCGCCGCGACCTCTCGCGCATCTCGAACCTGATGTGGCACGACGGCGAGCAAGTGCGCCGCAACGAGCAGCGCGATCCGCTCGACATCAAGAGCCTGCCCACGCCGGACTTCGACGGTCTGCCGCTCGCGAAGTACTTCTCGCCCGAGCTGGTGCTGCCGCTCGCCATCACGCGCGGCTGCTACTGGGGCAAGTGCGTGTTCTGCACGCTGTACACCGTCATCGGTCCGGGCTACCGCGGCCGTGCGATCGAGCAGACGGTCGAGGACATGCGCACGTTGAGCGCGAAGTACAAGACCAAGCACTTCTACCTCGCCATCGAGGACCTTCCGCCCAACATGGCGGCGCGCCTGCCGCAGGCGATCCTCGACGCGGGGCTCGACGTCGATTGGTGGTGCGACGCGCGGCTCGAGCACGAGGCCTTCACGCAGGAGGTCTGCGACGCGATGGCGAAGGCCGGGTGCAAGCGCATCGCCTTCGGCTTCGAGAGCAGCTCACAGCGCGTGCTCGCGCGCATGTGCAAGGGCATCGATCCGGACAAGTCGATCGAGCTGGTGCGGCGCGTCCGCAAGGCGGGGATCTCGGTCACGCTGTACGTGATGACGGGCTTCCCGACCGAGACGCGGGACGAAGCGCGCGAGACCTTGCAGACCATCCTCGCCAACCGCGACGCGATCCAGGAGGTCAGCGTGCGCGTGTTCTACCTCGACGAGACCAGCGAGATCTTCAAGCGCCGCTCGGAGTTCGACATCGTCGAGGTGTACCCCGACCCCGAGGCCGACCTGCAGGTCTACTACGACTTCAAGGCCGGCAGCGGCATGAGCCGGCGCGAGGCGCGCGAGGCGTACCTCGAGTTCACGCGCGCGCTGCGCTCGCACTTCCCGGTGTTCCAGAACACCAACATGCTCTACCACGAGCTCAAGAGTCACTACTTCCTCTACCTCGCCAAGGCCGGGTCGTGGGAGCAGCTCGTGAGCGAAGTGCTCGAGCGACCGCGTCTGCGCTCGTCCAACTCGCCGCGCCCGCTGGCGCGCAGCGCGTTGCTCAAGCTGCCGCTCGCCTTCGACCGCGCGGAGATCGATCAACGTCTGTCGGGCATCGACTCGCACACGCTGCGCCCGCGCTACCAGTCGGATCTCGTCGAGGACGAGGACCGCGCGCGCTTCGACGTCGAGCTCGCCCGCCAAGAGCGCGCCGACTCGACTCTGGTCTACGATCGCCGCACGGGCGAGATCCAGTGCTTCAGCGCGGCGGCGGCGATGCTGCTCAGCCGGTGCGACGGCACGCGCACGCTCGAGCAGGTGATCGAGATCGTCCCGCAGCCCGCGCGCGAGGACGCGCGCAAGTGCGTGGAGCAACTGTCCCAGTCCGGATTCTTCGAAGTGGAGAACGCGTCGTGAGCGAGCCCGTCGAGAAGCGCAACGAAGAGGTCGACCCCAAGCAGCCGGCCAAGGACCCCAAGGCCAAGTCGGACAACCCCGCGGCGGCCAAGACCGGCCTGAACTACGTGTTCAAGATCGCGCCGGCCGACCCGAAGAACTCCTTCGACTTCGAAGACGTCGCCGACAAGTGAGCCGCGCCGCGTGAGTCTCGCCGAGTGAGCTGCGCTCACTTCGCGTCGGTGTAGCCCAGCTCGCGCAGCGCCTTCAGCGCGTTCTCGTCGAGCTGCACGTTCACCTTCGCGCCGGTCGCCGCCGGCTCGAGCGCGCGGAACGCCTTGAGCTCGGCCATCAGCGCCGCCACGCGTTCGGGGTGCTCAGCGGCGACGTTGCGCTTCTCGAAGGGGTCGCTCGAGTGGTCGAAGAGCTGCGGGCCCTTGCCCGACAGGATCAGCTTCCACGGCCCGCGCTGCGCGGCCCACAACTGCCGCACGCCGCCCTCGCGGAAGCGCAGCGCGAAGAGCGTGCGTTCGGGCGGCGCGGCGCGGCCGGCGAGAGCTGGCGCGAGCGACACGCCCGCAACCTCGTTCGACGCGCCGAGTCCCGCGAGCTGCGCCAGCGTCGGCAGCACGTCGACGATGCTCACCGGAGTCTCGACGCGCCGTCCGCCCGGCAGTTGCGCGGGCCAGGTGAAGAACAGCGCGATGCGCATCAGCTCGGAGTGGATCGAGTAGCCGTGCCCCGTGCCGCCGTGCTCGCCGAACTCCTCGCCGTGGTCGCTGAGCACGCACACCAGCGTGTCGTCGTCCCACTCGAGCTCGCGCGACAGCTCGCGCAGCACGCCGTCGAGGTAGCGCAGCTCGCCGTCGTACGCGGCGCGCTCCGACGCGAAGGGACCCGAGTCCGGCGCGTAGAGCGGCGCGCGCTCACGCCGCGGCGCGTGCGCGTCGTTGAGGTGCAGGTAGAGGAAGTACGGCGCGTCGCCGCTCATGTGCGGCTTCCACTCGCGCACCTGGTCGCGGATCAGCTCGGCGGCGGCGCCCTTGCCGTGCTCCGGGCCGGTGAAGTCGGCGAAGTGCGCGAACCCGCGGTCGAAGCCGATGCGCGCGGTGATGTTGACGTTCGCGCTCGCGCCGAAGGTCGCGTAGCCGGCGCGCGCGAACAGCTCGGGCACGGTCGCGAGCGCGTCAGGGATGCGGTTGAGCGAGACCGTCGAGGCCTGCGGACCTTCCCAGCGATCCATGTCCCCGCGCGAACCGCGCTCAGCGCCCGCGGCGCCGCCCTCGCTCTGCGCGCGCTCTTCCGACGGCGCTTCGTCCGCGCGCGCGGTGCGCGCCATGTGGACGAAGAAGCCCTCGGTGATGCCGTGCTGGTTGGGGTACAGGCCGGTGAACAGCGACGCGGTCGCAGGCGCCGTCCAGGTCGAGGCGGAGTAGGCGTGCTCGAACACGACTCCGCGCGCGGCGAGCTCGGCCAGGTACGGCGTGGTCGCGTGCGCGTAGCCGTAGGCCGGCAAGTGATCGGGGCGGAGCGTGTCGATCAGCACGACCACCACGTTCGGCTTGCGCTCCGCGCGCTCGCCGCCGCAGCCCACGAGGCCGAGCGCGACGACTCCCCACGCGCACGCGCGCATCGCCACCCGCACGAGGAGCGCGAGCTTCATTCGAGCGGTTGCATCCACAGGATCGAGTGCACGAGTCCGTGCAACGCCATCTTGGCGCCGTCGTCGAAGTCGCGCATCGGTTCACGCTCCACGCCGAAACCATTGTGCGCCACGAGCAGCTCGTTGGGGCGCATGCCGTGCGCCGTCGCTGCGTCCCAGCGGAAGGCGTACAGCGCGCCCTGCGGCCCGTTCGCAAAGGCCAGCGGCCGGCGCGTGCGGGTCCAGATGTCGTAGAGCTGGCAGGTCAGCCAGCCCTCGTCGAGCGCGACGTTCCCTATGCGGCGAGAGCGCCACGCCGTCATCGATCCGTCGGCCTGGGGCGCCTCGGTGTGGAACACGTTGAGCTGGCCCGCGCCGTCGAACGCGACGACGGGACGCGTTCCGCACAGAACCCCGTGCTTCTCGCCGCGCACCCACAGCGTCCTCTCGATCGCGAGCGCGTCGCCGTCCACGCGCGCCCAGCTCACGCGCAGGCTGAGCGGCCGACCGTCGGGATGCGCGCCGCTGGACGCGATCACGACGCGCCCGCTCTGGGGCTCGACGCCCAGGCCCACCGGCGTCTGCGAGTCGAGCTCGAGCTTGGGGCCGCTCATCGGCTGGAGCCGCGAAGGGTCCTCGATCCAGTGCGGCGTGAGCGCGCCGTCGCTCGAACGCGCCACGAGCAGGAGCCGTTCCCCGACGACGCACGCGGACAGCTCGCCGCCCGGCGCCTCGGCGATCTCAGCGGGCTCCTTGACCTCGTTCGCGTCGAACACCGAGGCGAGCCAGCCGCTCGCGCGTCGGAACAGCACCAGCCCCTGCTCGCGCCAGCCGACCAGCAGGAAGTCCTCGTTCGTCGCGGAGGTCGGCAACGCGCGCGGCTCGCCCCAGCGCTCGTCGCCCAGGTACTCGCGCACGTGGATCGTCTCCTGGATCTGGTCGAGCGTCGCGAGGTACGCGCGCTCGCCGACGTAGGCCAGCGCCGGCGCCGCGCCGATCTGCAGGTCCCAGTCGCGCCGGATGCCGCACGTCGTCGCGCTGCCGTAGTTGATGTCCGCGCTCACCGCGCCGTCCGAGAACTGGCCGTCGTGGTTCCAGTCGATGCGCGTGCTGTCGCCGTCGCCTGCGAGCGTGAAGCGGAACGGAGGCTTGGCGAGGAACGCGACGCGCTCGAGCGGGAACGGCAGCCGCTCGACGAGCGCATCCTCGCGCAGCTCGACGCCCGCGAACTCGCCGCGCGAGAAGTGCACGCGCTGCGCGTCGCCGTCGAAGGCGTAGCTGTACGCGTAGTTCATCAGCGAGGTGTAGAGCGGACACCACGCGGGGCTCGAGTCGCCCTCGTGGCTGAGCGAGAGCTGGTGGCCGAACTCGTGCGCGAACACGGCGAAGCCCAGGCCGCTGCCGCCCATGTCGCCGGTCTGTTGCGACTGCCCGCCGCCCCACGGCGTGACTTGCATCCAGTGCAGGAAACCGCGCTCCCGCTGGGCGAAACGCGCGGCGCCGCAGCGCGCCCAGTCGCCGCCGAACTGCTGCTCGGGCGGTACGGGCGCGTCGATGCGGTAGTGCACGGCGATGCCCTTGCTGCCGTCGAGGTTGTCGACCGCGAGCTCGGCGTAGAGCTGCGCCGCGCGCGCGAGCTCGCGTTCGAGCACGTCGAGCGCCACGCCCTGGTACGGCGCGATGGCCACGACCACGTCGCGTCGCCGCGGATCGAGGCGCGTGTTCGCGCCGACGTCGATGCCGCGCGGCAGCCCGTGGACTTCCCAGCCGTCGAGCAGCCCGTCGCCGTCGCTGTCGCGGTCGAGCGGATCGGTCTCGAGGCGCCGCTCGTCCTCGTCGGAGAGCCCATCGCCGTCGCGATCGACGGAGCTCGGACCGGGACTGATCGCCAGGCGCAGCTCGAGGAACTCGCCCGGCCTCGTGCAGCGGTAGACGCCGAGCGTGTCGCCGTCGCCATCGCCGTCGAGATCGCCGCTGAACGAGCCGACGAGCTGTGCGTCGAGCTGGTACGGCGGCGGTCGAGGAACTCGCGTCGGTCGGTGCTCGGCGGACGCGCGCGCGTCGAGACGAGCGCTCACGTCCGCGCCGAACTCACTCGCCGCGCGCCAGGGCGCCGCCTTCCAGCCGCGCACGCTGCGCGACACCAGCCACGCGCCGTTCAGGCGCACGCCGACGTCCTCGAATCCGTCGCCGTCGACGTCCACGCAGGCGAACGAGTCACAGCGCACGTCGCACGTCGCCCACGTGCTCGCCGCGAGCGCTGCTTGCAGTGCCAAGGCCAACATGCGCGAACACTACCGCGCGGCGCGCGCGGACTCACCTGCTCCGAGCGCGGGCGCGGCCGCCGAACGCGGCAGCACGAGCAACGCCACGAGATACAGCTCCATCGCGAACGGCAGGTAGCCCAGGTACCCCAGGATCGGCATCTCGAACACCTTGGCGAAGCCCACGAAGGGAACGTGGTAGATCCACTTGGGGTCGCTGTAGACGTTCCACATCTCCCAGAAGAAGCCGCACAACAGGCCGCCCAGCCACAGGGACATCCACGGCCGCCAGTCGCCGCGCGCCAGGTCGCTGGTGAAGCCGCGACGGCCGAGCGACAGACACAGCGGCTCGAACAGGAACACGAGCGACGTCCACACGAACGGGTAGCAGTAGCGCGGCCACAGGAGCGTCGCGGCGAGCATGGCGGCGCCGATCGCGGCCAACGTCAGGCGGTAAGCGATCGAGTCGCCGCCGCGCGGGAAGCGCGGTCCGTCAGCGAAGCGCTCGATGAATCGGGCGCTGCGCACGAACTCCGCGCTCTCGAAGACGGCGGGGATCACCGTCGAGAAGCTCACCGACGCGTAGAGGAAGTACTCGAGTTCGCTGAAGCGCTCCGCGCCGAGGTATTCCCAGTTCTGCAGGCGCTCGTTGAAGGCCTCGAACAACCACCAGGTCGGCACGGAGAGCGGGAAGAGCAGCAGGAACACGCGCGGCGAGCGCCACAGGAGCGAGTCTCCCGTTCGACGCCACGTCCAACCGTCGAGGGCGAGCACGTAGCCGAGCCACAGCGGGAAGAAGAGCACGTGCGTGCTCGCGAGGCCGGGCCACCAGTTCAGCGGCCAGAAGATCGCGATCAGCGCGAGCCCCACCCACAGCGTCGCGCGGGGAGCGAGTCGAGCACGGTTGTCGGTGCGCATCGAGCGCGCAACTTATCGGACCGGCGCTGCGAGTGCGTCGAGCGCGCGCGAGTTGGGCGGTTTCGTCGGGGGTCGCGGGCCGAGTACTACGACTTCGAAACGCGAGTCGGCCGAGATCACCGCATCTGGCCTGAATCCCAACTCGAAACGCCCTCCGGCAGGTGAGCGCGACGTGCGCTCACGAGCATCAAGCAACTTCAGTCCCCCGCGGGACTGTTTCAGGAAAGTCACTGCGATGAAGTCCCTTCGATCTCTCGTCCTCGCGTTCGGCGCTCTCGTCGGCGCCACCACCGCTCCCGTGAACGCAGCGCCGGCCGTCGCCGGTCAGGACATCGTGCAGACCGCGCTCTCGACGCCGGGCTTCACGACGCTGACCACGCTGCTGACGCAAGCGGATCTCGTCACGACGCTCCAGGGGCCCGGTCCGTTCACGGTGTTCGCCCCCACCGATGCGGCCTTCGCCGCGCTCGATCCCAACCTCGCGGCGTTCCTCACCAACCCCGCCAACGTCGACTCGCTGCGCAACGTGCTGCTCTACCACGTCGCGCCCGGCTCGTTCGCGTCGACGCAAGTGCTCACGAGCCCGTTCCTCTCGATGGCCAACGATCAGCGCGCGCTGATCAGCGCCGTCGGCGGCGTGCCCACGATCGACAACGCTCCGATCGCGGTCACGGACATCATCTGCTCCAACGGCATCATCCACGTGCTCGACCGAGTGATGCAGCCCAACCTCGACCGCATCCCGGCGACGGCGGCGAGCACCGGCCGTTTCGACACGCTGCTCGCGGCCGTGGGCGCCGCGGACCTCGCGACGCTGCTCGACGGCCCTGGCCCGTTCACGGTGCTCGCGCCCACCGACGTCGCGTTCGCGGTGCTGCCGCCCGGCTTCGTCGACTCGCTGCTGCTGCCGCAGAACAAGCCGCTCCTGCAGTCGATCCTCGCCTACCACGTGATTCCGTCGCGGGCGTACGCCGACCAGGCGCTCGCGCTCGGTGAGGTCGCGACCGTCAACGGCAACACGGTGTTCTTCGGCGTCATCAACGGCGTGCCGCGCGTCAACGGCGCGCGCATCATCCGGCGCGACATCGACACGGCGAACGGCGTCGTGCACGCCATCGACCGCGTGCTGCTCCCGCCGCTGAACTGACACGAGCGGGCGAGTAGAGCGCCCCGTCGGCGAGCGAGTCGCGCCCCGCGCGGTTCGCTCGCCTCATCTTTTTTGGGGGTGGTCGCTGGGCCCCGCTCGGCGCCGACCGCGCGCGAGCGGCGGGCAGCGCGGGTCAGGAGTTTTGGGGCCCGCTCCCGATCGCGACCGGATTTCGTGAAAGACGGAGCGTTGGCCGCGCAAGTGAGGGCCGGGCCGCGGGCTCGAGCACGGGCTCGGGCCAACGCGAGTCCCGAACGCCGTCACCTCCAGATCGCCCCCACCGATGCTCTCTCCGCTCCTGGCGCTGCTGTCCCTGGCCCCGACCCCCGACGCGATCGGGTTGACGACAAACGGCGACCTGTACCGCATCCGGACGGCTCTGGGCACCGCGCAACTGGTCGGCAACTGCGGCTTCGGCAGCATCTTCTCGCTCGCCAGCGCCGAGGACGGCTCGCTGTGGACGATCTCGGGCGTCTCGCCGAGCCCGGTGCGGTTGGTGTCGATCGATCGCACCACAGGAGCCGGGACCGTGGCGGCCACGCTGCCGATCGGCGGTTCCGTGCGCGCGATGGCGTTCGACTCCGACGGCTCGCTCAAGTTGATCGTGCGTTCGAACACGCCGAGCGTGGCGGACACGCTCGTGCGACTGGATATGACGAACTTCTCCGTCTCGTCGGTCGGCAGCACGACCGTGAGAGGGATCGAGGGGCTGTGCCTTGCGCCCGAGGGAGGGCTGTACGCATGGGACGCGGGAGTGAACGGGTCGAACGGGCTGGGGTTGGTGCAGTTGCGCTCCGACGGCGTGGCGCTCGACGTGAGCAGCGCGGTCGGTGACTCGCAGATCTCTTCGCTCGGCGTCACCGAGTCCGGAGAGATCGCCGGCCTGGGCCGCCAGAGCTTCGTCATCGATCGGATCAGTGGCGCGCGAACCGCGACGACCCCCGATCTGGGCGTGGACTTCGTCGGCCTCGAGTTCGTCAACGGCATGACGAACCTGAACGGCGCGCTGGCGATCGAGTTGGATGGAACCGTGTCACGCGTGAACACGCGCACCGGCGCAACGCGCGTGATCGGTTCCGCCGGCTCGTTCGGGTTCGTCGGGCTCGCCTCGCGCCTCAACAGCACCGAGATCTGGGCCGCGCGCGGCAACGGGGCCACGACCGAGTTCTGGCGCATCGATCCGCGCAACGGCGCCGGCACGTTCTTCTTCCCGGTGTCGCTCGGCGGCGTCCGCGCGATGTACATGCTCACCTCGGGCGGGATGGAGCTGATCGTCGACAGCGGCAGCTCCAATCCCGATCAGTTGTTCGCAGTGAACACCGTGGCGCAGACGGTGACGTTCCAAGGGCAGGTCAACCCCAATCGCACGATCAGGGCGGCGTCCGCCAATCCGCTCAACTTCCGCATCGCGTGGGACTCGCAGGTGGGCCTGCTGTCGCTCTCCGCCGGCGGCCAGGACGCGATCCTCTCGCCCGGACTCGGCGCAGGCGCGCCGCTCGACGCCATCGCCCACGACGCCTTCGGTCGGCTGTTCGGCGCAGGCGATCACCTCTACCGCATCAACATCCCCACCGGCGCGCGCACGCAGGTCGGACTGTCGCCCCTGCCCGACTTCACCGGCCTGACCTTCTTCCGCAGCCAGGTCTTCCCGCTGGTGCAGAACTACTGTTCGGCGCAGCAGACCTCGGTCGGCTGCACGCCCTCGATCAGCACTGCGTTCAGCTTCAACTCACCGAGCCTCTCCGCCGGCGCGGGATTCCAAGTGCGCGTCACGGGCCTCCTGCTCAGCAAGCCGGGGCTGTTCTTCTACGGCGTGAACGGCCGCGCAGCGTCACCGTTCCAAGGCGGAGTGCTGTGCGTGCAGCCGCCGCTCCGCCGCACGCCGCTGACGACGACGACGAGCATCGGCCCGAACTGCAGTGGCACGATGCAGATCGACTTCAACGCGCACATCGCGGCCAACTTCGACCCGGCGCTCGAGATCGGGACCAAGGTGAACGTCCAAGCCTGGACCCGCGACCCGGGCGCGCCGTCGAACACCAACCTCAGCGCCGCACTCGAGTTCGTGATGAACCCCTGAGCGCAGCGCGCGCAGGTCGCGCGGCCCCTGCGAAACGCGCGCGCCCCGCGGAGCCTTCGACCGGCTCCGCGGGGCGCGCTTGCGTCAGAACGATGCTCAGCTCAAGCGAGGCCGGCGAGCTTGCGCAGCACGTACTGCAGGATGCCGCCGTGGCGGATGTAGGTGCGCTCGGCCGGCGTGTCGATGCGGCACAGCGCGGTGAACTCGATCGTCTTGCCGTCGTCGCGCTTGGCGACGACCTTGATGTCGCGGCCAGCGGCGAAGCCCGACTCGATGCCGGCGGCGAGGCCGACGATGTCGAACACTTCGCGGCCGGTGAGGCCCAGGCTGGCGGCGGACTCGCCCGCGCGGAATTGCAGGGGCGCGATGCCCATGCCGATCAGGTTCGAGCGGTGGATGCGCTCGTAGCTCTCCGCGATCACCGCGCGCACGCCCTGCAGCGCCGGCCCCTTCGCGGCCCAGTCACGCGACGAGCCCGAGCCGTACTCCTTGCCGGCGAGGATGATCGTCGGGACCTTGCGCGCGCGGTACTCCGCCGACGCGTCGAAGATCGACATCTGCTTCTCGTCGGGGAGCAGCGCGGTCTCGCCGCCTTCGACGTTGGTGAGCAGCTTGTT
>CALKYE010000226.1 GCA_938003765.1 uncultured Planctomycetia bacterium
GCCTCAGAACGGCGAGTTCGAGGGCGGCTTGGGCGGCGGACGCAGCGGAGCGGGCGGCGGCTCAGGAGGCTGCGGCGAAGTTCCAGCGTTCGCGGCGGGCGCCTTCGCTCGCGCGGCGGGACGCTCGCTCGTGCGGCGCGGCGCGCTCGCGCGGGTCGGCCGCTCGTCCTCGTCGTCCTCGAAGTCCTCCGCGCCGTCGTCGGAGTCGTCGCCGCCGATCTGCTGGCGCATCAGGCGGCCGGCCTTGAACTTCACGACGCGCTTGGCGGGCACCTCGACCTTCTCGAGCGTGCGCGGGTTCTGGGCCACGCGCGAGGCGCGCTGGCGGATCTCGAACACACCGAACTCGCGGAACTCGAGCCGGTTGCCGGCGACAAGCTCTCCGACGATCTCGTCGAGGAAGCGCTGCACGACGTCCTTGACCACCACCTTGGTCTGACCCGTGGCGTCCGCGATGCGGTGCACCAGCTCCTTCTTGGTGATGGTCAGCGGGTCTTGGCCGGTCATGACGCAGGCGGGGCGCAGGCGGGACGGGCGGCGCGCCCGGGGGGACGAGGCGCGAGTATCGAGCCGCAGTATCTTGGCGTCAAGCAAGAGCTTGCGGCGGATTCGGCGCCGCGAGCCCGGGCCCGCGCGCGCTCGGCGGGCGCTCGAACAGGAACGTCACCGGACCGTCGTTGCACGATTCCACGCGCATGTGCGCGCCGAAGCGTCCGGTCGCCGTCGGGAGGCCCTGAGCCTCGAGCGCGCGCACGAACTCGAGGTACAGCGCGTTGGCGCGTTCGGGCGCCTCGGCCGGGTCGAACGACGGCCGTCGGCCCTTCGACACGTCGGCGCACAGCGTGAACTGACTGACCGCGAGCACTGCGCCGCCGATGTCGCGCACACTGAGGTTCATCTTGCCGCGCTCGTCGGAGAACACGCGGTAGGTCGCCAGGCGCTCGGCGAGCTCGCGCGCGCCAGCTTCGTCGTCGCCGCGCTCGACGCCGAGCAGCACCAGCAGGCCGGCGCCGATCTCGCCCACCACGACGCCCTCGACGACCACGCGCGCCCAGGCGACGCGCTGGAGCACGAGCTTCACGGAGCGGACTCCGCGCCGAAGCGTTCCAGCACGATGCGCGCGCGCAGACCTTGGATCAGCGAGGCGAGGTCCGTCGCGCCTCGCGTCGCGGCCAGCACGCGCGTCCACGCCTCGCGGGCTTGATCGCGCTGCTCGAGGTCGAACTCGTGCAGGATCGCGATCTGCACCAACGGCAGCAGTGCGTCTGCATCGGCCTCGGCGGCGCGCTCGGCGGCCGACAACGCTTCGCGCGGACGTCCGGCAGCCTGCTCGGCGGCAGCCAGCAGACACCAGCGCGTGAGCACGGCGCTCTCCGCCGGCCCGACGTCGTTCAAGAGCGCCAGCGCGCGCCGGTGCTCGCCTTCGACCAGCAGCAGGTGCGCCAGATCGAGCTGCGCGTCGGCGCGCTCCGCAGACGAGACGCGCGGGTCGTCGCGCACCGCGGCGAGCCACACCTCGAGCGCATTGATGGCTTCGGTCGAGCGCGCGCCTCGCGCCAGGATCGCCGCCTCGAGCCGGCGCGCGGCGCGGTGCCCCGGATCGAGGGCGAGCGCGCGCTGAACGCCTTCGCTCGCGGTCACCCAATCGCCGCCGCGCGCGCGCAGGAACGCGGCCGCGTAGTGCGCCCAAGCGTTGCGCGGGTCGAGCGTGAGCGCGTGCTCCACCGCAGCGCGCGCGGCGTCAGCGCTCGGTGCGATACGCGCCCACAGCAGCAGGTGGTCGGCGGTCGGCTCGGCCTCGGCGAGCGCTCTCGCGCGGGCGGAGAGCTCTTTCAAGTCGTCGCCGGCGAGCGCGACCAGCGCGTCCTGGTGCATGCGTCGGAGCGCGAACGACGCGTCGGCTTCGGCGACCAGCGGCTCCAGAAGCGCGAGCGCCACGGCCGGCTCACCGGACTCGAGCGCGGTTCGCGCGCGCGTGAGCTGCGCGAGTCGGGCGCTGCCCAGCTTCGAGGGATGGTCGGCCGAGCGCTCGAACACGCGAACGTCGCGGCGGGGCGTCGACGAGCAGGCGGCGAGAAGCGCGAGGAGCGCGAGCGGCGCCGCCGCGCGGCGCAGGTGTCCACGAGGGGCGCGGGTCACGGCTCGAGCGGCGTGTCGAGTTCCCCCACCAGCGTCAGCGTCGCCACACGCGTGTCGCGACCGCTCTCGAGCGCGAACAGGAACACGTCGCCGCTGGCGCGCACGACCACGCGCTGCGCGTCGGGGCGGATGCGCACCTGGATGCGCTCGTAGGCGTCGATCACCAGCTCGTCGAGCTGCGCGCGGATGGGCGAACCGTCGCTGTCGGCGCGCTGGCGCTGCTCGATCAGGTAACCGTCGGACGTGGCGCGCTCGCCGTGCTCGTGGTTGAACTCGTCGCGGCGCAGCGCGAGTCGTTCGCGGAGCAGTTCCGGACCGTCGATCTCGACCACCGCCGCGGAGAGCACGGACTTCTCGAGGAAGCTCTGGGTCCAGAGCTGCGGTCCGCGCTCGCGCGGCGCGGACGCGGGCGAGGCGCTGCCCTGGCTCGCGGCGCGCGGACCCGAGCAGGCCGCGAGGAGTCCGAGCGTCAGGCCCGCGGCGAGTCCGAGCGCAGCCCGCGCGCTGGCCCGTTCGCTGCGGGACGTTCGACGATGCTTCGTTCGCTGCATGGATTGGCCTCCGGCGCGCGCCGGCGCGCACGGTCGGCGAATCTACGCGCCGCGCGAGAAGCGCTCCAGAAACGGGCGCGACATTCGACCGCGCGGGAACGACGCGGCGCAGCGCTTCAGCGCAGTCCGCAGGCGGCGAGAGCGCGGTCGCGCGTCGCCGCGGCGCGCGCGCGAGCTCGTTCGGCCCCGCGCGCGAGGATCGCGTCCACCGCGCCGGGATCGGCGAGCAACTCCTCGCGCCGCCTTCGCGCCGGCGCGAAGTGCTCCTCGATGACCTCGATCAAGCGCTGCTTGAGATGGCCGTACCCCGGCGCGCCTTCGCCGCCGGCGCGGACGCGCGCTTCCCACTCCGCCTGCTCGCCGGGCGGGAGGAACAGGCGCAACAAATCGAGCAGCAGCACTCCCGCGGGATCCTTGGGCTCCTCGGGCGGCCGACTGTCGGTGAGCACGCGCCCGACGACCTTCTTGAGCGCCTTGCCGGTCTCGAAGATCCAGATCGTGTTGCCGTAGCTCTTCGACATCTTCTCGCCGTCGAGCCCGGGGACCTTGGGGTTGGCGGAGGCGACGAACTCGGGCAGCACGAACGTCTCGCCGTAGGTCGCATTGAACGAAGCCGCCATGTCGCGCGCGATCTCGACGTGCTGCTTCTGGTCGGCGCCGACGGGCACGAGGTTCGAGTCGTAGGCGAGGATGTCCGAAGCCATCAGCGCCGGGTACAGGAACAGTCCGACCGTGGCCGCCACGCCCTTCTCGACCTTGTCGCGGTACGACACCGCGCGCTCGAGCAGGCCCATGCCCGTGACCGTGGAGAGCAGCCAGGTCAGCTCGCACACCTCGGGCACGTCGCTCTGCCGGAACAGCAGCGCGCGCTCGAGATCGAGGCCCAGCGCGATGTAGGTCACGGCGATCTCGCGCACTCGCGCGCGCAACTCCGCGGGGTCGCGCGAGGTCGTGAGCGCGTGGTAGTCCGCGATGAAGTAGAAGTGCTCGCCGCCGCGCGCGGGCAACTCGACGTGCTGGCGGATCGCGCCGAAGTAGTTGCCCAGATGCGGCAGACCGCTGGGCTGGATGCCGCTCAGGTACGTGACCATGGATGTTGCGGGCGACGGTAGCCGGAGGCCTGGGGAGCGACAAGTCGTGCGGCGGCGAGCTTGCACGGCGCTGCGCAGGGTCGACAATCGCGCCCGCATGACACCTGAGTCGGCAGCGCTGCCAGCGCAACGATCGCTGCGAGCTGCCGGGAGCGGCCGACGACGAGCCTCGCTGCTCGCCGCGTTCCTGTGCTTGCTGTCGACGGGGTGCGCCAACCTCGCGGACGACATCCACCTCGCCCCGCTCTACTCGAACCTCTCCAGCGCCGGCGGCGGCCGCGAGAGCGAAGCGCTGGCGGGCGCGATCAAGGTCAAGCGGCCGCGGCCCTACGATCCGGTGAACGAGTGGGAGCTGCACCCGCTGGTGTGTCGCGACGAGCTCGGCGACGGCCAGTCCTACATGCGCTTCCTGACGCCGTTCGGAACGCGCCAGGCCAAGGGCGACGACACCGTCACGCAGCTCGCGCCTCTCGTGCGCCACCAGGCCGATCACGACGAGAACGGACTCGCGCGCTGGCGCACCTTCGCGCTGCCCGGCCTGTTCTGGTCCGAGGACGCCACCCGTCGCGTCGAGCGCGCCTTCTTCCCGTTCGGAGGCGTGATCGAGCGCTACGCGACCTACGACGAGATCCTGTTCGTGCTGTTCCCGCTCTACATGCGCACCAAGCGCGACGGCGGGACCTTCCACCACGTCCTGTGGCCGCTGTTCAGCTTCGGCCGCAACGGGAAGAACGAACTCGACTGGCACATCTGGCCGCTGTACGGGATCGCGCGGCCGGGCCACGCCGAGAGCGGTTTCGTGCTCTGGCCGTTCTATCTGTGGTCGCACGAGCGTCCCTACCTCCCGCCCGAGCTGCAGCCGCGGCGCTGGATGCTGTGGCCGTTCTACGGCGTCTCGCGCGTCGGCACGCTCACGTCGCGCGTCGTGCTGTGGCCCTTCTTCGGCTTCGCGAGCGACCCGCGCAGCGGGTTCTGGTCGTGGGACGGCCCGTGGCCGTTCGTGCGCATCCAGCGTCCGGGAACCAGCACCTCCGTCGCGCACCGCACGCGCGTGTGGCCGCTGTACTCCTACCTGCGGAGCGACGGGATGGAGAGCACCTGGGCGCCGTGGCCGCTCTTCAATCAGCGCGTGGAGACCTACTCCGACGGCAGTCGGCGCGCGACGAGCATCGTGCCCTTCTGGCAGCAGTGGACCTCGTACGACCTCAACGGCGCCGAGCGCGCGTCGTTCCAGAAGCTGTGGCCGCTCTACCAGCACGAAGAGCAGGGCGAGAGTTCACGCACGGGATTGCCTACGCTCTTGCCGACATGGCGCCTGCCGGACATCGACGAGCACTACGCCTGGATCTGGGAGCTGTACACGCGCGAGCGCCGCGGCGCCGTGGTGCGCGAACGCTCGTGGGGCGGGCTGTGGCGGCGCGAGCGGGACGAGCGCGAGGTGCGCGAGTACATCAGCGGACTGTGGTCGCGGCGCAAGCTGCGCGACGGCGTCGCGACGGTGCGCGAGACGTCGCTCTTGTTCGGCTTGGTGCGCTGGCGCACGAGCACGCGGCGCCGGGGCTTCGAACTGATGTGGCCGGCGCTGCCGGGACCGGGCTGGCCGGCCCTGCGGGGCGAATGACACGCGGACGCGTGCGCTGACACCACCATGAGCAGCATGCTCTCCCGCTTCCTGGGCGACGTGGGCTTCCAGCTCACGCTGGCGGTCCAGGTCGTGCTGCGCGCCGGCTCGAGCTGGCGGCGCCGCACGCTGGTCGCCGATCAACTGTTCCAGTCCGGACTGAAGGTCGTCCACGTCGTGCTGCTGGTCGGCCTGTTCATCGGAATGATCGTGGCGCTGCAGACGGGCCTGGAGCTGTCGCGCTTCGGGCAGCAGGACCAGATCGGCACGATCGTGGCGCTCTCGATGTGCCGCGAGATGGGTCCGTTCATCACCGCGACGATCCTCGCCGCCACGGTGGGCAGCGCGCTCGCCGCCGAGCTCGGCACCATGGCGGTCTCCGAGGAACTCGCGGCGCTGGAAGTGATGTCGATCGACCGCATCAGCTTCCTGGTCATGCCGCGCGTGCTGGCCGCGGCCATCGTGTGCCCGATGCTCACGGTGCTGTGCGACGCGATCGGCATCGTGGGCGGCGGCCTGATCGCGCAGTCGCAGCTCAACGTGGGCATGTCGCTGTACTACGACTCGGTGCTCGAGTCGCTCAACGACCGCGGCCTGCCGTTCGACCTGCCCAAGGACGTCTACACCGGACTGTTCAAGTCGTTCGTGTTCGGCATCGTGCTGTCGGTGATCTCCTGCGCCGCGGGCGTGCAGGCAACCAGCGGCGCGATGGGCGTCGGCAACGCCACGCGCAAGGCCGTGCGCGACTCGATCATCGCGATCATCGTCTCGAACTACTTCCTGAGCTGGATGTTCTTCAACACGTGAGCGCGAACGACGCAGCTCAGCGCGACGTCATCATCCGCTACGAGGACGTCCACAAGGCTTTCGGGCCCAAGGTCGTGCTGGCGGGCTTCGATCTCGAGGTCTACCGCGGCGAGGCCTTCGCGATCATGGGCCCGTCGGGCACCGGCAAGTCCGTCGCGCTGCGCCACGTGATCGGCCTGCTCAAGCCCGACAGCGGAGTGGTGACGGTCGACGGCAACGACATGCGCACGATCGAGCGCGACAAACTGCGCGAGCTGCGTTCGCGCATGGGCTACGTGTTCCAGGAGGCCGCGCTGCTCAACTGGTTGAGCGCCGGCGAGAACGTCGCGCTGCCGCTGCGCGAGACCACGCGCCTGCCCGACGCCGAGATCCGCGAGAAGGTCAACGCCAAGCTGGCGCTGGTGCAGGTGCCCGACGTCTACAACAAGATGCCGAACGAGCTCTCGGGCGGCATGCGCAAGCGCGTGGGTCTGGCGCGCGCGCTGGTCACGGACCCCGAGATCATCCTGTACGACGAGCCGACCGCCGGCCTGGACCCCGAGATCTCCAGCTCGATCAACCACCTGATGCGCGACCTGGCGCAGCAACTGCACGTCACCTCGCTGATCGTGACGCACCACATCGGCTGCGTGCGCACGACCGCCGACCGCGTCGGACTGCTCGACGGCGGCAAGCTGCACTACGTCTCGAATCCGCAGGAATTCATCCACTCCACCGAGCCGCGCCTGGTGCGCTTCCTCGGCGACAAGCTCGACTGATCCCCCGCTCGACGGACCCCGCGCGAACGCCATGAACACCCAACGACAAGTGCTGCTCGGCGCGTTCTTCTTGATCGTGCTGCTCGTGCTGGGCGTCTACACGCTGTTCCTGACCGACTTCTCGCTGTTCAAGGAGCGGCACTTCGTCGTCGCGCACTTCGAGGAGGCCTACGGGCTGCGCAAGGGCGACTCCGTGCTCGTGGCCGGCATCCGCGAGGGCCGCGTGCAGACGCTGAGCTACGACCCCTCGGCGCCGCTCGAGCGCCGCATCACGGTCACGCTCGCGCTCGACCACGTCGTGCAGTTGCGCGAGGGCTACGACATCTACATCGCCGATGCGACGGTGCTCGGCGGCAAGCAGGTCTACATCGACCCCGGTCCGGCCGACGGCGCGCCGGTGTCGACCGCGGGCGCGCTGCCGGGGCGCGTGAAGGGCGGCGCGCTCGACGGGCTGGGCAAACTCGTCGACGAGAACGGCGCGAAGCTGTCGAAGACGATCGACGACCTGCAGACGATCGTCGCCGACGCACGCGCGGGCGTGGGCACGGTGGGCAAGCTCTTGCGCGACGACGAGATGGCCAACGAGCTGCGCGACGGCGTGGCCGCAGCCAAGGCCTCGTTCGCCAACATCGAAGCGCTGACGGGCGACATCCGCGCCGGGAAGGGCGTGATCGGACGCCTCGCGACCGACGAGGACCTGGCCGGCAAGTTCACCGAGATCGCGACCAACCTGGAGCAGATCACGATCGACTTCAAAGGCTTCACGAGCGACGTGCAGGCCGGCAAGGGCGTGATCGGACGCCTCGCGAAGGACGACGTGCTCTCCCAGGACGTCGCCGACGCGGTCGCGCGCATCAAGGAGATCGCCGAGCGCGTCAAGAACGCCGACGGCTCGCTGTGGAAGCTGATCGAGGACGACGAGTTGCACGAGCGCATCAAGACCTTCGCGGGACAGCTCGACCAGGGCACGCTCGGCAAGCTGTTCACCAACGACGAGCTGTACGAGAAGCTCTCCAAGGTCGCCGACGACATCTCGGCCGCGACCGGCGCGCTGCGCAACGCCGAGGGCACGCTGGGCAAGCTGGTGATGGACCGCGCGCTCTACGACGAAGTGCAACGCGCGCTCAGCATCCTCACGCGCACGCTCGAGGAGTACCGCGAGGCCGCGCCGCTGACGACCTTCTCCTCGATCCTGTTCAATGGCCTGTAGGCCGGCGCGAGAGGCGAGCGCGAACCGCGCGCGGCGCTAGGACGCCGCGGGCGGCGTCTGCGAGACCTGCGAGAGGCGCTTGGAGAGCTCGCGCCCCACTTCGCTCTCCACCTCGATCACCTCGTTCGCTCCCGCGGCTCGCAGCACGCGCGCCTGGCGCGCATCGCGGGCGCGCGCGATCACGCGCAGCACTCCGGCGTCCTTGAGCGCGAGCACGCTCATCACGGAGGCCTCGAAATCGCCGCCCATCGCGATCACCGCGGCCTCGCAGGAACGCGCGTCGATCGAGCGCAGCGCCGTGCTGTCGGTGGCGTCGAGCTGAATCGCGTAGGCCACGCGATCCTTGACGGGCTCGACGTACTCCATGAGTCGATCGACCGCGACGACCTCGCAGCCTGCGCCGGCCAGACCGGTCGCGACCGCCGAGCCGAAACGTCCCAGGCCGATCACCAGAAATCTCCGCTTGCTCATCGAACGCTCCTCACCAGATCTGCAAGTCCGCCTGGGGCAGACGCCACGAGCGACGTTCACTGCGCGCGCCCACCGCCAAGGCGATCCCCATCGGGCCGATGCGGCCGACGAACATCGCCGCCACGATCACCGTGCGGCCGGCCGCGCTGAGTTCCGGGGTCACGCCCTGCGACAGCCCGACGGTGGCGAAGGCCGACACGGTCTCGAACAGCAGCGCGAGGAACGTCGCGTCCTCGGTCAGCGTGAGCAAGCCCAGGAAGGCCACGATCAGCGCGATCGAGATGGCCGCGACCGCGCTGGCGCGTCGGATCGTCTCGGGCGCGATGGCGCGCGGTCCGAAGCTCGGCTCCGCGCCGCGCAGCTCGGCTCGGAACGTCGCGAACAGCACGGCCACGGTGGTGGTCTTGATGCCGCCCGCGGTCGAGCCTGGACTGCCGCCGATGAACATCAGCGCGATCACCAGCAGGGTCGAGGTCTCCGACAGCGCGGCGAAGTCGATCGTGTTGAAGCCCGCCGTGCGCGTCGTGACCGAAGAGAACAGCGCGGCGAAGCAGCGATCGAACCAGCCGAGGTGGGAGAACGCGCCCGCGCCCTCGAGCACCAGGAGTCCGAAGGCGCCCACCACGATCAGGATCAGCGTGGTCCGACCGACGACGCGCGCGCCGAGCTGGTACGCAGGCGGATCGACGGGGCGGCGCTTGAGCCAGCCGACCGAGCGCTGACCGATGCGGCGCAGCAGCACGTGGTAGACCGGGAAGCCCAGTCCGCCGGTGATGATCAGGGTCATGATCACGAGCTGCGTCGCGCCGTCGGATGCGAAGCGCGAGAGGCCGCCGGGGAAGAGCGAGAAGCCGGCGTTGCAGAAGGCCGACACGGAGTGGAACACCGCGAGCCACGGGATCGACTGCGTGGCGAGTTGCGGATCGTTCTTCCACAGCCCCCACAGGAACAGCGCCCCGATGGCCTCGATGCCGAAGGTGGTCGCCACGATGGTGAACACCTGCCCACGCAGCTCGCCCAGGCTGCCGGCTTCGAACAGCGAGGCGTACTGCGCCTGGGCGCCGAGCGAGCTGTCGGAACGCAGCGAGACCGCGATGGCCGCGATGGTCATGATCCCGATGCCGCCGAACTGGATGGCGATCAGGATCACGAGCTGGCCGAACGGCGTGTAGACGGCGCCGACCTCGTTGACCGTCAGTCCCGTGACGCACACGGCGCTGGTCGCGGTGAACAGCGCGTCGAGCGGGCGGATGTGCTCGAACCCGCGCACCGACATCGGCAGGCACAGCAGCAGCGTCGAGACCAGGATCATGACCGCGAAGCTCGAGGCCAGCAGCAGCGCGGGACGCTTGCCGATCGCGAGCAGCGAACGCGCGATGGCCGGCGACTTCATGAGCGCCAGTCCGGCCACCAACGCGAGCGTCAGGAACAGCAGGTCGTACAGACGGGCGGCCTGGGTCTCGGCGGTCGACAGCGGCCGGTCGAAGGCCTCGAGGGCGAGCAGGCCGCGCGCCACGGCGAAGCCGGCGCACGCCAGCAAGAGCCCGATCTCGACGCGCGCGAGTTGCGGTCGCCCCGCGGTGCGCAGTCGCGTGAGCCGGATGCCGGCGTCGCGCGCGATGTAGATCAGCACCGCGAGCATGCTGACGCTCACGACGAGCGCGCTGATGCGCGTGGCCGCGACGAGATCGAAGCCCATGGCCAGCGCCGCCACGGCCAGCACGCTGGACAGTCCGATGTCGGCGAGCTTGCGTTTCATCAGCCGCGCGGGTTTCAACCGATCGCGCCGCGCGCGCGCAGGAGCTGCTCGATCCACTTGCCGACCAGGTCGGCTTCGAGGTGCACCGGATCACCGGGCGCGGCGCGACCGAGCGTCGTGCGCTCCAGCGTCGCTGGGATCAGCGCCACGGCGAACTCGCGCGCGGCGGGCTCGACCACGGTCAGGCTCACGCCGTCCAGGGTCACGCTGCCCTTGGGCACGAGGTAGCGCTCGAACCCCTCGGGGGCCTGGAAGCGCATCCACACGCCCCCGTCTCCGCGGGACTCGACGGCCGCGACGCGCCCAACTCCGTCGACGTGGCCCGAGACCAGGTGACCGCCCAGCCGGTCGGACAGGCGCGCGGCGCGCTCGAGATTGACCGGGCGACCGACCTCGAGACCGCCGAACCACGTCAGGCGGAGGGTCTCCTCCGACAGGTCGAACTCGAGCGGCGAGTTCGCCCCGGCGCGCGCCATCACCGTCAGGCAGCAGCCGCTGACGCTCACGCTGTCCCCTGCCTCGGTCGCGAACTCGAACGCGGGCGCGGCTACGACCAGCCGCGCGCCCCGGCCGCGTCGCTCGAGCGCCTCGACCAGGGCCGTGCCCTCCACCAGACCTGTGAACATGCGCGGGAGAGTAGTCTGGCCGAGCCCCAGTTCGATCGGCGCGGAAGGTTTGTGCGCGCCCGACCGCTCCCTGCGGAGCGCGGCGCCGCGCGCGGTCGGCCCGTGGGGCGCCGCGCGTCAGCTTGACGGCGCCCACCCCCGCGCATACCCTGTTCCCCCTTTCACGCGGGGGGGCCCCGTGCCGCTCTTTGCCATTCTGACCCTGTTTCCCGAGGCCATCGAGCCCTACTTGGGCGCGAGCGTCCTGGGCAGCGCGCGCGAGCGCGGCCTGATCGAGACCCTGGTGGTCGACTTCCGCGACTTCACGCGGGATCGACACCGCACGGTCGACGACCGGCCGTTCGGCGGCGGCCCAGGCATGTTGCTGCGCCCCGAGCCGATCGCCGACTGCATCGAATGGCTCGAAGCGCGCCACGGCGCCTTTCGCCGCATCGCACTGTGCCCCTCCGGCGCCGTCTTCCGGCAGCAGCATGCCGAAGACCTGAGTCGCCAAGAGCGCGTCCTGCTGCTCGCGGGGCGCTACGAGGGCTTTGACGAGCGCGTGCTCGACGCCTTCGCGTTCGAGCGCCTTTCGCTGGGTGATTTCGTGCTCTCCGGAGGCGAGTTGCCCGCGCTGTGCGTGCTCGAAGCGGCTGCGCGAATGATCCCCGGAGTGCTCGGCGACGAAGAGTCCGCACGCCAGGACTCGTTCGCGTCGCCGGCTGCTGGCGCGCGCTTGCTCGACACGCCGCACTACACCCGCCCGCGCTCCTGGCGCGGCCGCGAAGTGCCGCCGGTGCTGCTGAGCGGCAACCACGCCGAGATCGAGCGTTGGCGCGCCCGCGCCGCGCTCGAGCGCACTCGCAGCGTCCGCCCGGACCTGCTCGAGCCCAGCGCGATCGACGCTGCGCGCGGCGAACCCAAGGGTCGACGAGTCCGAGACTGAGCGATCGAGAGTCGCTCCCGCGCACAGCTCCCGCCCCCTCCATCCGTTCAAGAACTCAGCGCCCCCGCGCGGAGTTCGATCTGCCCCCCACGATCCAACCAACCAGCGCCTGTTCCGCCCCAGCCTCGCTCCGCACTGCGATTTGCGTGCGAGCGCGCAGCGGGAGGCGAGCAAGCCCCGCACACCGGAGTCAACGACATGCACCGCCTTCAGACCATCGAACGCGAACTTGGCAAGCAAACCATCCCGCAGGTGCTCGTCGGAGACACCGTCGAGGTGCACTACCTGATCAAGGAAGGCGACAAGGAGCGCGTCCAGCTCTTCATCGGCACGGTCATCGCCGTGAAGGGCCGCGGGATCCGACGCTCGGTCACCGTGCGCCGCATCGTGCAGGGCGAAGGCGTGGAGCGCGTGTTCCCGCTGCACAACCCGCGCGTGAAGGACATCGTCTCGGTGCGCCACGGCCAGACCCGCCGCGCCAAGCTGTTCTTCCTGCGCGACCGCGTCGGCAAGAAGACCCGCCTGCGCGAAGTGTTCGGCGA
>CALKYE010000227.1 GCA_938003765.1 uncultured Planctomycetia bacterium
GATCCGAGCTGGCGAGAGCTGGTGAGTGGGTGGCGAGCATGTCGGCGTTCCTCGATTCGAGCGTTGGACGCACTGCGCATCCGGAGCACGCAGACTGACCCACCCGCTTTGAGGTTGCCGGCAAACCGTCGAAATCCACAGAATCTGCCGCCTCCATGACCGCACCCACTCTTCCCGCGCGTCGCCCGTTGTGGCTCGTCTGCGTTCTCTCGCTCTACATCCTCGCGGCGCTCGGCCTGGCGCTGCTCGTCGCTGCGCCGCAGCTCGCGTCGCCCCCGGCGGACGAGAACGACCTCCAACTCGGGTGGCGCGCAGCCTTCGCGCTGGCCGCCCTGTTGAACGGAACCATCGGCGTCGCGGGTCTCCGCGCGCGCACCTGGGTGCGTCCGCTCGCGGGCGTCACGCACGTGCTCGTCGCCCTCGCGGCGGTCGCGTTCGGCGTCGTTTACTCGAGGGCGCCGTCGCCGCCCGACGGCTGGCTTCCCGAGCACGTGGCCAAGTTCGGCGTCCACGCCGTTCTGGCCTGGTGGTGGCTCAGCGGTCCGCTCGGACGCCTCGGTCAGACTCCGACCGGCGCGGCCTCGCCGACCGGCGCGCGCTCGGGATCCGCGGACCACACCACGCGGTAGAGCGTGTCGCGCTCGACCGGAACGCGGCCCGCGTCGCGGATCCATTGAACGAGCTCGGCGCGCTGAACGCGCTGTGGCGTCGTCGCGCCGGCGTCGTGGTAGATGTGCTCCTCGACCACCGTCCCGTCGACGTCGTCGGCGCCGTAGGACAGCGCCGTCTGCGCGATGGGCACGTCCATCAGGATCCAGTAGGCCTTGATGTGCGGGATGTTGTCGAGCATCAGGCGGCCCAGCGCGATCTCGCGCAGCTCGTCGAGCGCGGTCGGGCCCGGCACGTCGGCCATCTCGCTGTTCTCGGGGTGGAACGAGAGCGGGATGTAGGTCTGGAAGCCGCCGGTCTCGTCCTGCAGTCGGCGGAGGCGATCGAGGTGATCGACGCGCTCCTCGACGGTCTCGATGTGGCCGTGGAGCATCGTGCAGTTCGAGCGCAAGCCCGCCTCGTGCACCTTGCGCGCGACGTCGAGCCACTCGTCGCCGCTGATCTTGAGGTGGTACGTCTCCTTGCGGACGCGCTCGCTGAACACCTCGGCGCCGCCGCCCGGCACGGAGCCCAGCCCGGCCTCGATCAGCTCGGGCAGCACCTCTTCGAGCGGCTTCTTCGCGACCTTCGCGATCTGGTCGAGCTCGACCATGGTGAAGGCCTTGATGTGGATCTCGGGCCGCTCGCGCTTCACGGCGCGCAGCAGGTCCAGGTAGTAGGAGTACGGGATCTTCGGCCACACGCCGGCGACCATGTGCACCTCGGTCACGGGCTCGTGAGCGAGCGCGCGGATCTTGGCCGCCGCATCCTCAGGCGAGAGCAGGTACGCGCCCGGCTGTCCCGGCAAGCGCTGGAACGCGCAGAAGCGACACAGCTTGTTGCACAGGTTGGTGTAGTTGATGTGCTGGTTGACGTTGAAGTACGCGAGGTCGCCGTGCAGGCGCTCGCGCACCACGTTCGCCAGCGCGCCGACGACGTGGATCGCGGGCGAGCGGTACAGGCGCGCGCCGTCGTCGATCGACAGGCGCTCCCGCGCGAGGACCTTCTCGGCGATGTCGCCCAGACCACGGGCGCGCGCGCTGTCGAGCAACTGGCGTTCGGCGATGTCGATGGCAGTCATTGCGCGATCGGGGAGAAAGACGCCGTCGACGTCCAGTAGAGGGCGACGAGCGTGATGAGGACGACACCGACCGAGACGACGACCACGGTCCAGCGCAATTCGGGCGCAGCGGGCTGCTTGAACCTCATCGCGCCGCTCCGAGGCTGGCTGCGCGATGAGTCGCCGCCTCTTCCTTCGAGTACGGCCCGCGCTGCAGTTCGGGATGGCGCGGATCGACGATGCCGTACCACGAGTTGCGCTGCAGCGGCGTGAAGCCGGCGCGCTGGATCACGTTCTCGAGGCTCCGGATCGGCGCCAGGTTGAAGCAGCCGGCCGCGCTCACGACGTTCTCCTCGAGCATCGTCCCGCCGAAGTCGTTGCAGCCGTAGCGCAGCGTCACCTGCGCCATCTTCAGGCCGGCGGTGACGTAGCTGGTCTGGATGTTCGCGAAGTTGTCGAGGTAGATGCGCGAGAGCGCCTGCACGCGCAAATACACCGCCGGGGTCTGGCGCGCGGGGTACATGTGCTCCTCGGGCACGCCGTCGGGCTGCATGAGCCAGCACGCGAACGCCGTGAAGCCGCCGGTCTCGTCCTGCAAGCTCCGCAGGCGCTCCATGTGCTCGATGCGCTCGGCCGCGGTCTCGACGTGGCCGAACATCATCGTCGCGGAGCTGCGCAGGCCCGCCTCGTGGGCCTTGCGGTGCACGTCGAGCCAGCGATCGGTGTGCGTCTTCTTCGGCGCGATGATCTTGCGCACGCGCTCGACGAGGATCTCCGCTCCCGCGCCGGGCACGCTGCCCAGACCCGCGGCGACCAGATCGCGAAGCACCTCGTCGACGGGTCGCTTGTCGAGCTTCGCGAGGTGGTCCAACTCCGGCGCGCTGAGCGCGTGCAGGTTGATCTGCGGGAAGCGCGCGCGCAGGTCCGTGAACAGCTCGCACCACCACTCGGTCTTCAAGTACGGGTGGTGCCCGCCCTGCATGAGCACCTGGCGTCCGCCGAGGTCCGCGAGCTCCTGCATCTTGGCGACGATCACGTCGCGCTCGAGCACGTACGCGCCGTCGGCCTTGGGGCGGCGGTAGAACGCGCAGAAGCCGCAGTCGGTGATGCAGACGTTGGTCGGGTTGAGGTTGCGGTCGACGATGTAGGTGACGTGCGGCTGCGGGTGCAGGCGCTGGCGCACCGCATCGGCCATCTCGCCCAAGGCGAGCAGGTCGGCGTGATCGTGGAGCCACAGGCCCTCGTCTGCGCTGATGCGCTGCCCCTCGAGCACCTTCTCGCGGATGCGCGCCAGCTCACGCGCGTTTGCGCCCGCGCGGGCGGCGCTGGCCGGCGGCGCATCCCACTGCGGCCGCGCGGGGCGCGTGGTCGATTCGACTTCGAGTTCCATGTCGGAGGCGAGTATAGGTCGCGCTTCGCCCCGTTCCCGTGCGCGCCTGTGCGCTTGCGCTGGAAACAAGCGCTTCGGCGGCGCAGGCGCGCCCTCGCGGTCGGAGGCCGCGGTCCGCGTCGACTGACCTCGCCGTCGAGGCCATGAGTTCGGCGCGGGACCCCAGAGGGCGAGAACGGGTGCAGCGAGTCGCGGCGGCGGTCGATCCCGAGCGCCGGCGCGGCGCGCTCGTGCGCCTGTCGTGCGAGACCGACTTCGTCGCGTTCACGGGGGACTTCCGCTCACTGTGCCGGGCGCTGGCGCGCACGAGCGCTCGGCTGGGCAGCGCTGACATCGAACAGGTGTGTGGCGCAACGCGCTCTACGACGGGCGACGCGAACGCGCTCGAAGCGCTGAGTCGACGCTGTGGTGAGGAGCTGCGCGTCGATCGCCTCGAGCTGTTCGACGCAGCGGACGCGTGCGGAGTCGCGACCCGCGAGGACTGCGAGGGCGCGGTGCTGGTGCAGTCCTCGGGCGGGGCGGCAGCCCTCGATGCCGATGCGTGCGATCGTCTGGCGGCGCACGCGTTGAGCCTCGAGAGCGCTGTGCGCGCGCGATTCCCACTCGCTCGCGATGCCGAGCTGTGCGAACGCTCAGCTCTCGATGTCGACGCGCTCGATCGGCTCGCGCGCGAGCACGGCGCCATTCGCGCGCGCCTCGTCGTGCGTTGGGGCGGCTGAGCCGCGACCGATTGGTTCAACGCGCCGCGATCGCGGCCATCGCGGCGAGTTTGTGGCGCGCCTGCCACGGCGGGCCGGCCTTGCGACCGAGCTCGCGCAGGTGAGCTTCGAGGCTCGTTTCTCGCAACGCGGCGGCCGCTTCGAACTCCACACGCTCGTTGTCGTACCACGCGACGCCCCAGCCGAGCTCCTCGGCCGCGGACGCGAGCGCGCGTCGGTACATCACCGAGTCGGCGTAGGTTTGCGCGCGCGCATCCGCGATGGCGGCCTCGATGGTCGCCGGCACGGGCTGGCAGGCGCGGAGCGCGATCTTCGCGACGCCGTCGGGAGCCAGTTCTCGGAGCGCAGCGAGGTGCGCTCGCGCGAGCTTGTGAGCTGACGCGCGCACGCGCTCGACCAACTCCACGGCCTCTGCGAGCGTGATCGGCCGCGCCCACGGGGACTTGAGGTAACGACCCAGCGCCCAGGAGCCCTCGTGATGGTGGGGGTGGGTCGGCAGGCCGGGCTCGACGAGTTCGATCTGGCGGCGGTCGAGCAACTCGAACTCGTGGCTCAGCGTGACGAGCACGGCGTTGCTGCCGGACTCCGCCGCGCCGACGAGCGCTGATCTCGCAGCTTTCGAACGCGTCATGGGCTTCTGCGGTCGAATCCTACAGAAGCCTGCGCCGCTCGCGAGCGCTGCCGAGCTCGTGCGCGCGACCGGTCACGCGCTCGGCGCGCGCCACTCCCAGACCAGTCCGTCTTCCGGGTGCTCGAGCGTCGCGACGTGCGTGAAGCCGAGCTTCTCGAGCACGCGGTGCGAGGCGTTGCGCTCGGGCAGTGTCTGTGCGGCGATCGCGACGGTCGCATCGCGCTGACGTGCGATTCGCACCAGTTCGCGCGCCATCGCCGTGGCGATGCCTCGGCCCTCGAACGCGGGGAAGGTGAAGTAGGCCAGCTCGACGCGCCCGTCGATCGGCGGCGACTTGAAGCCGCAGGTTCCGACGAGCTCACCGTCGGAGCGCGCGAGGTAGCCGATCCACGGCGGCTCGAAGCCGACTCGCGCGTACAGCTCCGCCGTCGCCTGAGCGATGTCGTTGACGACGGATGGCGGCGTCTCGCGCAGTCCTTGCGACGCGCCGTTGCGTTCGATGGGCGTGAGTTCGAGGCCCGGGCGTGTGGTCATGAAGCTTGTGCTCGACGAGATTCGATTCCGCCCGCGACGCCGGGGCTCGTCCTGATCCGATCGGCGCTCTCGGCGAGCCGGCGGAAGCTCGGCCGCATGTGTCGCGCAACAACGGCAGCCCCGGCGCGATGTCGTGTACGAACGCGCGCCTCGCGACGCCGCTTCAACTTGCCGCGGGTGAGCGCGTGACTCAATCGCGTTCAGGTCGACGTGGCGGGAACGCGCTTGCGCCGCGCGCGCCGATCAGCTCGTCGCGAACTCGCGCGCAGGGGGCAGCGTCACGACGAACAACGAACCCTTCCCGGGCTCGGAGATCACGCTGATGTCGCCGTGGAAGCTGCGCACGATCCCGTGCGAGATCGACAGCCCCAGCCCCGTGCCCTCGCCGAACGGCTTGGTCGTGAAGAACGGGTCGAAGGCGCTGCGCAGCGTCTCGGGACTCATACCGGCGCCGGTATCTCGGATGCTGATGCGGGCAGACCCGTTCGGCGCCGTGTCGAGCCGCACGAGCAGTCGATTGGTCCGGCGCTTCTCGGGTGACATCGCCTGGGCTGCGTTGGTGATCAGGTTGATGAACACTTGGACCAGTCGGCGCGTAGACGCGTTGACCGGCGGCGCAGCTTCCAGCTCGAGCGCGAGCTGCGCGCGTTGCTTCACCAGCGCGGCGGTTCGGCGCAGCGCGGTTTCGAGCGCTGCTCGAACGTCCACGCGGTCCAGGGTGTCTTCCTGCGGCGCAGAGAACAGGCGCAGGTCATCGACGATGTCTCCCATCGAGCGGCTGGCCTCGTCCACGACGTTGCTGAGTTCGCGCAACCGCTTCACTCTCGCGCCAATCGGATCCGGAGGCTGTTCGGCGCTGAGCTGATCGAGCTCGACGCGCATCAGGTCCGAGGCCCCGTACAGCGCGCTCAGCGGATTGCTCAGCTCGTGCGTCACGCCGGCGACCAAAGTGCCCAGCGCCGTGAGTCTGCTGTTCAATGCGGTGCGCAGCTCCTCCCGTCGCTTCTCGGTGACGTCGCGGAACACCATGACCGCGCCCAGGAGCTTGCCGCCGGTGTCCACGATCGGCGCCGACGAGTCTTCGATGGGGAGCTCGCGTCCGGAACTGGTGATGGCGACTCCACGCGGGAGATCGGCGGCGCGGAGATCGCTCAGCGCGCGACTCACTGGATTGGGGATCGGGGCCTGGGTTGCTTCATCGATCAGCTGCAACACCTCCTCGACCGCGCGCCCCATCAGCTCGGCGCTGTTGGCGCCGAGGATCTGCTCGGCGGCAGGGTTGGCGAAGCTCACGACGCCGTCGGGGCCCACCGCGAGCACGGCGTCGCCGACGGAGCGCAGCGTGGTCTCGAACCAACGCTCGCGCTCGCGGAGTCGCCGCTCCAGCTCGTGGCGCACCAGCGCCATCTCGATCGTCCCGCGCAGTTCGGCGCTCTTGAAGGGCTTGACGATGTAGCCGAGCGGGGCCGAGTTCTTGGCGCGCGTCAGCGTGTCGTCGTCGGCGTACGCGGTCAGGAAGATCACCGGGATGTCGAAGCGCGAGCGCAGGACGTTGGCGGTCTCGACGCCGTCGACGTCGCCGTCGATGCGCACGTCCATCAACACCAACGATGGCAGGTGCGTCGCCGCCAGCTCGAGCGCCGTGTGGCTGTTCGCCGCGGAGCCGACGACGCTGTAGCCCATGCCCGCGAGCGACTCCTCCAGATCGCGCGCCACGATCCGTTCGTCTTCCACGATCAGAATGCTCGTCATAGTCTGTCCTCCTTCGAATCGTTGTCGATGTCGAACGCGATCTCGACTCGGAGACCCTGCGCACGAGTGATTTCAAGCCGTCCCTGCAGTTGCTCCACGAACGTTTCCACGAGCTCCATGCCCAGCGTGCGTGAAGTCCGCATGTCGACGTCCTGGGGCAAGCCCACGCCGTCATCGGCGATGGTCATCCGTACTTGCGCCCCGTCCCGGCGCAGATCGACGCGCACCGTTCCGCGCTCGCGGCCCTTGAAGCCGTGCTTGAACGCGTTGGTGAGGAGCTCGTTGGCGATCAGCCCGCACGGGATCGCGCGGTCGACGCCCAAGCGCACTTCGGCGAGCTCGAGCTCGGTGCGGACCTGGGTGCGCGAATCGGTGTGCTGCGCCACGGCGCGCTGAGCCAGCTCTCGCAGGTACTCGCCGAAGTTGACGCTGGCGAGGTCGTGCGACTGGTAGAGCTTCTCGTGGAACAGCGCGATCGAGCCGACTCGGTTCTGCGCGTCGGACAGGATCGCCTGGAGCTCCGGGCCCCGCGCGCGCCGTCCCTGCAAGCTGAGGATGCTCATGATCACCTGCAGGTTGTTCTTCACGCGATGGTGGATCTCCTTGAGGAGCACTTCCTTCTCGCGCAGCGAGGACTTCAGTCGGCGCTCGGCCTGCTTGCGGGCGCCGATGTCGCGCGCCACGGTCGAAGCGCCGAGCAAGCTCCCGTCGGCCGCGCGAACCGGCGCGAGGGTGAGAGCCACCTCGACGCGCGCGCCGCTCTGGTGCGTGAGGCTCGTCTCGTGGTCGTCGACGCTGCGGCCCGCGGCGACAGCTTCGAGGACCTCGGTGAGTTCATCGCCGCCGCCTGCCCACACTTCGCGCAGGTGCAAGCCCGTTGCAGCGCTCGCGCCGTGTCCGAGCAGGCGTTCGGCAGCGGGGTTCCAGGTTTCGATCTCGCCTTCCGTGCTCAGGCGGAAGATCGCGTCGTTCGACGACTCGACGATCGCCGCGATGCGAGCCGCGGCCTCGGCTCGGCGGCGCTCCGTGATGTCGCGGATGGCGCTCGAGACGTACAGCCCCTCGTCGGTTCGCAGCGGGCTGAGGCTGATCTCGACCTCGAACTCGTCTCCGCTCTTGCGGCGGCCTTGCAGTTCGAGTCCCGAGCCCATGGCGCGCGCTCTGGGATCGAGGAAGTAGCGCGAGCGCCGCTCGGGGTGCTGCTTGCGGTAGCGCTCGGGCACGAGCATCTCGACCCACTGGCCCACCAGTTCCTCGCGGGCGTAGCCGAACAGGCGCTCGGTCTGGGCGTTGACGAGCACGATGCGCCCGTCGGAGTCGACGATCACCATCGCGTCCGGCGCGGACTCGAGCAGCGAGCGGAACTTCTCCTCGGCGCGCCGCCGGTGGGTCACGTCGCGCACGGCGCAGCACACCAGCAGCTCGCCGTCGCTCTCGAGCGGACTGAGGCTGACCTCGACGGGGAACTCGACTCCGCCCTTGCGCAGTCCCGAGAGCTCCATCCCCGAGCCCATCGAGCGCACCTTGGGGTGTGCGAAGTAGTCGGCTCGATAGCGCGGGTGCCGGCGACGGAAGCGTTCGGGGACGACGAGTTCTATGGGCTTACCGATCAACTCGCCGCGCTCGTAACCGAACAACTGCTCCATCTGCGCGTTGGCGAGCACGATCGCGCCGTAGCGGTCCACGAGCGCCATCGCGTCGGGGGCAGCCTCGAGCAGCAGCGGAATCGACAGCTGTGCGGGGTCGCGCAACGGGAGTTCGCGCAGCGAGAGCAGGCCACGTCGCTCTCCGTCGAGCACACGCCACGAGATCCGCGCGTCGACTCGAATGACAGCGCCCTCGGCGCGCTTCAGCTCGAACTCGAACCGCGCCCGATCGCTCTGCCCGTCGTCGGCAGCCGGCATGCTCTCGAGCAAGCGGAGCAGCGAGTCGGACTCCGCAGGAGCGAGCAGCGAGCGCAACGGCGCTCCGATCCACGTTCCACGCTCGCCGCCGAGGAGTTGCTCGGCGAGCGCGTTCAGATCTTCGATGCGCGACTGCGCGTCGAGCAGCAGCACTGCATCGGGCAGAGCTGCCAGCCATGTCGGAGAGTGGGGCATTGCAAGCACGCTTGGCTAAACAGGCCACGACAACTCCATGAGGAGTCGAGGCGGTCGATACGGCGCAAGCGAAGTCGGGGGCCCTCGCTGGCGTCAGAGTACAGGTGTGCGCTCGCCGAACCGCAGGATTTCCTGGCGTCGAGCGCGTTGTTCTCGAGGTGCGGAGCCGCTGCCCCGTTGCCTCGGATGTCAAAGTGTTCAGTCCACCAGCGCAAGTTCAGCTCGCCGAGATCGCGACGATGCGCACCCGACGCGTGGAGAGTTGGGGTGCGCGCGTAAGCCCTATGAGTCCGGGTACGCGTGAGCGCGTTAGCGCACCTCGGTCGGCGCGAAACATGACACTCCCGTGAAGATCGACTCGGGCGCCGAGTGGCGGCAGTACATGGCGCTTCGTGCGGCGCTGACCGGAGCGGGGCGATTCGACCGTTGACGTCGGCTCTGCGGTCGCGACTCGACACGATGGACTCCTGCGACGTGGCGTGGAGGTCGCATGCTTCGGGCGCACGCCCCGCCAGGCTTCGTGCGTTGTCGAGAGCACTTGACGCGTGTTCGAACTCCTGCCTCGGTTGTTGCAAGTCGAGCGCGCGCTCGAGCTGGGTTGGGGCGCCGGAAACTCGTCGCACGTGGTGCCCGCCGAGAGCTGCGCTCGCGTCCAACTCCTCGACGCCAGCGCGCCATTCTGGGCGACAGTTCGCGCCGAGGCCCCTCAATATGGCCTGTCGCGGCGTATCGAAACTCCGGTCGTTGAACTGGGTGATTGCGCTGCGTTCGAGCGGACCTCGACTTCATCTCCGCCACGGTCGCGCCTGCTCGAGCGACGTTGAGAACGCGCTGTGGCGAAGTGCGCGGTCGAGCGCGCCTCGTTCTTCGAGTTCCAAGCGAACCTGCTCGAACGCGAAGCGCCGTGTCGTAGCGACTGCTCGCCGGACCGCGGCCTCGATGCAGCTGGGATCACGCTCGGAGCACGCGCGCGCGTGCAGCGAGCAAGTCCGCAAGCGCTGCGCGGAACTCGGCCCGCAGGAAGCTCGCTCCGACGAGCTCGAGCGCTTCGGGCAGAGCATTGGCGATGCGCTCGAGTTCCACGCTCGCGAGTTTGGGCGGCAGCTCGCAGTACTCCGCGAAGGCCAGCCAATCGCCGCGATCCAGGTTCGAGCGCTTGCCGCGAACGGGCATCGCCTGCGGATCGTCGGCGATCACGAGGTGCGTGCTGAGCAGGTCGTATGCGGGCGACAGCTTGGGCCGCAGCGGATCGCGCGAGAGCAGCGCGAGGTTCTTGAGGTGCAGGTCGCCGTTGCCGATCCACCACGAGACCAGGAACTGGCGGAACAGTCGCTGCGCGTCGACGCGCGGTTCCGCGGCGTAGCGCCGCACGATGCGCGCGCACAGTTCGGCCGAGCCGTCGTACTTCTCGCGCGGGAGCTTCTCGCTGAGCTGGCAGAAGTCTTCCATCGCGATGCGGCGCTCGCCCTCGCGATCGAAGCGCGCGACGATCAGCGCGAGCGAGCGGTTCGAAAGTCGCACGAGTCCGCACTTGGCGACTTCGAGCCCCGCGAGCTCGGCGATGCGCATGCAGACGTGCTCGTTCTGCGGGAGCTCGGGGTACGTCGCGCTCTGCGGCTTGAGGATGTACGCCCCGATCGGCGCGCGCACGCGCAGCGTCTTCTGATGCCAGCCGAGCGAGACCTTGCTCTGCACGCCGGACAGCGTCGTGCGGCCGGCCATCTGCTGGCCGAACAGGTAGAGCTGCTCGGGGTCGAGTTCGATCGATGGGATCGTGCTCACCCCGAAGAGCGCGCGCGCGCACTTGGCGTGAACGCCGCGCGCCGCGCTCGTCTCGTCGTCGAGCGCCGCGAGGCAGATCGTGCAGTGCTCAACCAACGCTCACCTCCGGCTCGATGCGCACGGCGCCGACGCAGTCGCGGCACAGCGCGAGCAGCAGCCCGAAGCCGTCGTCGGGCGCGAGCTTGAGCGTCGAGATCGAGATGTCGAACAGCCAGCCTTCGGGCAGGAGTCCGGCGAAGAACGGATGCAGGCCGCTCGACGCGTACGGTTCGCTGCGCAGTGGGAGCGTGAGGCTGATCGCCCTCGCGTCGGCGCGCGCGAGCCAGGCCGCGTCGTAGCGGAACGTCATGCCGCCGGCGGTCTCTTCGATCTCGCCCACGGGCTCGCGGTCGAGGAACACGACTCCCCGGCGCGTCACGGCGTGCGCTCCGTCGTCTCGCCGCCGAACGGCTCGCGCGGCAGGTCCTCGATGCCCAGTCGCTTGCCGAACACCGCCAGCACCGCGTCGACGCCGGCGAGCTGAAGGCTGGCCTTCCCGCGCTCGAGTTCCGAGACCAGCCGCCGCCCGACCCCCGCGAGGAGGGCGAGCTCGCTCTGGGTCATGCCGTTCGCCGCCCGCCGCTCGCGGACCCAGCGACCCAGATCGAGACGCGAGTTCGGGGCCTTGCGCGTGCCCGCCCTGTTCCCGTTCGGTGTCACGGGTCCAGAATCG
>CALKYE010000228.1 GCA_938003765.1 uncultured Planctomycetia bacterium
TCACTCGACGCGGTTCACTCGACGCGGTTCAGCCCGGCCGGCGCGCGGTCGATCAGCGCCGGCCAGCCGCGCCGTTCGAAGTCGAGCATCACGGTCCCGCGCACCAGGCACTCGCTGGTGTGCGAGTGCAGGTAGACGCCCGCCTGTCCGTTGCGCAGCTCGCTGTTGATGTCGGTGAGCACGTTGTCGAGCACGCACACCCCGCGTGAGTGACCGACGACGATCGCGCTCGCGAGCGAGCCGCGGATGGCGTTGCCCTGCACCAGCGCGCCGTCGTGGTTCTCGACCAGGATCGCGTACTGCCCGCACGCGCTGATCGAGTTCGACGCGACCACCACGTGCGTGCGCTTGTTCGGCTGCGAATTGGCGAGCACGATCCCGCCCGATGTGGCGGGGTTCTCGGCGTTCTGGACCCCGACCACGCGGTTGCCGGTGATCAGCACGCCCTCGGGCTCGCGCTGTTGATCGTTGGATCCGCACACGATGCCGGCGCCGACGCCGCGCTCGACCACGTTGTTGCTGCACACCGTGTCGATGTTCGAGAGCAGCAGGATGCCGGCGCCCACCTTCTTGAGCGGCGGCGCGAGGTGGCCGACCGTGTCGCGGACGACGTTGCCGTCGACGACCGCGCTCTTGCACGCCGTGATGTAGATGCCGGCCTTCGAGCCGCGGTCGATGCTGCAGCCCAGCACGCGCACGTCGCTCGAGTTCGCGATGGCGATCGCATCGGCGTCGGCGTCGGAGACACGCACGCCGCGCAGTTCGACGTTCTCGCAGTTCCACACCTGGATCAGACCGTGCGCCAGGTTGCGGCCGATCCCTCCGACGCCTTGCACGGAGAAGCCGTCGAGCAGGATGCCCGTGGTCGACTCGATGCGGAGCAACTGCACGGCCGGAACGTCGGTGCGGAGCACGCAGGCCGGACCGCCGACGATGTGAGTCGAGTCGCGCACGACCAGGCAGTGATTCGAGCGCGGCGGCGGCGAGACCAGCACCGGAAACGGCGCCAGGCGCAGCGTGCGGCCGCGAGCCGAATCGAGAGCGCGCTGAACGTGCGCGGTGTAGTCCACCGAACCGTCCGTGACGTACCGCGTCGGCAGGAAGTGGATCAGCTCGAGTTCGCTGCCGGCGAGCACCGCGCTCTCGCCCGGACCCTTGTTGGGCGGAACCGCGCGCCGGCCCTCCTGCGGGCTGACGACCGCCAGCGTCGTTGCGAACAGAGCGATGGCGAAGACGATCCAGCCGGCGGTTGCACGCATCTTGCGCGCGCCATCGGCAACGCGCCGCGGAAACTGGAGGAGGCCAGCGGGGGCGCGCCATTCCGATCCCGAGTGTGGCTTGGCGCGCGCTCCGCTCTACTCTGCGGCCCATCGCCGTGACCGCACCTCGCACCCTGATCCTGGCGCTCAGCGCCGCGCTCGCCGCTTGCTCGGACGACCAACTGCGCCTGCGGCCCGCGCCCGAGCCGCCGCGCCTGCTCTCGAGTCAGTTCGATCAACGGGTCGAGATGGCGCTCGAGCGGCTGGAGGTCGAACGCGACGGCGAGGTCAAGCAGGAGCCGCTCGCGGCCGGCTCGCGACTGGAGAGCACGGAGCGGATCGTGTTCGAGGACGCCTGGGACGGCGCCGAACTCGTGCGGACCTTCGCCGCGCTCGAAGGGCTCAAGCGCCACGTGCTCACCGACGAGTTCGGCGAGCACGTCGACGAGCGCACCAAGTCCAGTCCGCTGGCCGGCGCGCGCGTGCGCTTCGATGCGCTCGGCGCGACGAGGTTCGACTCGGCCGGCGGCGACGAGCGCCATCTCGCAGGCCTCGTGGCCGGGAGCGGGCTGGCGGTGTTCCTCACCGACGCTCCGCTCGCGCCGAACCAACGCTGGCGCGTCGACGCGTCCGCGCTCGCCGAGCTGCTGCACCCCGGCGGCGATCTGGAGCTCGCGGCGGCCGAGGACTCCGCGTCCGCGCGCGAGAGTCAGTCGCAGCTCCGGCGCAACCTGTCGGGCGAGCTGGAGGTCATCTTCTGGGGCCTGCGCGAGCTGGGCGGACTCGAGCTGGGCGTGCTGCAACTGGTCGGCGAAGTCCAGACGCACGCGCAGACCGAGGAGCGCGAGCTCGACTTCGTGCTCGTGCAGCGCTTCGAGCTGCGCCGACGCGTCGACGGCGAGATCCTGTGGGATCGCCGCGCGGGCCGCGCCCATGCCGCGCGCGTGGAGTGCAAGCTCGAGATGCTCTCGATCACGCGTCAGACGCGCAGCGACGAGCTTCTGCCTCGCGTGATGGAGCGCCGCGCCAGCTTCCGCGGCTCATCGCGCACCGATGCGCGCTTCGAAGCGACGAACTGAGCCGCCGGCCGAGACGCCCTTCAGCGCCGGTGCAGCGCGCGCGTGATGAGCGGCGCGACCACGCCTCCGATCACGACGAAGGCGACGATCAACAGGCCCAGCCGCGTCACTCCGCGCCAGCCCTTGGGAAACGTCGACCAGAACAGGCCGAGGGCGACCGCGCCGAACACGATCATGCCGGTGAGGAGCACCCAGCCCTCGCTGAACAGCAGTCGTCCGTCGCGCACGGCGTGTTCGCCGTCGTCGTCGAGCACCCAGCCGCGCGGCAACGCGGCGCGCAACTCCGCCGGCGTCGGCTTGCGGCCGTCGCGGCGGATGCGAGCGGGGTCGAGCAGCTCCTCGACCCGCACGCGGCGCGGCGAGTCCGGCGGAGCGCTCATGGGGCGCCGATCAGGCGCAGCAGCATCTCTCTCACCGCGAGAGGATCGGCCTTCCCGCCCGCCAGTTTGAGCACCGGACCGATGAGCGCGCCGAGCGCCTTGTCCTGTCCCGCGCGCACGTCCGCGATGATCTTCTCGCGTCCGACGAGCGCCTCGCGACACCAGCGCTCGAGCTGCGCCGCGTCTGCGCTCGCCTCCAGCCCCAGCGCCCGCATCAGCTCGCGCGGCCCGCTCGGACGCTCGAGCATGGCGCGCAGGATCGTGCGTGCGCCGGCGCGGGTCACGCGGCCTTGGCGCGCGAGCTCGACCAGCTCCGCCAGGTCGAAGGGCTTGAAGGGCAGCTCGTCGAGCGAGCGCACCTGCGCGCCGGGTTCGGAGAACAGCGCCGCGACCTCGTTGTTGAGCCAGTTGGCGAGTTCCTTGGGCGCGTCGACGTGGCGCAGCGCCGCTTCGAACCAATCGCTGCTCGCGCGCGACTGCGTGAGGAGCCGCGCGTCGTACTCCGAGAGCCCCAGCGCAGCGACGTAGCGCGCACGTCGCGCTGCGGGCAGCTCGGGCAGGCGCGTTCGGATGAGTTCGACGTGGTCGGGAGCGAGCGTGACGGGCGGCAGGTCGGGGTCGGGGAAGTAGCGGTAGTCGTGCGCGTCCTCCTTGGTGCGCATCGTGCGCGTGGCGCGCGCGTCGGCGTCGAACAGGCGCGTCTCCTGCTGCACGGCGCCGCCCGCGCCGATCAGCTCGATCTGCCGCGCGATCTCGTGCTCGAGCGCAGCGACCACGTTCGCGAAGGAGTTGAGGTTCTTGATCTCGACCTTCACGCCGCGCGCGCCGCCCTCGCGCTGCACCGAGACGTTCACGTCGCAGCGCAGCGAGCCCTTCTCCATGTCGCACTCGCTCACGCCGGCGAACTGGAGGATCTCCTTGAGCGCGACGAGGTACTCGTGCGCTTCCTGCGGCGTCGACAGATCGGGCTCGGTGACCGCTTCGATGAGCGGAACCCCCGCGCGGTTGAGGTCGACCAGCGAACTCGCGCCGCGGTCGTGGATGGCCTTGCCCGCGTCCTCTTCGAGGTGGATGCGCGCCAGACGCACGAACTTGCCGTTCGCCAGCGCGATGCCGCCGCCCGTGCACATCGGTTCGTCGTACTGCGAGATCTGATAGCCCTTGGGCAGGTCGCAGTAGAAGTAGTGCTTGCGATCGAACTTCGAGCGCGGCGGCACGCGCGCGCCGAGGGCGAGCGCTGCGCGCAGTCCGAGCTCGAGCGCTTCGCGGTTGAGCATCGGAAGCGCGCCCGGCTGACCCGAGCAGACCGCGCACACCTGCGTGTTGGGCGGCGCGCCGAACTGATTGGCGCAGCCGCAGAACAGCTTCGAAGTCGTCGCGAGCTGACAGTGGGTCTCCAGGCCGATGACGACCTGCCAGCCGTCGGGCACGGGCTTGCTCGCGCTCATGACGCGACTCCAGCGGCGTGAAGCGGCGGCGTAGCGCGGTGGTGCTCGCTCGCGCGTTGCCAGGCGGCGCCGCACGCGAGCACCAGCGCATCCGCGCCGGTCGGCCCGATCCACTGCATGCCGACAGGCAGGTCGACGTCGCCCTCGCGCACGAGTCCGCACGGCGTGCTCAGCGCCGGGAGCCCGGCGAGGCTCGCGGGAGTGGTGAGCACGTCGGCTGCGTACATGGCCAGCGGATCCTGCGTGCGCGCGCCGAGCTCGAACGCGAGCGTCGGGCTGGTCGGACCGACGAGCACGTCCACGGACTCGAAGGCGCGCTCGAAGTCGCGCGCGATGGCGCGCCGCACCTTGAGCGCGTGCACGTACCAGGCCTCGTAGTAGCCGCTCGACAGCACGAACGAGCCGAGCGCCACGCGTCGGCGCGCCTCCGGGCCGAATCCGCGCGAGCGCGTGGCCTCGATCATGCCCTGCAAGGTTCCGTCGCCGTCGACGCGCGCGCCGTAGCGAACGCCGTCGTAGCGCGCGAGGTTGCTCGACGCCTCGGCGCTCGCGACCACGTAGTAGCACGGCACCGCGTAGCGCGTGTGGGGGAGCTCGACCTCGCGCACCACCGCGCCCTCGCGTTCACAGTGCGCGAGAGCGGCGCGCACGCACGCGGCGACGCGCGGATCGACGCCCGCTTCGAAGTGCTCGCGCGGCGCGCCGATGCGCAGGCCACGGAGCGAGCGCGGCGCCAGCGCGGCGAGCGGCGGTTGAGCCAGCGCGGTGGAATCGTGCGCGTCCTCGCCGCTGATGGCGCCGAGCGCGCGCTCGATCAACTCCACCTCGCGCGCCAACACTCCGACGCAGTCGAGCGACGAGGCGAACGCGATCAGCCCGTAGCGCGACACGCGGCCGTAGCTGGGCTTGAAGCCGCTGACGCCGCACAGCGCCGCGGGTTGGCGCACTGAGCCGCCGGTGTCCGAGCCGAGCGCGAAGTCGACGAGCCCCGCCGCGACAGCAGCTGCGGCGCCGCTGGAAGACCCGCCCGGACTGCGTCGGGGATCCCAGGGGTTGCGCGTCGGCCCGAGCGCCGAGTTCTCGCCGGAAGAGCCGAAGCCGAACTCATCCATGTTCGCCACGCCGACGGGGGTCGCGCCGGCGGCGAGCGCGCGTCCGACCGCCGTCGCGCTGTACGGCGCGCGATAGCCCGCGAGGACCGCGCTCGCAGCGTGCGTTTCGACGCCGCGCCAGCACAGGTTGGCCTTCACAGCGAACGTCGTTCCGCCCAGCTCGGCGCTGCCGCGCCCGCTGCGCTCGTGCTCGGCCGCGATCTCCAGCGCGAGCTGCGCTTCGATCGAGGCGAACGCGCCCAGTTGCCGATCGAGCGCCGCCGCGCGCGCCAAGGCTTGTTCCAGCGTCGCCCGGCTCATCGCTCTCCGCCGATGGTCTTGGGCACGGCGAAGAAGCCGTCCTGGGCCTGCGGCGCGATCTCCAGCAGCCGCTCGCGCTCGAGCGCGGGCTCGAGGCGGTCGTCGCGCAGGCTGTCGACGCGCGTGGACGGCGTGCGCAGAGGCTCGAGACCGCTGACGTCGAGCTCGCGCAGCAGCGCAAAGGACTCCAGCACGCGCGCGAAGTCGCGGGCGAAGCCTGCGCGCTCCTGCTCCGGCACGTGCAGGCGCGCCAGGCGCAGCGCCTGGTCGATCACGGCGCTCGAGGGGGGCGGGGAGGCGTCGGAGGAGTCCGCGGATCGGGGGGGCTGGGTCACGCCGCGCAGAGTAGCGGCGCGCGTGGCGAATGCAGCGTGGCGCGCGCGCCGCTCTCCGGCGAGTTCTCCGCGCTCCGCGGATGCGCTAGCTTGTCCACGTGTCGATCGCCGCATCCCTGTCCCCGCGCGTTCTCGCGCTTCAACCCAGCGGCGCCGCGGCTTTCGGCGGTCCGGATTGGTCGAGCCTGGGACTGGTGCTGTGCATCGTCGGCAGCTTGCTGATCGCCAACGGGATCTTGTTCCGCAATCCCAAGTCGCTGGTGGCGGAGCGGCTCGGCCGCGCGCCGCAGGACTTCCGGCGCATCCGCGAGTTCGTCTTCCACCGCGTGCAGATGACGCTCGGGTTCCTGTTCCTCGTCGCGGGCTTCGCGGCGCAGATCTACGGGCGCAACGCTCCGGCGCCGGCGCCCGAAGACGGTGGATCCGCGGCGCTGTGGATCGGAGCGGTGGTCGTGCTCGCGATCGCGCTCGAGGTCGGAGGTTGGTGGTGGAGTCTGCGCTCGCTGCGCGCCTTGGTGCGTGCGCACCTGCGCGAGCACCCGCCGGACTTCGAGACCGACACCAACCTGGCGCGCGAAGTCGGCGAGCTGTTCGGGCTCGACTCGACCGCCGACGAGACGGTGCAGTCGTACGCGGCGCGGTTGCGCAGTGAGCTCGGACTGGCGCCGCCGCGCGCGAGCGCCACCGTGCGCGCGAGAGAACGTCGCGCAGCTGCGTCACCGCGCTTCGCCGAAGAGTTCGAGCGCGCGGAGGAGTTGGGCGCGCGCGAACTCGGGCCCGGGGACTGACGCGATATCGCGCGCTCGCCGTTCGGGCGCGAGCCGGTGAAGCGCGGGCTCTTCTTCGAGCACGCGAGAATTCGGAGAGCGCTGCAACCGCGGCGCGCGCTCCGCAGTCCACGTCGCTGCATGCAGAGCGGCGCTTGGCCTCAGATCGCGGAAGCCCATCCGTCGTCGACGCGACGAACGCGAGTCTTCGCAGGGTTGCGGCCATCCGCGTGGACGTCCGTGGCGCGGTCGTGCCTGGCTGCTGCGGCGTGTGAGCTCCGCGATGCGCTGCATCCGCCGCTGTGCGCGATCTGCGGCGCCGCTGGCGTCGGCGCGCCCTGGTGCGCGTCGCATCGCTTGCCCGAGTCTCCGATCGGAGCGCGCTGCCCGCGTTGCGCGCGCCGTGCGCCTCGGGCGCTGAGCGACGCAGCGCAAGCCGGCGCGCCCTGCGCCGCTTGCCGACAGCGCTCACCGCGCGTCGCGCGCACGATCGTGCTCGGCGACTACCGCGATCGAGCGCTGCGCGAGTGGATCCTGGCCTTCAAGCACGGCGGCCGTTCGGACCTGGCTGCGCCGTTGGCGGCGGCGTTGGCCGCGCACGCAGCTCGGACCTTGGATTGGGACGCGGCGCCGCGTCGGCGGGTGCTCTGCCCGGTTCCACTGCACCGTTGGCGTCGTCTCGCGCGCGGGTACGACCAGGCGCGCGAACTCGCGACCGCGTTGTCCGCGGAGCTGGGCGCTCCTTGCAGGTCACTGCTGAGGCGTACGCGCCCCACAGCAGTTCAGGGGGCCGGCGGCGCCGCATCTCGGGACTCGAACGTGCGCGGCGCGTTCGCTGCGGCTCACGTCCGGTCGTCCATCGCGTGGCCGTTCGCGCGGCCGTTCGCGTGGCGCGCGCGGACGCCGCCGCGACTCGACGAGGTCGACGAGGTCTGGCTGGTCGACGACGTCGTCACCTCGGGCGCGACGCTGCGCGAGTGTGCGCGAGCCCTGCGCCGCGCGGGCGCTCGCTGGGTGGGCGCACTCGCTCTGGCGCGCGCCGACGGCGCCGGACCGGGAACTGGTCTCCGCGCAGGCGCCGACGCTGGACTGCGCGATGGCGACGAGGAGCTGCGCGATCGTGGGGAGGCGCTGCGCGATGGCGGGGCGCCACGCGATGAGGAACACCTGGGCGGTGACGAGGAGCTACGCGACAGGGATCTGCGCGATGGTGAGCATCGCGATGGGGAG